>CAIYUV010000049.1 GCA_903929475.1 uncultured Spartobacteria bacterium
CGCCATCGTGAGATCGAGCAGTGCGCGGAGTGCGTATTCGCCTTTTTTGGAGAGTTTCATTAAAGCCGACTTGTTTACTTGGGATTAAAAAAGAAAGATATCAAGTATTATTTTCTTAAAAGTGGTTTTCTAGGTTTGAATCTCCCGTTTTCGACTACTCAACCTAACGGCAGCAACTGTGCTTTTTTTGACGGAATGGCATTTCCGACTACAAAACCATCGGTTTCCTGATGACGGCGGTTTTGAAGCGTTTTGGCGTATCTTATTACGCGAGGAGTTCTTTCACGACTTCGCCGCCGCGCACGATGTCTATGGGGCGGTTGCCGGGGGCCATGAGGCGTTTGTCGGCGTTGATGCCGAGGCAGCGATAGACGGTGCTGGCCATGTTTTCGACGGTGAGCGGGTCTTCCGATGGCTCCGCGCCGGTGGGGTCGCTCGAGCCATGGACGTATCCTTTTTTGAAGCCGCCTCCGGCGAAGACGACGGAGAAAACTTTCGGCCAATGGTCGCGTCCCGCGTCTTTGTTGATCTTCGGCGAACGACCGAACTCGGACGAAACCATGACGAGTGTTTTTTCGAGCATCCCGCGTTTTTCGAGATCGGTGATGAGCGCGGCGAACGCCTGATCGAATGCAGGCACTTGCTTGGTGATGCCGTTGGCGATGCCGCCGTGCATGTCCCATCCGCCGTAGGTGAGGCTCACGAAACGGACGCCTGCCTCGACCATGCGGCGGGCGATGAGCATTCGCTGACCGGCTTCGTTGCGGCCGTAGGCGTCGCGGATGGCGTCGGGCTCGGCGGCGAGGTGAAATGCCTCGCGGGCTTTCTTCGACGAGACGAGCGAGTAGGCGGCCTGGTAAAAACTGTCCATCGCGGAGAGCGCGTCGCTTTTCTCCAGCGTGCTGAAATGTTCGTCCACCGCGGCGAGGATGTTGCGGCGCCGGTCGAAGCGCTCGGGCGTGATGCCGCTGTGCATGTTGAGGTCGCGCACAGAGAAGTTGGTATTGCCGGGATCGCCGCCGAGGCTGAACGGCCCGTGCGCGCTGCTGAGATAGCCGGTGCCTGCGAATTCATTCGGCACGCCGGGGACGCAGACGTAGGGTGGCAGGTTGTTGCGCGAGCCGAGTTCGTGCGAGACGACTGCGCCGAAGGACGGGAAACGAATCGCGGGCGACGGGCGGTAGCCGGTGAACATGTTGTGCGTGCCGCGTTCGTGCGCAGCCTCACCGTGCGTCATCGAGCGGATGATGGTGAGGCGGTCGGCGATTTTTGCGGTGCGCTGCAAATGCTGGGAAAATTTCACGCCGGGAATCGCAGTATCAATCGCGCTGAGCGGGCCGCGATATTCGATGGGCGCGAGCGGTTTCGGGTCCCACGTTTCCTGATGCGCGCTGCCGCCGGGCAGGAAGATGTGGATGATGGATTGCGCAGTCGGCTCGAACACGTCGGTCTCGTTTGCACGGAGCTTGAAGTAATCGCCCATCGTGAGGCCGAGTCCGCCGACGAGTCCGGCGTAGAGAAAATCGCGCCGTGAAGTGCGGCGGAAATGAGCCGGGTCATCGTGCCATGTGATGGGTTTGGAGTCGCTCATGGTGGTTCAGGTTTGTGACCGACGCGGTGAAAGGTAGATGAGCCAACCGGGAGGACAACCTGTTTTCCGCCGGCAAACCGGGGCTTCCCGGCGGGCAAACAAGCGGCCGTTCCACGGCGACTCAGTGGGGATCACCCGCGACGCGGGCGGTGATTAGCCGAAAAGAAATTGCTGCTCAGACTTCGGCTGCCAGCCCTTTTGCGTATTGCTGAAATGCCGCGATGAGTTTGCGCACGAGCGGCGAGCCTTCGCCTGACCAAAGCGCCCCGATGGAGATTGGTTCAAAGTCCGGCAACGGCAGACGACGCAGGCCAGGCGGCACTTTCACTCCGGGCACTGCGATGGTCGCGCCGATGCCGTAGCCCTCGGCGACGTAGGTTTCGATCAATTCCACCGAGCTGACGACAAGTGCGGGCGACCAATCCACGCTAAGTTTTTGCAGGCCGCGCTGGAAGCAACCCGCGATGGAATCGTGCGCGGGCAGCGAGATCAGCGGCTCATCAATCGTGTCGCGTTTCCACAGCTCGGCGGCATCGCGGATGCGGCTCGATTTCGGCACGAGCAGCGCGAGCGGGATTGTGATGAGCGGCGTCGAGCCAAGCCCCGCCGTGGAAGATTCGTTGAGCACAGTCACCGCCAAGTCTATTTCGTCCTTCTTCAACATCTGCGCGAGTTGCTGCTCGTAGCCTTCGTAGAGATTGAGTGTGAGCCCTGTCATCGTCTCGCGGATTTTTCGCAGTGCCTCCGGCATGTGATAGCGCAGCACCGGCCCTGATGCGCCGATGCGGACGAAGCGCGCCGCCTTTCCCTGCAACTCATCGGCCACCTTCGCGATGTCGCCAAAGAAAGGCTGGATGAATGCGAACAACCGCTCGCCCGCCTTCGTCAGTTCAAACGGACGGCGCTGAAAAAGTTTCGTCCCGAGGCTGCGTTCGAGCTGGATGATTTGCGAACTCACCGCCGGCTGCTGGATGCCGTAGGGAAATTTGCGCACAGCCTCGCTGATGCCGCCGTGGCGCGTGACGTAGTAGAAAATTTCCAGATGGTGAATGTTCACGCATTGCTTTTCTCAATGATCGGCGCGGTTTTATCAATTACCGCTTTTGCGCGCCCGCTGCCATCGTTCCGGCGAAATGAACACGGCGCTGCTCCACTACAACCTCGTTTTTGCATGGGGTTGGATACTCCTCGGCTTCTTCTCCGGAATGATCATGGGATTGTGTTTTCACCGCGAGGGATGGCTCGGCGGCTACGGTAGCTGGAAAAGACGGCTCTACCGTCTCGGCCACATTTCTTTCTTCGGCCTCGGCTTTGCGAATCTCGTATTCTGGGTCACCGCGCGTTTGCTCCCGGTGCAGTCCGCATCGCTCGATATAGCGTCTGTGGCCTTCCTCGTCGGCGGAATCACTATGCCGGTTTGCACGCTGCTCGCCGCGCACTGGCCGCGCACGCGCCACCTTTTTGCGATCCCCGTGGTGAGCCTGCTCGTCGCAGGCGTCGTCACATTCACAGCACTCTTATGAAAAAGAAACGAATCGGCTTCATTGCCATGAGTGGAGTCCGCGCGCAAAACTCGGAACTCCTCGCCGCTGGCCTCACACTTCCCGGCTTCATCGAACGCAGCAAGGTCATCGCCTCGCTCCCGAGCCTCTCGCTCCTCACGCTCGCGGGGCTCACGCCGGATTCCTTCCACATCGAGTATCACGAAATCGCGGATCTCCACGCGGCGGGCGATCTCCCTGACGACTTCGATCTGGTCGCACTCACTTCGCTCTCCGCACAAATCTTCGACGCCTACGCGGTCGCCGACCGCTACCGCGCGTTGGGCATCCCGGTTGTCATGGGCGGCCTCCACGTCACCTCCGTGCCCGACGAAGCCCTTGAACACGCCTCCGCGATTGTCATCGGCGAAGGCGAACCGCTGTGGCCGCGCGTCCTCGCCGACTTTGAACGCGACGACCTCCAGCGCATCTATCGCAGTGAACCCGCCGGGCTCTATGAATTGAGTCAGGCCCCCATGCCGCGCTTCGATCTTCTCGATCCGGAAAAATACAACCGCATCACCGTGCAGACCAGCCGTGGTTGTCCGCATAAATGTGAATTCTGCGCCAGCAGCATCCTCCTCACGCCGCGCTACAAATTGAAGCCCGTCGAAAAAGTCATCGCCGAAATCCATGCGATCAAAAGAATATGGTCGCGCCCATTTATCCCGAACGCCGCGATTGAATAGAGGCGTTTTGCGCGGCGAGGACGGTGGTATGGGAGTTTGTGAAGACATTCCACACTCCGCCTGCCGCACAAAACGTTGACATAGATTTTGCTCCGCTTTCGGGCTCGGGCCAAG
>CAIYUV010000050.1 GCA_903929475.1 uncultured Spartobacteria bacterium
CGCGTCGGTCGCGCGCAGCACAAGGCGTATGCGTATCTCATGCTGCCGCGCGACATGATGTCGGCAGGCGAGGCGCGCAAGCGCATCAACGCGATCAAACAATACGGCTCACTCGGCGCGGGATTCAAAATTGCGATGCGCGATTTGGAGATACGCGGTGCGGGAAACATCCTCGGCACGGCGCAGAGCGGGCACATCGTGAACGTCGGCTTCGACCTCTATTGCGCGCTGCTGCGTCAGGCGATTGCGAAGCTCAAGGGCGAGCGGGGACGGCATCGCATCGAAGTAGAGGTGCGTCTGGATTTCATCGTCACACGCGAGGCTGAGTATGCGAGAAAGGAAAAGTCCGCAGGATTTGCTCCTGCATTCATCCCCGTGTCCTTCATCGATGAGACGCAGTCGCGCATCGGCGCATACCGTCGTTTGAACCAAATCGCATCGAGAGAATCGCTCGATGCCGTTCGCAAAGAATGGCGCGACCGCTACGGACGGATGCCTCAGGCGGTGGAAAATCTCCTTTTGATCAGCGAAATCAAAGTCAGTGCGGCATCGCGAAAAATCAGCGTCATCGAGTCGAAGGACGGCAAGCTCATGCTCACGCGGAACAGGGACTTCATTTTGATTGGCGGAAAATTTCCCCGCCTCAGCGCGACCGGCGCAAACGAGCGACTGGATGAAGTGGTGAAGCTCGTCCGGAGCTTCTAGGGGGATCAGGCTGCATTGTGACAATTTGAAAAATGAGCAGTCACGGCGCTTGCGTAGTGCGGATACGCTGCCATATTCCGCGCCCTTTTTCCGGGGAGAAACTATTTCATGTCACAACAACTTATTCGCAACATCGCCATCATCGCACACGTTGATCACGGCAAGACCACGCTCGTTGACTGCCTGCTCAAACAAGCGGGAACTTTCCGCGCCAACGAAGCCAAGGCGACCGAGGAGCGCATCATGGATTCGATGGACCTCGAGCGCGAAAAGGGCATCACCATTCGCGCGAAGAACGCGGCGTTTCGCTGGAACGGCTACCATATCAACATCGTGGACACGCCCGGACACGCCGACTTTGGCGGTGAGGTGGAGCGTATCATGAAGATGATTGACGGCGTGCTGCTCGTGGTGGACGCGCACGACGGCCCGCAGGCGCAGACCAAGTTTGTTTTGAAAAAGGCGCTCGAGAACGGCGCGAAGCCGATCGTGGTCATCAATAAAATAGATCGGGAGAACGCCGACCCGCACAAGGTGCTGGATCAAGTCTTCGAGCTTTTCCTCGAACTCCACGCGAACGACGAGCAGCTCGATTTCCCCATCGTCTATGCGAGCGCGAAGCTGGGTTTCGCCAAACTCGACCTCAAGGACGAGAGCAGCACGATGGAGCCGCTCTATCAGACGGTGGTGGATAAAATCCCGCCGCCAAAAATCAGCGCCGAGCCGTTTTTTCAATTCGTCGTCGCGAACCTCGACTACAGCGAATACCTCGGACGTCTCGCCTACGGACGCATCGTCAGCGGCAAGGTGAAAGTCGGCGACAATCTCGTCTGCCTCCATTTGGGTAACCGAACTTCCAAGGCGAAAGTCACCGCTGTCTTCGGACACGAAGGATTGAAGAAAATAGAAATCCCGGAGGCGGAAGCCGGCGACATCGTGGGCATCGCGGGCTTCGAGGATGTGTTCATCGGCGAGACGCTCACCGACAGCGAAGAGCGCGAGCGCCTGCCGTTCGTGGACATTGATCCGCCAACGATCACCATGAAGATTTGCATCAACGACGGCCCGCTCGCCGGACGTGAAGGAACGTTGCTCACCGCGCGCCAGGTTCGCGAGCGCCTCTTCCGCGAGACCCGCACGAATGTCTCACTGCAAGTCGCCGATACGGATGTTGCCGGTCACTTTGAAATCAAAGCGCGTGGCGAAATGCAAATCGCCATCCTCGTTGAGCAGATGCGCCGCGAAGGATTTGAAGTCCTCGTGTCACGTCCTGAGGTGATTTTCAAACGCGACGAGGCAGGAGATCTCACGGAGCCTTACGAGGAACTGACCGTGGATTTACCGGGCGAATACCTCGGTGACATCATGCAGAGCCTCGCTACGCGCAAGGCCGAGATCACCCACATGGAGCATCACCCGCACAGCGTCGAGTTGACCGCAGTCATCCCCACACGCGGCCTCATCGGCTTCGAGACCGTGCTCGTGAACGTGACGAAGGGACTCGGCATCACCAGCGCGCTCTTCCATGGCTACGGCCCGCACAAGGGTGAAATCCCGAACCGCAACACTGGTGTGCTCGTCAGCATGGAAAATGGAGTCAGCACCGCCTACGCCCTCGACACGATCCAGCAGCGCGGCCGTCTTTTCATCGATCCGCAGGAGGAAATATTCGAAGGCATGATCGTTGGCGAAAACAGCCGCAACGAAGACATGCCCGTGAATCCTTGCCGTGCGAAGAAGCTCACCAACATGCGCTCGCAAGGCGACGGCAAAGGAATCGCACTCCCGCCCGCGCTCAAACTCAGCCTCGAACGCTCGCTCGAATACATCGCGCCCGACGAATACGTGGAGGTCACACCGAAGAGTATCCGTCTCCGCAAAAAGATCCTCGACGCCAACGCCCGCAAGCGCGCCGAGAAGAGCGAGACGGCATAGCAAAAACACATTCGCCGCACTTTGGATTTGCCCTGACTGAAGCGCCCGCTATTTTCCCGCGCCCACTGGCCGATGGTGTAAAGGTAGCACAGGTGACTTTGACTCACCTAGTCAAGGTTCGAATCCTTGTCGGCCAACTCCCTTAAGAAAGAACGAAGTCAAAATGTGGATGGCGTGATTTCCTACGGCGTGGTGATGTGGTAGAATCTGGAGTTTGTGGCCGTGGTGTCGGTGAAGGTGATGGTTTGCTGGACGGGGGTGGCGCTGTAGGTCTGTAGTGTGGTCCACGATGCCGCGCCGAGCGTGTCCTTGTATTGGATGGTGTAGGATTTGTAGGGCTGCGCGGTGAAGGTCAGCGTGTAGCCGGTGGTGATCGTCGAGGGTGCGATGTCCACGCTGAGTTTGCTGTTCGGATCGTTCGGGTTGGTGCCAGCCAGAAATTCCTGGAGGTTGC
>CAIYUV010000051.1 GCA_903929475.1 uncultured Spartobacteria bacterium
AACCGTGGCCTAAGTCATGATCAGTAGCGATGCGCTTCAGTCATTGGTGCTCTTTTGATAGCTCAGCGGTAAGCTCACGTGGCGGAACATCCTTGTGCATGGAGTGGGGGAAGGTGGCGCGGTCGCCGGATGTGTTGCTTGCACTCATTGGCGGAAGTGCGGAAAGTGTGGGCCATGCGAGCGATTGTTTTGCTTCTTGTCCTTGTCCTCTCCGCCAGCGCGGAGACGGTGACTTTCCGCAATCACGTGCAGCCGATTTTGATGAAGACGGGATGCTCGACGGGCGCGTGCCACGGGGCGGCGGCGGGGCAGGGGGGATTGAAGCTCTCGCTGCGCGGCTACGATGACGAGGGCGATTTCCTCACACTCACACGCGGTGCGTTTGGGCGGCGGGTGAATCCGAGCGAGCCTGCGAAATCGCTCATCCTGCTGAAGGCGACGAGCGCCGTGCCGCACAAGGGCGGCGAGCGGTTCAAAGTGAATTCTCCGGAGTGGCGCACGCTCGTGGATTGGATCGCCGATGGCGCGCCGGGGCCGCGTGCGGAAGATGCGCGCATCGAGCGAATCGAAGTGCAGCCCGCGCAGGTGCGCCTCGCGCCGGGTGAAAAGAAGCAGTTCACCGTGCGAGCGCATTTTTCCGACGGACACAGCGAGGACGTGACGCGCTGGGCGAAATACACGGCGGCGAATCAGACCGTGCTCAACGTGGACGACGCGGGCCTCGCCACGGTGGTCGGCCACGGCGAGAGCGCGGTGACGGTCTGGTATTTGCAAAAGGTCGCGTTCGGCACGGCGAGCGTTCCGTTTGAAAATCAAATCGCAGAGAGCACGTGGACGCAGGCGCCGCGCAGGAACTGGATTGATGATCAAGTGCTGGCGAAATTGCGCGAGCTGAATCTCCCGCCTTCACCGCGAAGCTCCGATGGCGAATTTGTCCGCCGCGTATTCCTCGACACCATCGGCGTGCTGCCGACTGCAAATGAGGTGCGCGATTTCCTAGCGGATAAGAGCGCCGACAAACGCGACCGGCTCATCGAAGCGCTGCTCGTGAGGCAGGAGTTCGTGGATTACTGGACATACAAATGGAGCGACCTCCTGCTTGTCACGAAGCGCAAACTGCCTTTGCCGACGATGTGGTCCTACTACCGCTGGGTGCGCGATCAGGTCGCGTCGAATACACACTGGGACGACTTCGCCACGAAGCTCCTCACCGCGCAGGGCAGCTCGCTCGACAACGGCGCGGCGAATTATTTCGTCATCACGCCCGACCCGCGCGACGTGTCGGAAAAAACCTCCGTCACCTTCCTCGGCATCTCCACCGTGTGCGCGAAATGCCACAACCACCCGATGGAAAAGTGGACGAACAACGACTACTTCGGCTACGCCAATTTGTTCGCCCGTGTCCGTATTAAAAATGGCAAGGGCGAAGAGCGCATCGTCTTCGCCGCCGATGATGGCGACCTCGTCCAGCCCCTCACCGGTAAGCCCCAGCAGCCGCGCCCGCTCGGCGGGCAGCCCGTCGCGCTCGATGCCGCCGGCGACCGCCGCGAGGCGCTGGTGAAATGGCTCACTGCTCCCGAAAATCCCTACTTCGCCCGCGCCATCACCAACCGCGTGTGGGCAAATTTCTTCGGCGTCGGACTCGTCGAAGCCGTGGACGACATCCGCGAGACGAACCCCGCCAGCAACGAGCAACTCTTCACCGCCGCCGCGACATGGCTGCGCGAACACCACTACGATCTCCGCGCGCTCATGCGCGAGATTTTGCAAAGCGAAACCTACCAGCGCACCAGCGCCCCGCTGCCGGGCAACAAGGACGAAACGCGCTTCTATTCCCACTACTACCCGCGCCGCCTCATGGCCGAAGTGCTCCACGACGCCATCGCGCAAGTCACCGAAGTGCCCACGCCTTTCACCACGCGCGACGTCACCGTCGAGGGCGACAATCAAACGCCGTTCCCCCTCGGTTGGCGCGCCCTCCAGCTCCCCGACGCCAACACCAACAACTACTTCACCAAAACATTTGGCCGCCCCGCCCGCGAGCTGACGTGCGAATGCGAGCGCACCACCGAGTCGAACGTCGCCCAAGCCCTCCACATCGCCAACGGCGACACCCTCAACGCCAAACTCCGCGCCAACGACGGCTTCATCACCAAAGTCCTCGCCGCCAAAAAAACCGCCGCCCAGTGGCTCGAAGACGCGACCCTCGCCACCCTCGCCCGCGTCCCGTCCCCCGCCGAAATCCAAGCCGTGCAAAACTCCCTCGCCGCCGCAAAAGACGAACAGCGCCTCGTCGTCGAGGACACCCTCTGGGCCCTCCTCAGCAGCCGCGAGTTTTTGTTCAATCACTGAGCCGCCAGGGTGCGGCAGACGATGGCCCCTGTTTAGCAGGATGATGGAATTCCCTCGGCAGTCGCAATCGGCGGGGGAAAGTGGGCGGCTTTGGGGGTGGATTTGGGGATTTCTCTGAGAAACAGGGTGCTTCTCCTGTCGGGGAGAGGTATCTTCTCTGTTGAGGTGGTGAAAATTGGGATTCACTGGCGCGAAAAAGTCATTATAACGCGCCAAATTATCATAATTTGGTGCGAAATAATCATTATTTTGTGCGAGATAATCATTATTTTGTGCGAGATAATCATTCACTGGTGCCAGATTATTATAAAAGGGTGCGAATTTTTAAAGATTTGGTGGCAAATAATCAAACATTGGTGCAAAAGAATGATAATTACGCGCCAAAGAATGACAAATGCGTGCCAAATAATGATAATTACGTGCCAGAGAATAATAATTACGCACCAAATAATGATAATCTCGCACCAAATAATTATTCTTTCGCGAGGGTTGGGGATTGATTGGCGCAAGTTGTTGAGTGTTTCGCGCGAGTCGGGAATCCCGTTGCGCGAACAAATGGGAATTTGGAGCGTGAGGAGGTTTTTCCTGCCGAAAAATTTGCTGCCGACGCGAAAGATTGGTGCGGCGGGGTGCGTATTTTTTCCAGTGTTTGGGAGATTTTTCCCGTAACACACTCCATAAATAGAGCACTCACACGAAACTCCAAAGAAAACACCCAGCATGAATGCGAAACAAGCTTACTTCTGGCCTCCGGATGCGGAGGGGAAACGCGACTGGCTCATCCACTGGAATGTGACCATCACCCCGGCGCTCATCACCAAATACAGCCTCGCCAGTGCGGACATGACTTATCTGCAAAAGGCGGAACGGGTGCTTGGCTATCTCATCGAACTCAAAACGGTGGCGGACGCCTGGTCACAGTCCATCACCGAAAAGCGCGACGGGATGTTTTCCCTGCCGCCGACGACCACCCTTGTGCTCCCGGCAAACCCCGCGCTGCCCGCCCCGCCCACCACCAGCGGCGGCGCGACGCTCGACATCGCCTGCGGGCTGGACGTGACCGTGGCCCGCATCGCCGCGCAGATGAAACGCAGCCCCGCCTACGACGTGGCCGATGGCGAACTGCTCGGCATCGAAGGCCCCGCCGTCCCGGCTCCCGACCCCGCGACGACGAGGCCCAAACTCACGGCAAAAATCATCACCGGCGGCGCGCCGGAACTGCGCGTGAAGATCTCCCCATTTCGATCCTGGGAATTGTGGGGGGACTTCGGCACGGGCACCTTCGCCATGGTGCAGGTGGCGCTCCGCTCGCGCCTGCTCTGCGGGCACGCGCTGCCCGCGCCGGGCCACAGCGCGGTGTGGAAGTTCAAGGCGATCTTCCGCGACGGCAACTCGCAGTTCGGCCAGTTCAGCGACGTGCTCCCGGTGACGGTCTTCGGCGAGTAGGCCGGTGCGGCCGGGCTTGCGTGGATACGAATTGGGCCGCGCCCGCAGTGCGGGGCACGGCCCAATTTAGTGCGCTGGTCTCAGCGCTTGGATGGATGAAAGGACTACTTGGTTTCCTTTTTCTTGCAGTCTGCTTTTCCGCTCTGGAAGAATGGGCGCCGGCCCGCTAGGGGTGCGTGGCTCATGCCGCACTTCACGCTTTTCCAATGGTTGCTCGCCGTCGTGGCGGGGTTGGGCGTGGGGATGTCCAAGAGCGGGTTTGTGGGGGTGACGCTCGTGCCGGTGCTGGCGATGGCGGCGCTGTTTGGCGACAAGGTTTCGACGGGGGTGTTGTTGCCGATGTTGTGCATCGGGGATATCGGGGCGGTGATCGCTTTTAAGCGGCACGCGGTGTGGCGTCATGTGTGGCGGACGCTGCCCATCGCGTGTGTGGGCGTGGCGCTGGGGACGTGGCTGATGAAGTCGGTGGTGCCGGAGTGGGCGTATCGTCCGTTCATCGGGTGGACGGTGTTTGTGCTCGTGGTGCTGCAACTTTGGCGGATGTGGAAGCCGGGGGCGTTTGAGCACGTGCCGCATTCGTGGCCGTTCGCGGCGGCGATGGGATTGCTGGCGGGGGTGACGACGATGATGGCGAATGCGGCGGGGCCGGTGATGGGGCTGTATTTCCTCGCGGTGGGCTTGCCGAAGTATCAACTCACGGGGACGAGTGCGTGGTTCTTTTTGATCCTGAATTTCTACAAGCTGCCGTTCAGCGCGTGGCTGGGGCTGATTCGCACGGATACGCTCTTGTTTAATTTCGCGCTGATTCCGGCGATTGTGGGCGGGCTGTTCCTCGGGCGCTGGCTGCTCGCGCACGTCTCGCAGCGGTGGTTCGACGGGTTGATTCTCGGTTTCGCAGCGGTGGTGGCGCTGTGGCGGATTGGGTTTTGGACGTGGGCGGCGTCGTTGTGGTGAGGAAAAGCGGACGTTCGCAATTCTTGCCGAGTGCATGGCGGCACGCTTAGTCTCCGCGCCATGTGGTCATTCCTCTCTCGCAATCGTGACGCCGGTCTCCTCTTTCTCCGCCTCGCGCTGGGTGGATTCTTTTTGTGGGCGCATGGCTGGGCGAAGCTCACGGGAGGCACGGA
The DNA here is from genome assembly GCA_903929475.1 of uncultured Spartobacteria bacterium. GTDB lineage: Bacteria > Verrucomicrobiota > Verrucomicrobiia > Chthoniobacterales > Chthoniobacteraceae > SXWH01. The sequence goes on from CAIYUV010000051.1 coordinate 4,926, forward strand.
GATGTGGCACGCCATCGGCGGCGCGATGAAGCACGTGGGTATTAATTTCTGGCCCACATACTGGGGCTTCATGGCGACGATGGCGGAGACGCTGGGGCTGGTGCTCATCATGATCGGTGTCGCATTTCGTCCGGCTTGTTTGATGGTGGCCTTTACGATGGGAATGGTGGGACTGCACATGTGGTTGATGGAAAAAACATTCTCCGGCGCGCTGCGGGAGGCTTCGCACGCATGGGAGTTGGGCATCGTTTTCTTCGCGCTCATTTTCATCGGCCCCGGAAAATACAGCGTGGATAAGCAGTAGAGTGCGACGTTTGCGTTGACGCCGCGAGCGCTCGGGCGTGATGTCTCTTTTATGCCCGATAGTTTTGTCCATCTCCACTGCCACACGGAATACTCCACGCTCGACGGCGCGTGCCGCGTCGGCGCGGCGGTGAAGAAGGCGTCGAAGCTCGGGATGCCCGCGCTGGCGATCACGGATCACGGCGTGATGTTCGGGGCGGTGGAGTTTTACCAGGAGTGCAAAAAGCAGGGAATTAAACCGATCATCGGCTGCGAGGTGTATGTGGCGCCGGATTCGCATTTGAGGAAATCGGCGGTGACGAAGCAGGAAGGGAACTTTCATTTCACGCTGCTGGCGCAAAACGAGGACGGCTACAAAAACCTCATCAAGCTCGTCTCCATCGCGCACCTCGATGGTTTTTACTACAAGCCGAGGATAGACAAGGAACTGCTCGCCGCGCACGCGAAGGGGCTGATCGGCCTGAGCGGATGTCTGAAAGGCGAGGTGCCCTACGCGATTCATGCGGAGGATAATTTGAAGAAGGCGATGGAGCTGGGCGCGGCGTATCGCGACATCCTCGGGCCGGAGAATTATTTCATCGAGATGTGCGACCACGGCATCGAGCAGCAGATCAAAGTGAATCGCGCACTGCCGAAGATCGCCCGCGAACTCGGTGTCGGGATGGTCGCGACGAACGACGTGCATTTTCTCAACCGCGACGACCACGACGCGCACGACGTGCTCATCTGCATCGGCACGGGTGTGAACGTCACGGACGAACGGCGGATGCACTACGTGCCCGAGGTGTATTTCAAAACGCCCGAGGAAATGCGCGCGCTGTGGAGCAGTCACCCCGATGCGTGCGACAACACGCTCGCCATCGCGGAGCGGTGCGGCTTTGAGCTGGATACGTCGCCAAAATATCCCAGCTACGCGCCGCCGAAGGGAAAGACTCAGAACGAATATCTGCGCGAGATTACGGAGGCCGGTCTGCGGCGTCGCTACGGCGCGGATGCGGACAGCGAGATCGTGCGCAGCCGATACGAGTTGGAGTTTCGCGTGCTGGAGAAGGCGGGGTTCATCAACTATTTCCTCATCGTCTGGGACTTCATTGACTGGGCGAAGAAGCAGGGCATTCCCGTCGGCCCCGGTCGCGGTTCGGCGGCAGGCTCCATCGTGGCCTACGCGATGGGAATCACGGACATTGATCCGATTAAATTCAAACTGCTCTTCGAGCGCTTCCTGAATCCAGAGCGTGTGTCGCCGCCCGATATTGACGTGGATTTTTGCGTGAACCGCCGCAGCGAGGTCATCGAATACGTGCGGCAGAAATACGGTGAGCGGGCCGTTTCGCAGATCATCACCTTCGGCACGCTCGGCGCGAAGTCGGTCGTGCGCGACGTGGCCCGTGTGCTGGGCTGGAGCTACAACGACGCGGATCGCATCGCAAAAATGATCCCGAACGAACTGGGCATCACGCTCGCGGGCTTCGACAAAAAGAACAAGGACACGGGCGAGATGGAGCACACCGCCGGTGCGATTGACAAAAATCCCGAGCTGGCTGCGGCGGTGAAAAGCGAGCAGGCGACCAAGCAACTTTGGGACGCCGCGGTGAAGCTCGAAGGAATCACACGCGGAACGGGCGTCCATGCCGCCGGTGTGGTGATCGGCGACCGCGACTTGAGCGACTACATTCCGCTCTCGCGCGCGAACGACGGCAGCATCGTGAGCCAATACGAGATGGGGGCGCTCACGGAGGTGGGAATGTTGAAGTGCGACTTCCTCGGGCTGAAGACGCTTACCGTCATCACCGACGCGGTGGTGCTCATCCGCAAGCACACGCCGGATTTCAACATAGACACGATACCGCTGAACGATCAGCCGGTCTTCGACATGCTGAATCGCGGCGAGACGGTTGCGGTGTTCCAACTCGAATCCGGCGGCATGGTCGGCGTCTGCAAACAGTTCGCCATTTCCGACATCGAGGACATCAACGCGATCCTTGCGCTCTATCGTCCCGGCCCGATGGAACTCATCGGCGACTACATCAAGCGCAAGCGCGGAAAGGCGAAGGTGAAAGCGCCGCACGAGTTGCTGAATGAGATGACGCGCGAGACTTACGGCGTGATGATTTATCAGGAGCAGGTCATGCAGGCCGCGCAGATTCTCGCAGGCTACACGCTCGGCGGCGCAGATTTGTTGCGCCGTGCGATGGGCAAGAAGGACAAGGAAAAGATGGCGAAGGAGCGCATCAAATTCTGCGAAGGCTGCGCGAAGCTTCACGGCATCAAGGAGGAAAAGGCGAACGAGATTTTCGACACGCTGGAGAAATTCGCAGGCTACGGTTTCAACCGCTCGCATTCGGCGGCGTATGCGTGGGTGAGTTACCAGACTGCGTATTTGAAGGCGAACTACCCGGTCGAGTTCATGTCCGCCGTGATGAGCAACGAAGTCGCGAACATGGACAAAATCAGCATCTTCGTGACGGAGTGCGAACGGCTCGGGATTAAACTGCTCGCGCCGGACATCAATTATTCCGGGCTGAAATTCGAGCCCGCCGAAGTCAGTGCCGAGGGCGTCGCGGCGCTGAAGGAATTGCGCAGGCAGAAGAAGCCGGAGGATGCGTCCATCGAAGACATTGAGCCGGATGTGAACTTCGACGATCTCCCCGCCGCCAGTAAGAAGAGCGTTGCTGCGGAAACCGTCAGCAAAGTTCCTGCGGAGCCGAAGCCGCGTATCGGCGCAATTCGCTACGGGCTTGCGGCGATCAAAAACGTTGGCGGACTTGCGATGCAGGCGGCGATTGCCGAGCGCGAAAGCGGCGGCATTTTCAAATCCATCGAGGATTTCTGCGCTCGTGTGGACTCGAAGAAGATCAACCGCAAAGTCGTTGAGAGTCTGGTGAAATGCGGTGCGTTTGATTTTACACAAACGGATCGCGCGCAACTCTTCGCCGAAGTCGAAGCCGCGATGGCCGCCGCCGCCAGTTCGCAGCGAGACAAAGCTGCAGGACAGGTTTCGCTTTTCGGTGATATGATGTCCGGCAGCGCGCCGACGCCAGCGAAGCGCGCGAGCATCGTCGTGCCGCCGTGGTCGCAGTCGGAGAAACTCGCTTTTGAAAAAGAACTGCTCGGCTTTTACGTCACCGGTCACCCGCTCGATGAATATCGTGGAGAGTTGGAAAAATCGAAATACACGCCCATCGCAAAACTTTCCGAGCAGGAGACGAAGAGCAACGTGACCATCGCCGGCCAGCTTGCGTCGGTGGATAGAAAGTTCACCAAAAAGGACGGCAAGCCCTTCGCCATCGTCATCCTCGAAGACCTCACCGACCAACTCGAAGTGATGGTGTGGAGCGAGGCATTCACCAAATTTCAAAAGCATCTGGAAGCGGGCAAAGTCATCGCACTCAGCGGCAGGCTTGATTTGCGCGAGGAAGGCCCGCGCGTGACTGCGGACAAGATCGAGCCGCTGACGAAGCTGGACGCGAAGCCGATCATCCTGAAGCTCGATCGCGCGAAGGCTACCGTGAGTGACTTGATCACCATCCGCGACATCATCGCCCGCAACCCCGGCACACGGCGCATCGAGTTGCGTTTCATCGGCGGGGAAAAGCCATTGCGCATCGTGCCGGACGATGCTTTTCGTTTGAATCTCACCGAGGCAGCAAAGACGGAACTTGCCCGATGGATTTCATGATCAGGGCGTATTTGTTCATCCTACTGTTCGCTGGCGTTACGCTTGCCGGGACAAAAATCGAGTCCGTTACGGGGCAGTCTTCGCTGACTATTGACTACGATAAGGCCACGGATTTCAGCGGCATCACATGGCTCGGCGGCGAAAACTTTATGACCGTTTCGGACAAACAGAGCGCGATTTACCCATTGAATCTGCGGATTGATCCCAACACGGGACAGCTGTTGGACGGCAAATTTGGCGAGAGGATTTCTGTGAAGACGAAGTTCAATGACTTCGAGGGCATTGCGTATTTGCCGGAGTTGAAGCGCATCTACATCAGCGCGGAGGGAGGCAATGGCATTGTCGGCTTCGATATGCGGGGCGATGCGACTTTCGCTGTCGCGGTGCCGGATGTTTTCAAGCGCGCACGCACGAACAAGAGTCTGGAATCGCTGTCTTTTGGAGCAGGCGCGTTGTGGACTGCGAACGAGGGCGCGCTCGAAGGCGACGGGCGTCCGAGCGGAAGGGGTGAGGGAACTGTGGTGCGGCTGCAAAAATTCGATGCGAGCTTCCGCGCTGTAGCCCAGTTTGCCTACCGCACAGAGCCCGGCCCGGCGGGTGCGCTGGAGGCCGTTACCGGCGTGAGCGACTTACTTGCGCTTCCGGACGGTGGGTTGCTGGCACTGGAGCGCGTGCTGACTTCGCACGGGCTGATGGCGAAGATTTTCCAGGTGGACTTCATCGGCGCGACCGACACTTCAGCAATTCAAAAGCTCGAAGGCGCTGTTTTCACGCCGGTGAAAAAGACGCTGCTGTTTGAGAAGAGCACATTCACGACGAACTACGAAGGAATCACGCTGGGGCCGAAGCTGGCTGGCGGCTGGCGGAGTTTGCTGCTCATTGCCGACAGCGGTGGTGCGACGAAGCACACGCTCATGCCGTTGCGTATTTTTCTGGATGCGAAATGACGACTATATGCCGGGGTTTGGATCTTCAGTGGGATCCGGAGTCCAGAAAATGGCTGATGGGTTGGTTGAAGACAGTGTTGCGTCCCAGATGATTGTGCCAGACGTGGTGAGCAGATCTTTTCCGGAAACCTCCTCTGCGTGGCCGTCAAAAAAAACGAGGATGCCTTTGTTGGTGTAGCGCGCGACAAAGGCTTGTGCGTTTGCTTTGCAACTGCCGCTGTAGTCAGTCTTCGAGATGGCGGGATGCGCTCTCAATTCACCGGGAAGTCCTCTTTCTAGGAATAGCACTGTCCGGGATGGAAGTTGGACTGTGCTGATGTTCATATCAGCCTTGAGGCCGGTAAAAGTTTTTACGTTATTGGGTCCGCGTGCTCTATGATGGAGCTTCGTGTTCATAGCTATGGCAAAGAGCGGTTGGTTTTTGATTTGCTTCATCGGATACTGAGCACCAGGAAGGTAGAGGATGTTTTGATGGGTGTAGAAATCCGCTGTCCTCCTCTCTTGGTAGAAGTCCGCCACGGATTTTTCCCTCAGTTGGTGTGGTATGGCATTATACCAGGCTTTCTCAGTGTTGGCTGCGGCGAAGCTTGCCCAACCGAGTTCCTTGCCGGGTGCATCTTCAGCGGGAATCACGCCAGAGTTTTCAGCAGTGTAGGTGTGGACGGCCGCAGCAAGCTGCTTCATGCGATTGAGTGCCGTCATTTTATTCGCGTTGGCACGCATCCGCACGATGATGGGATAGGCTATCGCTGCAAGCACAGTGATGATCGCAATAACGACCAACATTTCCATGAGGGTGAACCCTTGGTGGCGTGATTGAGTGGATTTGGATTGCATGAAGATTTTTGGCTGCCTGCTAGTCGTCACTCAATGTGCGGTTGGGCGAGGTGGAGGTGAGATAAACGCGGTTATTGCCGTTGATTTGCTGGATCGCGGAGACGAGTTCACCGGGGCTGTATTCCGGCTTGAGGCTGATGGTGTAGCGGAGTTCGGTCATCATACCGGCCTGAATGGATTCGACTGAGATCAGATCATACATTTCCAAGAACTTGGTGAATGTTTCCTTAAATGCAAAGTCGAAGTTGATGTCATTTGTGACACGAATCCGAAGGTTGTGACTGGCCCGGTTTGGTGCGAACCAGTTGGCGCGAGAGAAACCGTATATGATGGCTGAGATAAGGAGGGTGGTTGCCATCGCGAGCCCATATTGACGGGCACCTACGGCCAGACCGGCGGCCATAGCGAGAAAAATAAAGCTGATATCACGAGCCTCGGAGAGAGTCACGCGGAAGCGAATAATCGAAAACGCTGCAAACATGCCGAATGCGGTTGCCTGAGCTTTTTGACTGCTACCTCCGCGAACCACCATCACGATCATGGTGACGACGGTGCCCAAAATGATCAGCGTGTGAACGTAATCCTGGGAAAGTTTTGGGCCGCGGAATGTGGCCTTATAGACGGCTGCAATGAGGGACATGAGGCCGAACGAGAGAATGGTCGCGAAGAAAATTTCCGGCAGGCCGGGCTGTTCGGCTTTAAAATTCAGAGTGGTGTGGAAGAAATCCACAATAGGTTGCAGAAATCCAAATTGGTTTAAGAAGCTCAATAGCGGGCCCAACTCATCAGGATCGGGTATGTCAGTAGGGGCGACATTGGCGAGGGCGTTTAAATGAATCATAGGTTGGTTTTAGTTTCGAAAAATTGTCTTAGCAGTGGGCAGGAACGAGCATGGGGATTTGCGAATAAAAATCACGACCGGTATCGGGAGCAATTTCCTTTGTAACGGCCAGCGGGGGAAGTTTCGCACGATAAGAAGGTGCCAGCATTTTCCTGAGCACAGGGTCGCTGCGTTCGAGGGCTATCGAGTATTTTGAATGACTCGCCAGCAAGCAGCCGGTTTCACCGATCATTCGGCTCAGCCAATAGGGGACGTTGCCGCTGACTTTTACTTCTAACACTGATGTGTCCTCGGAATGCAGTCGGCTTTTCGGATCGAAGCGGCGGTCATCCGGAACGGGAATAAGATTATCGAGTCGGTAGAAAATGCCGGTATCGTAAGTAATTCGGAGGTCGGATTCCGTATCAATTGCCGCGTAGGCTCTGCGGTCGTAGCGCATCAATACTGTGGGAGCGAAGCCGCGGCAAATGACAAGGTCATTCACTATTTCCTCGACGACACGTTTACTCGCATAATCAAGTTCGACGTTCGGCCATTTTCCTTCCCCTACCCGCAGAGCCTCATCGAGAGGTATTCTCGCACGGCGCTTCACTCCGCGGCCGTCGGCTTTGTGTTTAATTTCAAGAAAAGTGGTAGGTGGCAGCTTCCCATCGAGACTGCCGTAAACCCGAATGCGGAATTTGCGCCGGTTGCTGAGTCCACGTGCCTTGTCCCAGTAGCAGTCGCGTTCAGGGGTGTCGTAATAAAGTGAGATAATCGGGTAGTAGGCCGTCTCGTCTGCATTCGCATCGGCACGTAAATGAGGCCCAAGTTTTTCCATCAGTGCCTCGCGTTGCGCGGCGCTGATGACAAACTTCATTTCAAATCTATCGAGACGATTACTCACTATATCGGAAAAAATTGGTGGGCAGGGTTACTTTAAGAGGTCATGTTCTGTTCGCGACTGTGGAAAAAATCAACAGGTCTGTTTGGAAAATGTAACATTTGTTTGGCGTCGAAATTCGGCAGATGAGCGATTGGGCCGGTTCATTCGCCGCTGAAAAACTTCCGAAACGAACGTAAAACGCCGCCGCTATTCTTCGGTTCGGACTTCTGCAGTTCGCTGTTGTCGGGCGGTGAAGAGGCCGTGGCATCCGGCTTCGAGCGGTCGCCACGGAAGGAATTCGCGGGATATTTGTCGGCGGATGCGCGCTTCATCACATCCACCCACACCGGCAGCGCGAGCGCGGCACCGTAGCCTTTCGGCACGATGGTGGCGGGCTTGTCGAGGCCGACCCACACCGAGCAGGTGAGGCTCGTAGTGTAGCCTGCGAACCACGCGTCGTGGTAGTCGTCGGTGGTGCCGGTTTTTCCGGCGGCGGTTTTATTCCAGCCCAGCGCCTTCGCGCTCGCGGCGGTTCCGTGATCGAAAACTTTTGTGAGGACTTCCGTCGTGGTCGCACACACCGCCGGATCCATCGCCTTCATGCTGATGTGACCCGCGCGGTAAATCACCTCGCCGTCCGCGTTATCAATCCGCTCGATGAGGTAGCCCTGCCTGCGCACGCCGCCATTGGCGAGGACGGTGTAGGCCAGTGCCACTTCCTTCGGCGTCGCGCCGAAATTGCCGATGTAGCTTTGCGGGTTCTGCGGTATCTCGGGGAGTCCCGCCTGCAACGCGAGTTTGGCGACATTTTCAATGCCCGCACGATTTCCCACGCGCACAGTCATCGTATTACGCGAGCGAATCAGTCCTTCCTCAGCCGGGAGTCCGCCGTTGAATTTATCGTCGCTGTTCTCGGGCCTCCATCCCGGCGCTCCGGCGATTTCTCCATGCTGGATCGGCCCGTCGCTGATTTCCTCGTCGGGCGACATCCCCTTCGCAAACGCCGCCGCATAAACGAACGGCTTGAACGTCGAGCCGACCGTCCGGTGCGCTTCGATGGCGCGGTTGAATTTGCTCTCGCGGTAATCGCGCCCGCCGACCAGCGCACGGATTCCGCCGCTGCGATTGTCCACGGCCACCACCGCGCCCTGCAAATAATCCGTCGGCAACTCCGCCTTGCGCTCTTCGTCGGAAAAATCCGCCTTCTTGGGATGCGGATAGTTTGCGCGCTGCTCCACCTTCGTGAGCGTGCGGTCGAGTGCTTTCTGTGCTTCCTCTTGGAGCGAAGGATCGATCGTCGTATAAATGCGCAGGCCGCCCTGATCCTGCTGATCATCATCCAGCAGCGTGTCCAGTTCGCGCAGGATCATATCCATCGCATAATTCTCCTGCGTGGAGATCGTCTTTTTCGCGGCGAATTTCAGCGTCTGCTTTCGCGCGGCTTCGATTTGCTGCGCGGTGATGCCGTATTTTCCAAGTATCCACGCGCAGTCAGTCGTCAGCAGTCTGTCGAGCACCATGTCCCGCTCCGCCGTCGCGCGCTTGGAATTGGTGAAAGGCGACGCCTTCGTGGGCGCGCGGATGATGCCCGCGATCATCGCCGCTTCGCCGAGCGACAGATCCGCAGCGCCTTTTCCAAAATACACCTTGCTCGCCATCTCGATCCCATACACGCCGCTGCCGAAGTAAATACGGTTCATGTAGTGTTCGAGAATCTGCCCCTTGGAATACGCCCGCTCGATCCGCAGGGCCACGAACACCTCCAGTAATTTTCTATCAAAACTCTTCCGCTGTCCGAGCGAATCATAGCTGTTCCGCGCGAGCTGCTGCGTCAGCGTGCTTCCGCCCTGCTGCTGGCCCTGCGCAGTCCGCACTACTGCGCGCAGCAGGCCCTTTGGATCCACTCCGGGATGTGAAAAAAATCGCGTATCCTCCCGCGCCAGCAGCGATGCGACGAAAAACTTCGACACTTCATCGGACTTCACCGGCAGTCTGTTTTCCCCCTGCAGACGCCCCCAGATTTTTCCATCCATGTCATAGACCGTCGAGCGTTCCTTCATCACCTCCACGCCCTTCATGTCGAACCGCGAGGCGCGGAAAAAATACACGCCAATCACGATGGAAAACACCAGTGCGCCCCACAAGAAGAGGCGCAGAAAAATCCTCCGCCAGCGGATATGCCGGCGCGGGCTGTTCTTTTTTCGACGACTGGACTTTTTAAATGAGCGACGTGCCAATTGTAGTAATGTGCGGCGCAGCATATCGCAGCGTGCGCGCGAAGCCAGCTTGCTTTCTCGCTCGCCGATTGCGCGCTGAGCCAACAAAGATGTGGCCATGCGCACTGTCATTCGCGTTTTTGCCTACTTGCGCCGCTATCCCGGGATGGCGGCGGGGACGCTCGCGTGCGCGATTTTCTCCACGTTGATGGCGTTTGTTTTTCCGAAAATCACGCAGCTAGTGATGGACGACATCATCGCCGGGCGCGGTGAGCGGCTGTGGACGCTCGTGGCCATCGCCGGGGCCGCGTATCTCGGGCGCGACGGTTTCAACGCATGGCGGATCATTTTGAACAACACGTTCGAGCAGCGCGTGATTTTCGATCTGCGCAGCGATCTTTATTCGCACATCCAGCGACTGCCTTTGCGGTGGTTCGATGATCGCGCGACGGGCGATATCATGACGCGATTGCTCGAAGACGTGACGGCGGTGGAGCGCATGTTGATTGACGGCATCGAGCAGGGCGTGGTTGCCGTGCTGCAAATCATCCTCGCAATCGTCGCGCTCTTTTTATGCAGCACCAAGCTTGCGTGGTTCGCGTTGCTGCCGGTGCCGTTTCTCATCGCAGGTGCGCTCACCTACACACTCACCGCGCCGCGCCGCTACCGGATTCAGCGCAAGGCTTCGTCAACGATGAATTCCCTGCTGCACGATAATCTCGCTGGCATCCGGCAAATCAAAACCTACGTTCGCGAAACGGAGGAGCACGCGCGTTTCGACGGCGTGAGCGGCGCGCTCCGCGATGCTGCTTTGCGCATCATGCGCGTGTGGGCGATTTACAGTCCCTCGATGAATTTCCTCGGCGCAATCGGTGGCGTGCTGATGCTTGGCTTCGGCGGTGGCGAAGTGCTCGCGGGGCATCTCACGCACGGCGAACTGGCGGGGCTGCTGTTTCTCGTCGCGCTGCTTTACGAACCCATCGGCAAGTTACATTCGCTCAATCAACTCATTCAGGGCGGACGCGCGGCGGGCGAGCGCGTCTTCGAGATTCTCGATGAAAAGCCGGAGCCGAGCGAAGTGGAGCACGATCTTCCAGTCTCTGTGAAAGGCGATGTGCAGTTCGAAGATGTGTCTTTTTCCTACGGCGACGACGTGCCCACGCTGCGTCACATCACGCTGCACGCACGACCCGGCGAGACCGTGGCGCTGGTCGGCCCCACCGGCGCCGGGAAGACGACGCTCGTGAATATGCTCACGCGTTTTTACGAATACGACGATGGGGAAATCTGCGTGGACGGCACGCCGCTCCGCGATTTGCCGAAGGCCGCGCTGCGTTCGGCGGTGGGGATGGTCACGCAGGAGAGTTTTCTTTTTAACGGCACCGTGCGCGACAACCTCCGCCTCGGCCGTCCCTCCGCGAGCGACGATGAACAGTGGCGGGCGCTCTCGGATGCGAACGCGCGTGAGTTCGTCGAACGGCTGCCGAACCGCATGGATACAGTGGTCGGCGAGCGCGGCGTGAAACTCAGCGTCGGCGAAAAACAGCGCGTCTCCATCGCCCGCGCGCTCCTGAAGGATCCGCCCATCCTCATTCTCGACGAAGCCACGTCATCCGTGGATACTGAAACCGAGCGTCTCATCCAGCAGGCGCTCGATCGTCTCATGCAACGCCGCACTTCATTCGTCATCGCACACCGGTTGAGCACCGTTCGCCATGCGGATCAAATCCTCGTGCTCGAACGCGGTCGCATCGTCGAGCGCGGCAGGCACGACGTTCTTCTCGCGCTCGGTGGAGTGTATGCGCGTCTATGCGCGAGCAGTTTTCTCGATGGCGAAATGGAGGTCTTGTCGTGATGAACCACTTTCAAAACCCAACGCTGTTCCCTTCGAGTCGTTATTGCCGTGCTCGCCAGTTTCCCGGCCTTTCCTTGGGATTTTTCGCCGTTTTTTGGAGGAGAAACCGCAGCCGCAAAAAAAATCTTCAATTTTTCTGAAAAAATCCCTCCTTCGTGATTGACGAATAGTCAGACTTAGTGGCACTTAGTCGGCCTTAGTTGGAATTCACCATTCCGGCGCTAGGCCATGAGCGAAAATACACCCACGAACCAGACGCCAGTTTTCATGCGCGACTACCGCAATGCGGTGGACGCGCAGTGGCGCGTGACCGTGCCCTCGGCTTGGCGTTTTGCTGAGCGTGCCGAACTCTACATCCGACTGAAGGACGACCACCTCGTCGTGCTGCCCCGCTCCGAGGTCGAACGTTTCATGGAATGGTCGAACAATCTTCGGGGTTCCGACCGGACCGCTGTGCGCCGCGAATGGGCCAGCACGACGGATCAAACCAAGATTGACTCCGCAGGCCGCCTCACTTTGCCAAAGGATTGGGCGGAAAAAGTGGGACTCAAGACGGGCGCAAAAGCCCTGCTCGTGGGCGCCATCGAGGGATTTGAAATCTGGGCCGAGGACGAATACGCCGCCGACACCGGCGGGCTTCTCGCACGCGGACGCAACCTTCTCGCTGATTACGACTGATGATCGGACTCACCAACACACTCGGTGCCGTCATCGAACCGGAGGACTATATCATGCCCGCAGAAATCAACACGCGCGGTTACCACGTGCCTGTGCTCATGCGCGAAGTGCTCGAATATTTAGCACCTGCGCCCGGCAAAGTGATTGTGGATGGAACGCTCGGCGGCGGCGGACACACCACGGCACTGCTCGACAACGGAGCAACAGTTTTCGCCTTCGACCAAGATCCGGAGGCATTTTCAAATTTCGCGAGCCTGCGGCTGGGCGGTTTCCTTGGGCGGTTCCGCCCGGTCCAGGCTAATTTTCAAAACGTGGAGGCTGAGTTGGAAAAACTCGGTGTGACACAGATAGACGGTGCGCTACTGGACCTCGGAGTCAGCAGCCACCAACTCGATACGCCGGAGCGCGGCTTTTCGCTGCAAGCCGACGGGCCGCTCGACATGAGAATGTCGCCAGCCGCGCCCGTGAGCGCCGCCGACATCGTGAACACCGCCACCGAGGAGGAACTCACGCGCATCTTCCGCGACTTTGGCGACGAGCCATCCGCCCGCCGCGTCGCCATGCGAATCACGAGGGATCGTGCGGAAAAAATGTTCACCCGCACGCTTCAGCTTGCGGACTGCATCGCTGGTGTGTTGCCAAAAAAGAGCCGCATCCATCCCGCGACACGCTGCTTTCAGGCACTCCGAATCGCCGTGAACTGCGAACTCGAAGTCCTCTCCTCCGCGCTGGAATCCTTTTCCCGCCTGCTCGCGCCGGGAGGTCGTCTCGCAGTGATTTCATTCCACAGCGGGGAGGATCGCATCGTGAAAAATTTCTTCCGCACCCACGCAACAGAATGGCTCGACCGACCCGAATGGCCCGCGCCGCGCCGCAACCCGGATTACATTTTCCGCCTCATCACGCCTCACCCGGTCATTGCGACCGATGACGAGCAAAAAACCAACCCGCGATCCCGCTCGGCCAAGCTCCGCGTCGCCGAGCGTCTTTCCAATGCCCGAAAATAGCCGCCGTTATTCGCAAGCAGTCCCAGTCATCGCGATCCTCATCGCCGTGATTGTCGTCGTCAGCATTTCCGCGTTTTTCATCAAGACGCTGATGGTCAAGCATCAGGTCGTTGTTGGCGGCGATCGCATCAAGCGGCTGGAAACAGAACTCGCCGAACTCAACAACAAGAACGAGGCGCTTCAGACGAAAAAAGATCAGCTCACGTCCGTCCCTGCCCTTCAAAAAGCTGTGAGCAAAGGCTTCGTCAACCTCGTGAAGATTGACGAGAAATTCGTGGTCAACGCCAGCCATCCACGCCGCGCCGTGGCCGTCGCAGAAAAGGAGGATCGTTGAGATGAGCCTCACGTCGCGCGCATGCTTTGCCTGTTACGGCTTCGCAGCTGTGTTCACGGCACTCTCGGCGCGACTGGTTTATCTGGCAGTGGATAAACACGAGGCTTCGGCGACCTCCGCGAAAAATAACTATCAGGGCAGCACCATCATCCCCGCACGGCGCGGCACGATTCAGGACAAGTATGGAACAATGCTCGCCCGCAACGAACCGCTCAAAAACGTAATTGCAGACGCATCGCTCCTAGTCTTCGACAAAAAGGACGGCAAAAAAACAGAGCACATCGATCTGCGGCCGAGAGTGGCGGCGATTCTCTCCGAACCGCTCCACATGAGCGAGGCGGAGATCGTAAAACGCATCACACCCGGGGATAAATATATCGTCCTCAAAAAGAAAATCACCGAGGAAAAGTTTGAGGGCATCAGCGAGGAAATCGAGGCGTTGCAAAAAAAGCAAAAGGTCAATCTCAAGGGCATCCGCTTCGAGCAGGATTTCGAGCGCATTTATCCGGCAGGCCAGCTCGCAAGCCACGTCGTCGGCTTCTACGGCTTCGAGGATAACGAAAAAAATCCCAAGCTCGGACGCTTCAAGGGCATCGAGGGCATCGAGCGTTCGATGGACGACTGGCTCACCGGTCAGGACGGATCGCGTTCCTTTGAAAAAGACGGACGCGGTCGTGAAATCGTAAGTTCGCGCGGCGATGAACGCTCGCCGCGCAACGGTTCGCACGTGCGGCTCACGCTGGATTTGCACCTTCAGCAAATCGTCGAGACCGAACTTGCCGCTGCGTGCAAAAAACTAAGGCCGATCAAAGCCAGCGTGGTGATGATGGATCCAAAAACAGGAGCCATCCTCGCGCTCGCGAATTTCCCGACATTCGATCCGAACGAGCCCGGCAAAGCCAAGCCCGAGCAGCGATTCAACCACGTAGTCGCCGGCATCTACGAGCCAGGCTCCACATTCAAAACCGTCACCTGCGCAGGCGGCATCAATTACGGCTTGGTTGACCCCGACACGACCATCTTCTGCGAAAACGGTTATTGGGCCGGATTCAAACTTCACGACCATCATCCCTACAGCGATCTCAGCGTCACGCAGATCATCGAGAAGTCGTCGAACATCGGTGCTGCGAAAATCGCGATCAAAATGGGCGAGGAACGATTCTACAATTGGATGCGCAATTTCGGATTCGGTCAGGCCACGGGCATCGCGCTGCCCGGCGAGGCGCGCGGCATCCTGCATCCGCGTCATCTTTGGTCGAACATCTCGATCAGCCGTGTTGCCATGGGACACGAAGTTGCTGCGACGCCGCTGCAAGTGGTGACTGCGACAAGCGCGATTGCCAACGGCGGCCACTTGATGATGCCGCAAATCCTCAAGGACATCCGCGACGACAGCGGCACCGTGCTTGCAGAATATAAACCGCAGGAAGTCCGCCGCGTGATTACCGACGACACAGCAGGCAAAGTCCGCGAGGCGCTCATTCGCGTGACCGGAAAAAAGGGCACTGCTTCGCGCGCACACATCCCCGGCTTTCGCATCGCTGGAAAAACCGGAACCTCGCAGAAGATCGAGGACGGTCATTATTCAAAGGAAGATCACATCACTTCGTTCGTCGGCTACGTTCCCGCCGACGATCCAGCGTTTTGCATGGCGATTATTTTCGATCAGGCGCAGGTGTCGGATCACGAGGACGTCGGCGGATTTGTAGCCGCGCCAGTCTTCAAAGTCATCGCCGAGCAATCGCTCGCCTACCTCGGCATTCAACCCGATCCGATCCTCCTCCAGCAGGAAAAGGATGAGGCCAAAGCCCTCGCAAAAAACGGACGCTGATGAACCTCTCGATCCTCTCAAAAGCAATCCAGCCGGTCGCAATCACCGGCGAACTGGATCGCGACATCACCGCGATCTGCTACGATTCGCGCCGCGCGAACCAGGGCAGCCTGTTCGTCGCTCTGCCCGGTGAAAAAGCGGACGGAACCCAGTTTGTGGATTCCGCGATTGATCGCGGGGCGGTTGCAGTCGTGAGCGAAAAAACCGGCCTCGCCACACGCGCCACGCATTTGCAGGTGAAGAACGCACGGCACGCGCTCGCCGACGCTGCATCCGCCTTTTACGGCAACCCGTCCCACGCGATGAAAATCGCGGGCGTGACCGGCACGAACGGAAAAACCACCACGGCATTTCTCATCAAGCACATCCTCGACACGCAGTTCCTCCGCTGCGGTCTCATCGGCACTGTGAACTACGTCATCGGCGACAGAAAACTGCCTGCGACGCGGACAACACCCGAGAGCGCCGATTTGCAGGAACTGTTGTGGATGATGCGCTCCGACGGCTGCAAGAGCTGCGCGATGGAAGTCAGCTCCCACGCGCTGATGCAGGATCGCGTGCGCGGCGTGGAGTTCGACGTGGCCGTGTTCACAAACCTCACGCAGGATCATCTGGATTTCCATCGCACGATGGACGCATACTTCGAGGCCAAGGCGCAGCTATTCGAGCAACTGCCCGCGCAGAAAAAAAGAGGGCGCGCCGTGATCAACACCGACGACCGTTTCGGTTCACGTCTCGCGGATCGCATCAGAAAGAACACCCAGGTTTTCACCTACGGCGTCGGCGCGCAGTCGCAGTTCCGCGCGAGCGACATTCGCATGGATTTCACGGGCACGAGCTACCAGCTCGATGCGGCCGGCAGGAGCTATCTCGTGAAGATGCCGTTCATCGGCGCGTTCAACGTGCTGAATTCGCTCGCCGCCATCGCCACCGCACACGCGCTCGGCCTGAACGTGCGCGATGCAGTGAATGCCATCAAGCAGGCACCGCCCGTCCCCGGACGCCTCCAGGCTGTTCCTGCAAAAAAGCCATTTCGTGTTTTCGTGGACTACGCGCACTCGGACGACGCACTCACCAACGTCATGCGCACACTGCGCGAACTCGAGCCTGCGCGGCTCATCGTCATGTTTGGCTGTGGTGGAAATCGCGATGTCACCAAGCGTCCGAAGATGGCGGCGGCCGTGGATGCCATGGCCGATTACGCCATCGTGACGAGCGACAATCCCCGCAAGGAAGACCCGCTCGCAATCATCGAGGACATCAAGCCCGGCTTCCGCCGACTCATTCCCGAAATCATCGTGGATCGCAGGGAGGCCATCTTCAGGGCCATCGCCATGGCGCAGCCGCGCGACATCATACTGCTCGCGGGCAAGGGACATGAAAACTATCAGGAGTTTGCGGACTCAACGATCCCGTTCGACGACGCCGCCATCGCGGCAAGCGCCGTCAGCGGGCGCCCGGAAAACATCAACCGGCCCGTGCAGCTAGATGAGGAAAATTTTGATGGTGCACCGCGCGTCGTGCGCAGGAGGAGGGACCATAATCAATGAACGCCACGCTGCTTTCCCAAGTTGCGCAGTGGGCCGGGGGCCGGCTTCTCGCAGGCGGCGCGGATGCAAGGGTTACGAACATCTGCACCGATTCCCGCTCTCTCAAAGCGGGGGATCTTTTCGTCGCATTGCGTGGTGAAAATTTCGACGGGCACGCATTTGTCCCCGAGGCAGCGAAGCTCGGAGGCATCGGGGCCATCGTGGAAAAAGCTCCGCTCGGCCTGCCTGCGAACTTCGGCATCATCGAAGTGCTCGACACACTCCGCGCGTTGCAAACGCTCGGCGCAAACTATCGCGCTGGCCTGTCGCTGAAAGTGGTCGGCGTGACCGGCAGCAACGGAAAAACTTCGACGAAAGACTTCGTGACTTCGGTGCTGGGCCGGAAGTTCCGCGTCGCAAAGACCGAGGGCAATTTGAACAACCACATCGGCGTCCCACTCACGCTGCTGCGGCTGGATTCCACGCACGAAGTTTCCGTGGTCGAAATGGGAATGAACCATCCCGGCGAAATCGCGCCGCTTGCCGCGATGGCGAAACCGGATACAGCAATCATCACGAACATCGGCAGCGCGCACATCGAGTTCATGCACACGCGCGAGGCCATCGCGCAGGAAAAAGGGATGCTCGCCGAGGCTGTCCACGCCGGCGGCACCGTTGTGCTGAATGCCGACGACGAATTTACACCCGGCATCGCAAAACGATGCAGCGCACGCGTCGTCACCGCCGGAATCAGCAGCGGCGACGTCCGCGCGACAGACCTCAAACCACTTTCATCCGGGATCCAGTTCCGTCTGCACGCCACTGGGCAGTGCGTGCAGGCGGAACTCCCGGTTCCCGGCGAGCACATGGTGCGGAATGCCCTGCTCGCGTGTGCCGCCGGAATTTCCTTCGGCCTCACGCTCGATGAGTGCGCAGCCGGCCTCCGCGCTCCGCAACTCAGCAAGGGCCGTCTCCAGCAAAAACAAATCGGCGGCATCACCTTCCTCGACGACAGCTACAACGCGAATCCCGACAGCGTCGTCGCCGGCCTCGCCACTCTCGCAAAAATGCCAGGCAAGGGCCGCCGCATCGCAGTGCTCGGACGCATGGGCGAACTCGGCACCGAATCCGAGCGCGGCCACCGTCGCGTGGGTGAAGCCGCCGGGCAGCACGCCGTTTCGTGCGTCATCGCCGTTGGCGACGAGGCGCGCTGGACCGCCGAGTCCGCACGCACGGGCGGCGTTCGCGAAGTGATTCACGTCGCCGACGTGGACGAGGCCGTCGCCGCACTGCGCGGTGTGGCGCACGAAGGCGATATCGTTTTGGTAAAAGGCAGCCGCTCCGCAAAAATGGAGCGTGTCGTGCAGGCGATGGAGAAAGGGGGCGTGGCGTAATGTTCTACTACCTCCAACGTCTCAGCGAAGGCGCGACGAACGATTTTTTCAAAGCGTTCAATGTATTCCAATACATCACCTTTCGCGCAGTGTTTGCCGCGCTCACGGCCTTCGTTCTCTCGCTGCTGCTCGGAAATTTCACGATCCGAAAACTCCTCTCGCTCAAACTCGGCCAGCCCATCCGCAGTGCCGACGAGGTGAACAAACTTTACGAACTGCACGGGAAAAAAGCAGGCACGCCGACGATGGGAGGCATCCTCCTGCTAGGTGCCACGGTTGTCTCCACGCTGCTATGGGCGAGGCCGGACAACACATTCGTATGGCTCGTTCTGGGAGCGATGATCGTCGCTGGCGGACTCGGATTTGCCGATGACTACTTCAAGGTTTCCAAGAGAAATTCCGCAGGTGTTCGCGAACGCACCAAGCTCCTCGTTCAACTCGCAATCGCCATCGGAGTGACTTGGTTTTTCCTGGGCAATCCATCGCTCAATGTGCAGGCGGGCGCCCTGTTCGTGCCCTTTTATAAAAAGATGCTCGTCGCCAACATGGGGATGGTTCTCACGCTCCTGTTTTTTTCCGGGATCATCATGGGCACGTCGAACGCGGTGAATCTCACCGACGGTCTCGACGGTCTTGCCACCGGTTGCACGCTCACCGTCACCTTTGCCTACGCGGCACTCGCCTACATCGCGGGCAATCACATCATGGCTGACTACCTTCAAGTGCCGTTCTATCCGCAGGCTGGCGAACTGACGGTGTTCTGCATGGCGCTGGCCGGTGCGTCGCTCGGGTTTCTGTGGTTCAACGCGCATCCGGCAAAAATGTTCATGGGCGACACCGGCTCGCTCGCCATCGGTGGCGCGATTGGAGTCGTGGCGATCTGCGTGAAACAGGAACTGCTGCTCCTCATCATCGGCTTCGTCTTCGTGGTCGAGGCGGCGTCGGTGCTCATCCAGCGGTTCTATTTCAAATACACGCGCAAAAAATTCGGCGAAGGGCGGCGCATTTTCAAAATGGCGCCGCTGCATCACCACTTTGAACTCAGCGGCTGGAAGGAAACCGCCGTCGTCGTCCGCTTTTGGATCGTCAGTTTCATCTGCGCCCTGCTCGGGCTTGCCACGCTCAAACTCCGATGAACATCGCGAACCTCCATATTGCAGTGCTCGGTGCGGGCGAGAGCGGCGAAAGCGCGGCGAAGTTGCTGCGTGAACTCGGCGCGCGCGTGACCGTGCTCGACAGCGGTGACCCCGAAAAACTTGCGGATAAAATCGCCGCTCTGTCCGCTCGTGACATCGCCTGCATCGCAGGCCCCGCGGCGGACACCGACGCGACTTTCTACGATTTTGGCATTCTCAGCCCCGGAATTGATCCGGTTGTTCCGCTGGTGAAAAACTTCCGCGCGAAGGGAATTGATCTCATTGGCGAACTGGAAATCGCCGACAAACTCTGCGGCAAACCCGTCGTGGGAATCACCGGCACGAATGGCAAGACTACGACGACGCAGTTGGTGGATGTGATGCTGCGCGGCGCGGGAGTGAAGACCGTCGCGTGCGGCAACATCGGCCCTGCGTTCTCCGCGAAGGTGCTCGAAGGCCGCGCGCTCGACGTGATGACGGTGGAGATCAGCAGTTTTCAACTCGAAGAAATCAGCAGTTTCCGCCCCAAGGTCGCCGTGTGGCTGGGCTTCGCGCCTGACCACTTGGATCGCTATCCCGACATGGATGCCTACTACGCGGCGAAGGTGCGCATCTTTGAAAACCAGATGGCGGACGACTGGGCGGTGGTGAATTTCCGCGACAAACTTCCGCCGTTGAAAGCGCAGAAGATCACGTTCAGCGCCTATGTGCGCGGCGGTGATTTCGATTTGCGTGACGGCGTCATCCATCACCACGGCGAGCCGGTGCTTGCGATGGCTGACACGCAGTTGCGCGGCTCGCACAATGCGGAAAATCTCATGGCCGCGCTTGGTGTCGGGCTGGCGCTGGGGCTGACGTTTGATGCATTGCGCCCGCCGCTCTGCGCATACAAGCCGCTGCCGCACCGCTGTGAATTCATCCGCACGCTCGATGGCGTGGACTACGTGAACGATTCGAAGGCCACCAATCTCGACTCGCTCGAAAAAGCGCTCGCGGGGGAGACACGCCCGGTCGTCCTCATTGCGGGTGGAAAGGACAAGGGCTTCGAGTTCGACAGCGTCGCGGATCTCGTTGCTGAGAAATGCCGCTGTGCCGTGCTGCTTGGCGAAATGGCCGCGCGCATCGAGCGCCTGTGGAGTCCGAAAGTTTCCTGCGTCAACGTCGGGCGATCGCTCGCAAAAGCCCTCCAGATCGCCCGCTCGCAGGCACGCAGCGGCGACATCGTCCTCTTTAGTCCCGGCACGTCGTCCTTCGACATGTTCCGCAACTACGCGGACCGGGGAAATCAATTCCGTCAGTTAGTCCAACAACTCCAACCAACAAAAAACCAGCCATGAAAAAGCAATTGCAACAACTCCGCCGCTTCTTCGTGAGAACGAAGAAGCTGAATCTCACCGCCACGCGCAACGCGATGCCCACAACCTATGAAGAGGACGACGAGGGAAGCAGCCGGCTCTCCGGCGCTTTCGTCGTCGTGCTGCTGCTACACGTCGTCGCCATCATCGGCGTCTTCGCCTTTTCGCGAATCAAGGAAAGCCGCTCCACGACGACGGGCAGCGCAGGAGTGCCCCCACAAAACACTGCGCCAGTGGACAAGGGCGCTGTGCATAAAGCATTATCCTCTGCGAGTGGAGCGGCCTCTGATCAGCATCAGACGGATGCCCAGAAAGCTTCGCCAGCACTTGCGGCGACGGGCAAAACTTACGTGGTAAAATCGGGCGACAACCTCAACAAAATCTCAATCGCCTACAGCACCACGGTCACGGACTTGGTCTCCGCCAACAGTCTGAAAAACGAAAACGACATCCGCGCAGGACAGGTGCTCACCATTCCCGATGGCAGGGCCGCGAAGCTCGCGCCCGCGCCCGAGATCAAGCCGGTTGCGAAGACGCCGGCTGCCGCACCCGCCGCTGCGCCGGGCGTGCAGAGAGTCCACCTTGTTCAAAAGGGTGACACCGTTGCGAAAATCGCGCGCGACAACAACTGCACCTACGAGGAATTGGTGAAACTCAACAACATCAAGGATCCGAAAAAACTTCAGCCGGGCCAGAGTGTGAAAATTCCCGCTGTGAAAAAAGGCTAGCAATCCGTTGCTAAGGCAGCGTCCGCACTGATGCAAAAACGATTCGTATTTCTGAATGTCTATGTGTTGCTCGTGGCCGTGGTGGCCTTGATCGGCATCGGAATCGTCATGCTCACAAGCACCGGTGCCTACGCGCAGGACAACCACGGAGACCCGCAATACTACCTCAAGCGCCAGCTCGCATGGCTGGGAGTTGGCACCGTGCTGTGTGTGATTGGGGCGATTGTAGATTATCGCTGGATGGAAAAGCGCTGGTGGATTCTTTATGCGTTCGCCGCAGCACTGCTGATTTGCTGCTTCGTGCCCGGCATTGGAAAAAGAATCAACGGCTCGCGTCGCTGGATCGGTGCGGTTGGGCAGACGTTGCAGCCGTCCGAGATTGCGAAGCTCGCCGTGCTGGTCGGGCTTGCATGGTGGTATTCGCGCAAGGAGGCGGTCTCGAAATCGTTTTTGGGCGGATTCGTGTATCCGTTGCTCGGAGTTTGCGTGCTCGTTGCGCTCATTGCGCCCGAGGTGGACCTCGGAACCTCGTCGCTGATTTTCGGAACGGCCGTGATGGTGATGTTTGTTGCAGGCGCGAGGCTCTGGTATCTCGGTGCCATCGCGATGGCGGGGTTTGGCGGACTTTTTCTGGCGGTGCGAATGATGCCCGAACGCGCAGGGCGACTGCTCGCATTTCTTCACCCGGAGAAATATCCGGACGACGCCTATCAGCAGGTGCAGGGGTTGATTGCATTTGGATCGGGCGGCATCAGCGGACGCGGAATTGGCAACGGGATGCAGAAATTCGCCTACCTGCCCTACGCGCACACGGATTTTATTTTCCCGATGGTTGGCGAGGAAATGGGACTGTTTGCGACGCTCACGGTGGTGCTGCTTTTTCTCTTATTGCTGGTCGCGGGGACGGTGATCGCTACGCGCGCGTGTGATCGTTTTGGAAAGCTGCTCGGCTTTGGTATCGTCGCGCTGCTTGCGTTTCAGGCTGTGTTGAACATCGGCGTGACCACGATGGTTTTGCCGAACAAAGGGCTGGCGCTGCCGTTCATCAGCTATGGCGGATCGAACCTCGCATTCTGCCTCGCGGGCGTTGGCATCCTTGTGAGCATTTACCGTCGCGGGCTGGGGGAAAGGCCCGACCCCGAGGGCAGAGTTTTCGCAGCAAAGATAAAAACGCGGAAGACACCACGTATCTAAGACATGACCACCACACAAACACCCGTCCAGCGAACCCTCAATGAACTGCTCAGGCCTGCGCCGCAACCGGCGCGGCGCGAATGTAAGCTCATCGGCGAACCGTTCGTAAGCCCGGTCGCCAATATTCCGACGAATCGCACACCACTGTCGCCGACCAGCAAGCCGAGATGAGATTTGTCATCGCGGCCGGCGGAACCGGCGGGCACTTGTTTCCGGGCCTCGCAGTGGGCGAGGTTCTGCTCGCGCGCGGTCACGAGGTGATGGTGCTGATTTCGGAGAAGGAAATTGACGCGCTCGCGACGCAGGGCCGGAGTGAGTTTCGCATCGAGAAGGTCGCGGGCGTTGGGCTGCAATCGAAGTCGCCGCTCGCGTTCTGGCGGTTTTGGATGGGATTGCAAACGGCGAAAAAACAGTGCGCGCGGCTTTACGATGAGTGGAAACCAGCGGCGGTGCTCGGCATGGGCGGATTCACTTGCTTCGCACCGATTGTCATCGGACGGAAGCGCGGGCTTCCGACGTTCGTCCACGAGTCGAACGCGATTCCCGGTCGTGCGAACAAACTGAATGCTCGTTACGTCACACGTGTGCTGCTCGGTTTCGCGGAATGTCGCGCTCATTTTCCCAAGGCGCAGTGCGAAGTCACCGGCACGCCCATCCGCAGCGCGCTCACACGGCCCGTGGAGAAAAGCTCGGCGCGTGCGGCGTTCGGACTTTCGCCGGAAAAAAGCACGATGCTGGTGATGGGAGGCAGCCAGGGCGCGAGCGGCATCAACAAAGCCGTCACAGCCGCACTGCCGAAGCTCGCGGGACGCGGGTTGCAAGCGATCCATCTCACGGGGAAGGGCGGCGAGGATTCCGTGCGCGATGCCTACGCGAAGGCTGGCGTGCCTGCGCACGTCGCGGCGTTTCACCATCGCATGGAGGAGGCATACGGAGCGGCGGACATGGCCGTCGCGCGGAGCGGAGCCGCGAGCCTCACGGAGCTTTCGCACTTTGGCCTGCCCAGTGTGTTGATACCGTATCCATTCGCCGCCGATGATCACCAGACTGCGAATGCGCAAATTTTTGATCGCGCAGGCGCAGGCGTGCTGTTGAAAGAAAGCGACGCCACCGGCGACACGCTCGCGCAGAAAATTTCATCGTTCCTCGACAACCCCGGACTGCTCGCAGCGATGTCGCAAAAAAGCCGGCAGCTTGCACCAACGCAGGCGGCCGGGCGCGTGGCGGACACCATTCTCACTTTCTGCACTTAAATGGACGGCAACCAACTGGCCAAATTTCTGACGCAAGGCGCGCGGCGCATCCACCTCATCGGCGTGGCGGGTTCCGGCATGAGCGGCATCGCCGGGCTGTGCCTTGCGCTCAAGCATCGCGTGAGCGGGAGTGACAAGGCGACGACCGAGGAGACGACACGCCTGCAAACGCTGGGGCTGGATTTCGCATCGCCGACAAACACGGAGAAGGTGCGCGATACAGAGTTGGTGATTTTTTCCTCGGCGATCAAACCGGGGCATCCCGACTACGATGCGACAAAAAAAGCTGGAGTTCCCATGGTGCGACGCGCTGATGCGCTGGCGGCGATCATGCGGCAGAAGCGCGGGATCGTTGTTGGAGGGATGCACGGAAAGACGACGACGAGCGCGATGGCGGCTCATGTGCTGCGCGCAGGCGGCGTGCGACCATCGCATTATGTCGGCGCGGAAATTCCTATCCTTGGCGTGAACGCGCAGTGGGATGCATCGGGCGAATGGTTCGTGGCAGAGGCGGACGAGAGCGACGGCACCATCGTGAATTACCACCCGGAGCACGCGATCATCCTCAACATCGAGGAGGAGCATCTGGATTTTTACGCCGACCTCGCGGCCATCGAACGTGCGTTCGAGCAGTTGCTCGCGCAGACCAGCGGGAAGGTTTTCTTTTGCGCCGACGACCCGAACGCCTCGCGCCTCTGCACCAAACACCACGGTGCGATTTCGTTCGGGGAGTCGCGCGCAGCTTTCTACCGCTTCGACGCGCTGCACACTAAGGACTTTCAGTCGCACTTCGTCGTGTCGCGCGGCGGAGAACCGCTCGGCGCGGTGACGCTGAACGTGCCGGGTCGGC
Organism: uncultured Spartobacteria bacterium; assembly: GCA_903929475.1. Taxonomy (GTDB): domain Bacteria; phylum Verrucomicrobiota; class Verrucomicrobiia; order Chthoniobacterales; family Chthoniobacteraceae; genus SXWH01. The sequence continues at coordinate 29,758 of CAIYUV010000051.1, forward strand.
ACAACGTGAGCAACGCTACCGGAGTGATCGCGCTCGCGACGGAAATCGGCGTGCCGTTTGCAAAGATCGCGGAGGCGCTGGAGACATTCCGCGGTGCGCGGCGGCGTTTTGAAATCAAGTATCGCAGCGAGCGGTTCATGATCGTGGACGACTACGGGCATCATCCCACGGAAATCCGCGCCACGCTTGCGAGTGCTCGCGGCACGGGGCGCAAACGCGTGCTCACCATGTTCCAGCCGCACCGCTACACGCGCACGCAGGCGCTCAAGGATGAATTTGGCCGCGCGTTTGCGGAGACGGATTTGCTTTTCCTCGCCGACGTTTATCCCGCGAGCGAACAGCCGATTCCTGGTGTGAGCGGTCAGACAATCGTGGATGCGATCTCGCAGCAGAGCGGACAGGACGGCGTTTTTTACCAGCCGAACCGCGAGCAGATTCAATATGACCTCGGACGGATGCTGGAACCGGGCGATCTCGTGCTGAGTCTCGGTGCGGGAAATATCCACGAACAGGCTTCGCGGTTGAAAGATGATGTGGCGATGCTTGATGCCTTGCTCGATGTGATGGGTGCTGGCGCGATCAAACTCTACGAGCCGCTCGCAAAACACACGACGATGCGCGTCGGCGGGCCTGCACAATTTTGGGCGGAGCCGGAGACCGAGGAGGGTTTCGCACGGCTGGTGAAATTTACGACGGAGCGCGGGATACCGCTTTTCGTGATGGGACGTGGCTCAAACTTGCTCGTCCGCGATGGTGGAATTCGCGGTGTGGTTGTGCATCTCACGCGTGGCGAATTTAAAAAACTCGATGTGCAGGGCGAACTCATCACCGCAGGCGTCGGCGTGAAGCAGCGCGAGCTGGCAATCGCGGCGCGTGATGCGAGCATCGGCGGCTTCGAGTGGTTTGAGGGCATCCCCGGAAATATCGGCGGTGCGCTGCGCATGAACGCGGGGGCGATGGGCGGGGAGACGTTCCGTCAGGTCGTGAGCGTGCGCTACGTGGACAAGTTTGGAGAATTCCACACGCGGACGCCGCACGAGATGGTCGTCCACTATCGCGATGTGCCATCGCTCGCGCACAATTTCGCCGTCTCCGCGACCTTCCGCGGCCAGCCGGATGCGCCGGAGGAGATCGCGCGGAAGCTGGATGAATCCATGCAAAAGCGCCGCACGTCGCAGCCGAAGGAATCGAGTGCAGGCTGCATTTTCAAAAATCCGGGGCAGATTCCTGCCGGAAAACTGATTGATGAATTAGGACTGAAAGGCGCGCGAGTCGGGGGCGCGAAAGTTTCCGAGGTGCATGGAAATTTCATCGTGAACGACGGTGGCGCCACAGCGGCGGACGTGCTGGCGATCATCGCAAAAATCACGGACGCAGCGAAACGTGAGCGCGGGATCGAGTTGCACACCGAGGTGCAGATTGTGGGTGAGGAAGGGGGGCTTGGCGAATGAACAGGCTTTTTTCGCAAGAACCCGGCGTGCGCGTCGTATCAACTTTTGATGAAAACCAATTCGATGTCGCTTGATCTTACCAATATGAAAATCGCCGTCCTCATGGGCGGGCCCGGGTCGGAGCGGAAAGTTTCGCTCAAGTCCGGCGAGGGAGTTGTTTCCGCTCTGCGCTTGATGGGCGCGGATGTGACTGCGGTGGATGTCGCAGATGAAAACTTTGCGCTGCCGGAAGGGACGCAGCTTGCGTTCAATGTGATTCACGGAACGTTTGGCGAAGACGGGCAGGTGCAGCGCATCCTCGATGCGCGCGGCGTGCCTTACACGGGCGAGGGTGTGCGCGGGAGCGAGCTGGCGATTGACAAGATTGCGACGAAGCAGCGGCTTGTTGAACGCGGTGTGCCGACAGCGAAGTTCGAAATTATCCGCAACGGTGCGCGGCCATCGCTGCCGCTGCCGCTCGTGATCAAGGCCCCGAAGGAGGGGAGTAGCGTTGGTGTCTATATCGTGAAGGACGAGGCGGAGCTTGAGAAGTCGCTGGCGGTGGCTTGGAAATTTGGGAGCGAGCTGCTCGTCGAGCAGTTCATCGCGGGGCGTGAATTGACGGTGGGCGTGGTGGGCGATCTTGCTCTGCCGGTGATCGAGATCGTGGCGAAGAAGGATTTTTACAACTTCGAGAACAAGTATCCGTTTTTGAATCCCAACGCGGCGGGTGCGGATCATTTTTGCCCAGCTCCGCTTTCGCCGGAAATCACTGCGCTCGTTCAGCGCACGGGAATCGCCGCGCACCGCGCGCTCGATCTTGAAATTTATTCACGAATGGACATTCTGCTCACCGACGCGGGTGAGCCGTTTGTGCTCGAAGTGAACACGATTCCTGGCATGACGCCGTCGTCGCTACTGCCCGAGGCCGCAGCGGCCGTGGGCATCAGCTACGCCGAATTGTGCCGTCGTATTATCGAACTTTCACTCGCCCGTTTTTAGCCATGTCCAAACGCCGCATTTCCAATAAAAAACTCACGACTGCCCGCGAGCATCGGAAAAAATACATCATCAAGGGCGTGGTGAAACGAGGGACGAACCCGCGCATCCAGGCGGCGGGGCGTTCGGCGGGGCGTCTGTTGAAAGTGGTGTTCGTCGTGGCGCTGCTAGTGGGATTGGGGATCGGCGCGAAGGAAGGGTATCGCAAATTGTTTTGGGAGAATCCGGATTATGCGTTGAAGGAAGTGCGCTATTCGACGGACGGATCGCTGACGCGTGAGATGGCGATTGCGGTGACGGGATTCAAAGAGGGCCGGAATATTTTTGGCTACCGGCTGGACTCGGGGCGCGATGCGCTGAAGGCGCTGCCGCAGGTGGAGAATGTGGAAATTCGCCGCTATCTGCCAAACCGGATCGAGATCACACTCACGGAGCGTAAGCCCGTCGCGTGGGTGACAGCGCGCGTTTCGGACGATCCTGCGAAGAGCGAACGCTCGCACCTGCTCGATGCGCGCGGGCTTGTTTTCAAGCCGAAGCGTTTGTTGCCCGAGTATGATCCGCTACCGGTGATCGGCGGTGTGGAAATGGGCGACATCGTTCCGGGAAAACCGATTGGAAAAGCCGAGGTGGTGACTGCGCTGGAATTGTTGCGGCGGACGAATGAATCGGGCGATTTCAAAATTCTTTCGATGGATGTATCGAAGGGCTACTGCATCACGGCGACGGATCAAAAGCGGGCGCAGCTCACATTTGGACTGGATGAGGTGGAGTCGCAGCTCAAGCGGCTGACGATTGTGCAGCGTGAGGCGGCGCTGATGACGCAGGAGGTGAAGACGGTGAATTTGATGCTCGCGCGGAATATCCCGGTGACATTCGTGACTTCGCCCGATGCGGAGCCGGAGCCGGTGATGGAGGCACCTATTCCGAAGGCGAAATTGATTGGAGCCGATCCGGCGAAGGGGGCGAAGCCCGCGCCGACTGGCACCAAGAGAAACGACAAAAACAAGGACACGCCGAAGAGCGAGGGCGATGGTGTGCTCAAAAGTTTCCGCCGGAGGCAGGCATAATGGGCAAGGCGAACATAGTCGTCGGACTGGAAATAGGCACATCGAAGGTGTGCGTTGTCGTGGGCGAACTGAAACGCGACGGCTCCGTGCAGATTCTCGGTGTCGGCGAGGCTCCGTCGGTGGGCGTGCGCAAAGGGGAGATCGTGGACATTGATAATTGCGGCAAGTGCGTGCGCGAGGCGATCGCGGACGCGGAGGACAAGAGCGATGTGATGATCAAGAATGTGTATCTCGGCATCACCGGCGCGCACATTCAGAGCTTCAATAATCGTGGTTCATTCGTGCTGCCGGATGAGCGGGAGAAGATTGAATCCGCCGACGTGGGGCGTGTGCAGGAGGAGGCGAGAACTGCGCCGATTCCTGCGCACAATATGTTTGTTCACACGGTGCTTCAGCATTTCTACGTGGACGGACAGGACGGGGTGCTGAATCCCGTGGGGATGTTCGGGCGCAAGCTTGAGGCGGATTTTCACATCGTGCATGGCGTGGCGAACCGGATCAAAAACAGCATCCAGTGCCTGTGCGATCTCGACATCGAGATCGAGGACATCGTGTTCACGCCCTACGCGGCGGCGCAGGCGGTTTTGGATCAGGGGCAGAAAAATATCGGCGCGCTGATGCTCGACATCGGCGGCGGGACGATGGGCTACGCCGTGTATGTGAAGGGGGCGATTGTGCAGAGCGGCTGCGTTGGCATCGGCGGCGATCATCTCACGAATGATTTGTCGCTCGGGCTGCGCATCCCGATGGGAAAAGCGGAAATGCTGAAAATCAAGGAAGGGAGTTGTGTGATCGGGAACAGTCTGCCGGGCGAGACGGTGTCGCTGCGCGACGAGCACGGTTTTGCGGGGAAGGAAATCGAGCGGGAGATGTTGAATACGATCATTCACATGAGGATTCGTGAGACGTTTGAATTTCTGCTGCGCGAGTTGAGTAAAGGGCCGTATCTCGACTACCTCGGCGCTGGCGTGGTGCTCACGGGCGGCACTTCCGCGCTGCGGGGGATCAAGCATCTTGCGGAGGATGTTTTCCAAATGCCGGTGCAGCTTTGCAGGGCGCAGAATGTTTCCGGGGTGGCGAGCGCCTTCGAAAATCCGCAATACTCGACGGCGGTCGGTCTTGTGAAATATGCGCAGGCGACCTTCGATGATGAAGGCGGAGGATGGCTGGATTGGTTCAAACGCTGGTTTTAATCCCACACGCACATGATCGAATATACACGCTCAAGTTCTCATTCCGCTCCCACGATCAAGGTGATCGGTCTTGGCGGCGCTGGCGGCAACGTGCTCGATCGTCTGGTGCTCGATGGTTCCGACGCTGCGTGTGTTGTGGCGATGAATACCGATGTGCAGAAATTGAACGGCAGTGTTGTCGGAGAAAAGGTGCATCTCGGACCGAAGACCACTCGCGGACTTGGAACCGGCGGCGATCCCGAAGTGGGCTATGCGGCGGCGGAGGAGACGACGGAGGAAATCGTGGCTTCGCTCGCGGGAACACAGTTGGTTTTTATTTGCGCAGGACTCGGCGGCGGAACCGGGAGCGGCGCGGCCCCGCTCGTCGCGCATCTGGCGAGGAAAGCTGGTGCGATGGTGATTGCGTTTGTGACGCTGCCATTTTCCTTCGAGGGGAAGCGCCGCAATGCGCAGGCTCTGGATGCGCTGGCGCAGATCGAGGGGCAGGCGAATCTGGTCGTGTGTTTTGAAAACGATCGGATGGGCGAAGCGTCGTCGCCATCCGCCGGGATTCAGCAGGCGTTCGTGGCTGCGGATTCGGTTTTGAGTCAGAGCATCCGATCCATTGCTGGGTTGGTGGAGCAGCGCGGATGGGTGAGCGTCGGGCTGGATGATTTGGCGGTTGTGCTGCGCCGACAGCAGGCGCGCGCGCTTTTTGGATACGGCGAAAGCGACGGGCCGAATCGCGCACACGAGGCGCTGGAACGCGCGTTGCGCTGTCCTTTGATGGACAAGGGAAAGCTGCTTACGGATGCGCACTCGGTGCTGGTGCACGTGGCCGGTGGTTCCGAACTCACGCTGAATGAGGTGAGCGTGTTGATGGAGGAACTCAACCGCCACATCAGCGACGGCACGCGGATCAATTTTGGCGTGAGCACCGATGCGCGATACGGACGCAAGCTGTGTGTTTCGATTTTGAGTTCGACGGGCGAAGCTGTGGTGAGTCCGCAGGCGAAGGCTGTGCTTCCGAAGCTGGCGACGGCGGAGAAAAAAGAGGATTTGTTTACAAAGGAAACAGCGCCGATTTTTGAGGCGGATCAAGAGCCGGAGCCGTTCGAGGAATTGGAGGAGCCGGAGCCGGTGAAGCCTCCTGCGAAGGCGGCCCCGAAACTCGCGCCGACGAAAGAGCCTGCACCGAAGAAGGAGGAGAAGGCGGAGCAGATGTCGCTGGAGCCGGTGAATCGCGGACGCTTCGACAAAGGCGAACCCACCATCGTGGATGGCGAGGATTTGGATGTGCCGACTTTTCTGCGGAAAAATCTGAAGGGGAAGTGAGTCAGTTTTCTAAGGCGTCGTGACGCGGTAGAATCTGCTGCTTGTTGCCGTTGGGTCAGTGAAGGTGATGGTTTGCTGGGAAGGGGTGGATGGGTAGGTTTGGAGGGTGGTCCATGAGGCTGCGGTGAGAGTGTCTTTGTATTGGATGGTGTCGGATTTGTAGGGCATGGCGGTGCAGGTGAGGGTGTAGCCTGGGCCGGATGTTGCGGTGGCGATGGCGACGGAGAATTTGCTGTTGGGGTCGTTGGGGTTGGTGCCTGCGAGGAATTCCTGGAGGTTGG
>CAIYUV010000052.1 GCA_903929475.1 uncultured Spartobacteria bacterium
GATTTACCAGGGGGACAACTGGCCCGCCGAATACCGGGGAAAACTTTTCACGCTCAATCTCCACGGACGCCGGATGAATTGCGAACGCCTCGAACGCAAAGGCAGCACTTACGTGGCGAAGCACGAGCCGGATTTCGCGCTCTTCGGCGACCCGTGGTTCCGAGGCATAGATCTCACGACCGGCCCCGACGGCGGCGTGTATGTCCTCGACTGGAGCGACGACGGCGAATGTCACGAAGAAGACGGCGTCCACCGCGAAAGCGGCCGCATTTACAAGATCACGTATGGGGAGGTGAAGAAACCGGACTTTGGGAGAAAGGGAGATCTCGCGGCGATGACGGACGAACAGATCACGACTCTCGCAATCGAAGGGAGCGTGTGGCACTCGCGCGTCGCTCTCAGGCTACTCGCCGAGCGCACCGCAGACGCGAACATCGCGGCAGGAAGCCCGGAGGGCTTGGGGAAATTAGCCGGTGGTGAAACCACCGGATCAGCGAACAAAACACAAAGCGCTCCGGCAGGTGCGCCGGAACGGGATGCCGATGCGAAAAAATCCAGCGCCCCATCCGGGGCGCGACCCGATGCGGGCGGCGATCCGGTGGTTTCACCACCGGCTAATTTCCATCAGCCCTCCGGGCTGCTCGCACGGGTGCGCGAAGCAGTCGTGAACGCAACGGATACCCCAAAACGTTTACGCGCGATGTGGACGCTATACGCGATGGGAGGCTTCGATCACCATGCCTTTAAGCTCGCTAGAAGAGACCCAAATGAACACACGCAAGCATGGGGCATTCGGCTTTATGCAGACGTTCCACACCTATTTCCTAAGGAGCTTTTTAATGGCGGCCCCATCCCCTATCTTACGCCCTTCATGTTGCGTGCATTCGCAGGGGCGGCGCAGAGTAAGACTTCGCTTACACTGGGCAATTCTAACAAAGAAGACTACAAGGTTCCGCATAGTTGGCTGGAATCCACTGCCGAAGACGAAATGTCCATAGTCATTTATGACGTTCCAGCTGACGCTGATGAAGCTCTCGCGCTTGTGGTGTGGAGTGGCATGACCGCCGTGGAAAAAAACAAGCCCGGCTTTATCGCAAGAGATGGCAAGCAAGTGAGGTCGCCGATTCTTCTCCGCTGTGTGTCGCATTACCTCGCTACCGCACACACCGGCTCCAATGAGGAGAATCTGAAAGCGCTGGAGATGCTGATGGAGGAATCAGGCGACAAGGGTGCCGCCCTCGCAAAGAGTATCGTCTTGGGAGTCAGCGACGCTTTGCGTGGAGTAAGGAAGTCGCCCCGCCCCCGCGCATGGCCCGATTTTTCCACCAAGGCCGTCGCTGCCAATCCAGAACTCGCCGACAAGGTGCGCGAGCTGAACGTCATCTTCGGCGACGGGCGCGCGCTCGACGAAATCCGCGCGCTCGCCCTCGATGGCAAGGCCGACCTCGCCACGCGGCGGCAGGCGGTTGAGTCGCTCATTTCCAGCAGCGACAGCGGGCTGCGCAGCATTTGCGAAAAGCTCGTCGGCAACGGCGACCTCACGCCCGTCGCCATCCGCGGCCTCGCCACATTCGATGATCCCGCCGCCGCCAAACTCGCCGTGAGAAACTGGGAGCGCCTCCGCGCCGACGCGCGCCCCGGCGTCATCGGCTCGCTGTGCTCACGCCCCGTTTTCGCGCAAGCGCTGCTCACCGCCATCCGCGCCGGAAAAATCGCCCGTGAAAATCTCACCGCCTACCACGCCCGCCAGATCGCCGCGCTCGGCGACGCCGCAGTTTCCGCCCTCCTCGCGGAAGTCTGGGGCGAAATCCGCACCACGCCCGACGACAAAAAACGCCGCATCACCGCACTGAAAACCGCGCTCACCCCCGACGTTCTGGCAAAGGCCGATATCGCAAAAGGACGCGCGCTTTTCACCCAGACTTGCGCCGCCTGCCACACGCTCTTCGACCTCGGCCAGTCCGGCGCGAACCTCGGCCCGAACCTCACCGGCAGCGGTCGCGCGAACCTCGATTACCTGCTGGAAAACATCGTGGACCCGAGCGCCGTCGTCCCCGCCGATTACAAGCTCAGCACCCTCACGCTCAAGGACGGGCGCGTGCTCAGCGGGTTCATCAGTGCGAAAAACGAACAGACCCTCACGCTCCGCACGATGACCGAAAACCAAACCCTCCCCACCGCCGACGTGACCAAGATCGAAGGCAGCCCACTTTCCCTCATGCCCGACGGCCTCCTCGACGCGCTCACCCAGGAACAAGTGCGCGACCTCTTCGGTTTTTTGATGACGAAGTGACCCGCGCCGAGCAACAGCCCGCGCCGTCCATAGAGAGCCACCATGAACTCCAAGGACACTGCTGCTGCTGTGGGCCAAAGGCCCAACCCATACCAGCCTAGGCCAGAGCGAGGAACGAGCGTCGGCCTAGGTTTGAAAAGAAAAACGGCAAGAGGGCTGAAGGCCCGATCCAACTTTATTTCCAAACGCTCTCAGAATGGTGCCGGGCTTTCAGCCCTTTGTCCGTGTGGGAACGCATTCCTTGGGCGTTGCCCAAGGCTGGTATGAATCCGGGCCGTTGGCCCTCAAGCGCGACCTCGTATAAAGAATGAGAGGCAGAGGCAGCGTCGCATTTCTTTGAATGTGAACACCGGAAACCAATCACCAATCACCAGTCACCAATCACAACTTCCTCCCGCAGCAAATCTCGCACACAAGCTTGCCTCTCCCCCCACACTCCGGCATTTCGCGCAGATGCTCGTCTCACTTCGCATCCGCAATCTCGCCCTCGTCGAGGAGTTGGAATGGCATATTGGCCCCGGCTTCATCGCGATCACGGGCGAGACGGGATCCGGCAAAAGCATCATCGTCGGCGCGCTCAAACTCGTGCTCGGCGAGCGCGCGGATAAATCGCTCATCCGCTCCGGCGCCGATGGCTGCACGGTCGAGGCGCTCTTTCACATCAAGGACTCCGCGAAACTGAACGCGTGGCTCGATGAACAGGGCGTCGAGCGTTGCGAAGACGGTCAGCTCATCGTGAAGCGCGTCTTTTCCACAGCGGGCACGAACCGGCAGTTCATCAACGGCAGCCCCACCACGCTCGCCGTGCTCGCGCAGCTCGGCGACGGTCTCGTGGATTTGCACGGCCCGCACGATCACCAGTCGCTCCTTTCCAACGAACGCCAGCTCGATTTGCTGGATTCCTTCGCCGCCGCCGATGCGCTGCGCGCAAAATACGGTGAGCAATACCGCGAACTCAACCGCCTCACCAACGAGCGCGACGCACTCGCCGGAAGCGAAGCCGCGCTCGAACGCGAACTCGATTTGCTCCGTCATCAAGTCGGCGAAATCACCGACGCGCAAATCCAGCCCGGCGAAGAGGAGGAACTGCTCGCCCGCTACACCGTCGCCTCGAACGCGCGCAAGCTGCTGGAGCTTTCCGCCGCCGCGCTTGGACGGCTCGTGGAGTCCGACGACGCAGCGCTCACGCGGCTCGGCGAAGTCGGTAAACTCCTGCGCGATCTCGAACGCGTGGACCACGGCGCGAGTCGTTTTTCCGACGCGCTCACACGCGGCCTCGCCGAAATCGAAGACCTCGCCAGCGGCCTCCAGCGTTACGCCGAGGAACTCGACATCGAGCCCGGCGCACTCGCCGAGATGGAGGAGCGCGTGACGCTCTTTGAGACGCTCAAGCGCAAATACGGCGGCACCATCGCGGACGTGGTCGCTTTCGGCGAAGCCGCCGCCGCCCGCCTGCAAAAGATCGAAAGCCGAGGCGAGGAAATCGAGCGCCTCACCCGCGAGATCGAAAAGCAGCGCGCCGCCATGCTCGCCACCGCAGCGAAGCTCACCGAAAAACGCAAAGCCGCCGCGCCGAAGCTCGCCAAGAGCGTCACCGCCCACCTGCGCGATCTCGGTTTCAAAAAGAGCGACTTCACCGTTGCGCTCAACGCCCTCGCCGAGCCCGGCCCGCATGGATTGGAGAGCATCGAATTCGTCTTCGCGCCAAACCCCGGCGAGCCCGCCAAACCGCTCAAGGCCATCGCATCGAGCGGCGAAATTTCTCGCGTCATGCTCGCTGTGAAATCCTCACTCGCCGCGCAGGACACCATCGCGCTGCTCGTATTCGACGAGATTGACGCCAACGTCGGCGGCGAAATCGCCCACGCCGTCGGTGCAAAAATGCGCGCCATCGGCGAAGAGCGCCAGGTGCTCGCCATCACCCACCTCCCGCAAGTCGCCGCGCAGGCGCAGTCACAGTTCTTCGTCGCCAAGGACTTCGCATCCGGCCGCACCATCTCCACGCTCACCGAGGTAAAAGGCAAAGCCCGCATCGAAGAAATCGCCCGGATGCTCGGCGGCAAAGGCGACTCCGCCCTCGCCCACGCAAAGACACTGTTGCAGGTGTAGCTCGTTTGGTTGTCACTTTTTTGAAAGAAGTGCCCGCGCGCTGCGTATTGTCCGAATGAAAATTGATGATCGTAGTTTTCCAAAGGACGAGCCGACAAGGTGGCAGGCGCTCGTATTCTCTGGAAAAGTTTGGGCGCATCGAATGCGTCGCGCGCTGCGCCGTTCAAACAATGAGCCGCACGCACTCGATCCGCTGCCAGTTGCAAAGGATGCGCCGGTCATCGCGCAGTCAGTCAGTCCGCTTTACTCCACGAGCACCGACGCGGAGTTCGCATTGCAGGCGGGAAAAATACAAAACTTGCGACGGGTCGCCGCGAGCTTGAATGGTTTGCTTCTCCTGGCCGGCGAGGTTTTCAGCTTTTGGAAAAATGTCCCACGTCCAACGGCTCGCCGTGGTTTTGCGCCGGGTCGGGAACTCCGCGAAGGGTGCATCGTTCCGAGCATCGGCGGCGGCTTGTGCCAATTGACGAACTCCCTTTACGACGCGGCGCTGACGGCGGGATTCGAGATCGTTGAGAGGCACGCACATTCTCGAAAGCTTCCGGGATCGATGGCGGAACTCGGACGCGATGCGACGGTCTTTTGGAACTACGTGGATTTGCGATTCCGTGCGCCGGTGGACATCCAGATCGAGGTGCGACTCTCCCGCTGGACGCTTACTGTGGCCTTCCGCCGGATCGGCGAAGCACGTGCACACAACGCACCGGCTCCACGCATTGTCACGGATGCGATGCCCGACGGCCACGAGGCGGAAAGCTGCGAGACGTGCGGGGTGACGAATTGCTTTCGCAATCCCAGCGCGACTTCACTTCCGAAAAAAGCGACGACCGCATGGCTCGTGGATGCCTTCTGGCCGGAGCACGACCGCTACATGGCGTCGATAAAATCACCAAGCGACACACTGCTCCTGCCTCTGCGCAGCAAGCAACTCGGCATTGGCCCGTATCGCTGGAGCGCGGAGGGCTTCGCGCGAGTGAAGCAGTTTCCCCTTTTAACTTTGATGCGTTCATTCGCATCGCGAAAACTCGCCGCACAAGGCCCCGCAAGGCAGCGCGCCTTGCTGGAGATGGATGAGCGTCTCGCCGCGCTCTACGAAAAACACGTTCCATATACGGCGCTGCACATTGTGGTGAGTCAGAATTTACTCCCGTTCTTGTGGCGGCGCGGCGTGCTCGCAGGACGGAGTTTTGATGTGCTCATGACTCGCCTGCCGCTCGCGCACATCGAATCGCAACTCGAGAAAGCGGCAGCCGTGTGGCCGGAGGCGCGGATGCTGAGGGATTTTCGGGCCGATGCCGAACTCGTCGTCGCAGAAACGGAGGCTCTTGTCGCCGCCGGGAAATGGATCACGCCGCACACCGCAGTTGCCGCGCTCGCGCAGGACAAGGCGCAACTTTTGCCATGGGAAATGCCGCCAGCGCGATCTCGTCCGCGCGGCACGAGTGTCGTCTTCCCCGCATCCACACTCGCGCGGAAAGGCGCGTGGGAACTCCGGGATGCTGCGAGGAAAATGGGAATCCCGATCGCGCTTGGCGGGCCTGTTGTCGAGGGCGATGGCTTTTGGAATGGATGCAACATCCGCCATGCCGGGCGGGACAACTGGATCGAGGACGCATCGCTCGTTGTTCTTCCGGCGTGGGTGGAAAATCAGCCGCGCAGGTTGTTGTCCGCCATCGCGGCGGGGATTCCGGTCATCGCGACCGAGGCTTGCGGAGTCACGGGACTTCCTGGTGTCAGCATTGTTCCGGCAGGATCAACATCCCGCCTCGCCGGAGATATCGAGGCGAAGCTCTTATCTTCGTAAGACAACGTTGCACGAGTGCCTGCATCGCGGATACTCGGTGCGCCAATGCACACCCGCCGCACGATTGCGATTCTCCTGCTTGCCGCCGCTTTTGCGCAGGCGGAACCGGCGAATCCAAAAATCGTCGAGCGTTACAAACAGATGCTCGCGGCGAACCCGGTCGAGGGTGTGGCACTGGATCGCTTGTGGAAGATCGCGCTCGATGAAGGAACGACCGAGCGGCTGATCGCGGAGTATCAAATGGCGGACGGATTCGCGTCGCGCATGGTGCTCGGGCATTTGCTGCGCAAAGCGGGGCGCGACGACGATGGGGGCGATGCTTTCTCCCGCGCTGCGAAACTAGACGCGCAAAGCCCGCTGCCCTTGCTCGCGCTGGCGCGTTTGGAAAATGAGCGCGGTCATCCACGCGATGCTGCGGAGTGGCTGGAAAAGGCAGCGGCGCTTTTGCCGAAGGACGACGTGCGGCTCGCGGACACTCTGATGCAACTCGGCGCGGCGTGGCTGGCGGCGGGCGATGTGAAAAAAGCGGCGGCTGCGTGGGAGCGGACTGTTGCGCTCGATGCGAACAATCTCGATCTGCGTCGGCGGCTTGCGGGCGCGTATGCGGACAACCATTTGCCGGAGCCAGCGATTCGGCATCTCGAATTTATCATCGAGCACGCGCAACCGGCAGAGCGTGCAGCGGCGCTCCAGCAAATCGCTAAGCTGCACAGCGCAGCCGGTCGTCCCGGCGAAGCTATGGAGGCTTTGCAGCGCGCAGTCGCTTTCACCGCGCCGGGGAACTGGCTGCGCTCGGAATTGCTCGGGCAGATTATCCGTCTCGCACAACGTCAGCACGTGGAGGCGGAGTTGGAGGAAAAGTGGAGGAAGCAGGTGGAGCAGTCGCCACGCGACCTCGGCGGCTACTTGCAGCTCGTCGAATTTTACGAACGCACTGGCAAACTGGACGAACAGCGTGTGTGGCTGGAAAAGACGACGGCGCTTGTTCCAAAAAATGCGGAACTGCGACTGAAGCTCGCGCGGTTGCTCGTGCAGATTGACCGTCTCGACGATGCGGCTGCGCACTATGATGCGCTGCTCGTCGAGCAGCCGGGAAATGTGGATCTCGTTTTCGAGCGGGCACGGCTGGACATCCAGCGCGACGACAACGCCGCCGCGCGCTCACGCATTGCCGCGCTGCTTGCGACGAAGAAGGATGACGAACTGCTGCGAGCGAAGGCGCTGGAGTTTTACCAGGAGCACAGGTTGCTCGATCTCGTGGAGGAGCATTTGAAAGCAGAGGCGGCGGGCGGCGCGGAGGAAGGGGTGTTTGCGCTGGCGACGTTCTATTTTACCCAGCATCGCGATACGGATGGACTCACCGAACTCAAGCGGCTCAACCACTCCGGCGATGTGCCGGAGAAACAGGCGGCGCTGAACTTTCGCGTGGCGCAGTTGCTGAAGGCGCAGGGGGAACCCGATGCGGCGGTTGCTGCAGTGGAGGCGGCGAACACTGCAAAGAGCGATGTGCGTGACCAGCACATTTTGCTTGGCGAATTGCAGACTGCGCGTGCGGATCTTCCTGCTGCGAGGGCGGCGTTTGAACGGGCCTATGCGTTGTGCCGGAATGAAGCGGAGCGGCAGGAGGTGGATGCGAAGTTGTTCGAGACGTTCCGCGCAGAGGCGCCTGTTTTTGATACGGACGCCGGGCTGGCGCGGCGCGCGACGAATCCGGCGGCGGCGATTGTGGAGGGGCACATCCGCGAGTTGATGTCCGCGGCCACGGCGCAGAAAAATGCGGCGAACTGGCTGCGTGTCGCGCGGTGGAAGGCGTGGAACGGCGACAAGGCGAGCGCGGTTACGTTTGCGGTGAAGGCGGCGGAACTCGAACCGAAGAATGTCGCGCCGCGCGAGTTTCTCGCCCGGCAGGCGGCGAACAGCGGCGATGCGGCGTTTGCGCTCGTTCATCTTCGTGAGTTGATCGAGCTGAATCCCGAGGGACGCGACGGCTATCTGCGCGAAACCGGTCAACTCGAACAGCAGCGCGGCAACGCGCGCGAGGCGCTGAAGATTTTTGAACAACTCGTGCGGGCAAATCCCGGCAACGCCGACGCGCTGACTGACCTCGCCATGGCGCAGGAGCGTGCTGGTCGTGATGAGGATGCCGCCGCGACATGGCGCAAGGCGCTTTCCAACGCACTGGCCCCGCGCAGGCGCGAGGTTGCGTCGTCACTGCTGCGCGTGTTGCAAAAGTTGAATCGGAACGAAGAGGCCGCTGCGCTTTTGCTGCGCGCGGTGGATGAGACTCCGAATGAGCGCGAGCGTCTGGCGCGCTTTGATGAGTTGCTGCTCCATGCGCGGCAGCACGGTCAACTCGGCTGGCTACGGACGAAGTTTGAAGACCGTCGCAAATTGGGCGCGGATGATTATTTCACCGAGGTCGCGCTGGCGCGTGTGCTGAAATTGCTCGGCGAAAAGGAGGCGGCGTTCGAGTTGTTTGCCGACGCTGTCTTTTCCGCGCCGAATCAGGCCGAGGCGCTGCCTGATCTCGTGCGCGAAGCGGAGGATTTGCAGCGGCTCGACACTGCGGTGCGATTGCAGGAGCAGCTCACGCGTGTCGGCTCGCAAGAGCGGCCCGACGGGTTTATGAAACTCGCGGCGCTCTACGAAAAGACGGGCGATCTCGAAGGCACGGAGCGCACATGGGCGCGGGCGACGAGCAAGTTTCCGCGCGACACGGAGGTGGTGCGCAACGCGGCGGAGTTTCATCAGCAATGGGGCGACCGCGCGCGCGCAGCGGCGTTGTTGCGGAAACTTTTCGCGCTCGATCCTGCGAACGTCCGCACTGCGGCGGAGCTGGGGGAGATGGAATTTGCAGCCGGGCGGATGGCGGAGGCACGCGAGGTTTTCGAGGCGGTGGTGAAATTGACGAAGCCAGTGACGCAGCGCTTTTTTCCAAGCGAGCGCGGTGTGTTTTCCGGCTTTGAAACGGAGAGGGCCGGGACGCGCCTGAGCACGTTTTCCACTTCGGCGGGACGGCGGGGTGAGAAACCGTCGCTCGATCAAGCGCAGCGTCTCACTGCGATCCGCAGACCGGGTGAAATCGCGCGCAAGCAGGGAGGCGCGGCACTTCAGACGTGGCTGGAAACGTTGGCGAATAAGGATGCGACGCTGACGACCGAACTGCTGTGGGCGCTCTATTTCGCAGGTTCGCACGACCGCGTGGTGGATCTCGTGGAGTCGTTGATCAAAAAGGAGCCGCAGGTTTTGATGAACAGACAGGCGTTTGTCTGGCTCGCGCTGGAGTGCAGTCAGTATGCGCGGCTCGGTGCATGGCTGAATGCGCCGGGGCGTTCGGCGGAGGAACTGGATTTGTTCAGCCGAGCCTTTGCGGAAATTGTGAAGGTGCATCCCGAAAACATCGGCCCGGCGATGATGAATGGATTGTTCCCGCCCGGTGCGAAGACACGGCTCTGGCCGTCGGCGATGGAACTGGCGCGCAACCGGCATTTTTCCGAGGCCATCGCGCTCGGGAGGCGGCTGTTTGATTTGATCGGCGAACAACAACCGAGCGTGGGGCGCGAGCTGGCGCGATGGCATCTCGCCCTCGGCGATGTGGACGGTGCGCGGCGCGTGCTCGCCGCGTCGTTGAAATGGGAGGGGGACACTTTCGAGTCGCCGGTGTTTGGAGTGATGCGCGACGGCTATTTTCTCACGCCGGAAAATGAGCGTGCCGCTTTTGTAAAAGGTATCCTGCGTGCGACGGATGAGCGGTCGCTACACGGCCTCATCACGCGGGTGCTGTTGTTTTCGCTCAGTGGCGAAGAGCGAAAGGCGTCGGCTGCGCTCGATGCGATTTTGGACCTTCGCCCGCTCGGAATGCGCGGAGTGGATCAGACCAACTCATCGTGTCGTGAGTGGCTCTTTGTGATCGGGGCCGGCGGGCAGCTCATCGAATGGAATCTTTCATCGCTCGCAGGGCATTTGTGGGAGCGCGTGTTTTCCGATGCGGGGCTGCGTTCGCTTCAGCACGGGCAGTTGGTGCGCGAGCTTGTGGAGTCGGCGGAGCCGCGGGCGGGGGACTTGTGGACGCAGCGTCCGGCGGTGCTGGAGATGGAGAAGCGCGGGCGCGACCAGTGGGATGTTCTGCGCTATTTGCACGGCGGGCGCGTGGAGCGTGATGAGATCTTTCGCGAGCGCGAGCGCGTGCCCGAGGGAATGACTCGGCTGGGCGAGACGCTGATCGCGTTCAAGGGTCACGCGGCTGCGGCGGAGGTGTATCATCGGTTTTGGAAAAAAAATCCCGCAGACCCGACGGCGCTTCGCCGACTGATGGATGTTTGCTCCGCGGCGGACGACGAGCCGACCGCCGAGGCGGTTCGCCGTCGCGTGCTGGACGAGCAGTTGAATCCCGGCAATGACACGACGCCACGGCAGTTCGCGCTGGAGCTTGCCGAGGTGTTGGAATGGCGCGGCGAGATTGACGGGGCGGAGCGTGTCGTTTCCAGCGCGGCTGCGAAGGCACCGGGCGAATTCGCGCTCTTGCAGAAACGCGCGCAACTTCTCCAGCGCGCTGGCCGCACGCAGGAGGCGGAGACCGCGTGGCGAAAACTCACGCGGATGGAAGGGGCGAATGTCGGCGCGCAAAATGCGCTGGCGCTCATGCTGGAGCAGCAGGGAAAAATTGCGGAGGCCATCGCAGTGCGGACGCGCAGCGGAGGAAATGGCGACCCTCTGCTGGCGGTGCTTTTTTACAAGGACGGACGCACCGACGATGCTCTCACCGCCCTTGCAAAACTCTCGGCCAACAATGCCGTGTATGCCGCCATGACACTCGCCGAGGCGATGGGTTTGAATGGCGACGGGAAGCTCGCGCGCAGCGTGCTGGTGACGACGATGAAGCGCGCGGGCGAACTGCGCGGGCGGATGCAGCTTTACTCGAAGTTGCTCACGATTCCCGGCTCCGCGCCATCGGTGGAATTCGCCGGGAGGATGCAGGCGCGCATGCGCGATCTCACGAAAGAGAATCCCGATCTTGCGGATGCATATTTTAATTTCTTTGCCCGCTATGCGGAAAGACTCGGCATCGGACGGGAGTGGGACGAAGAAGTCTCCCGCACCTGGGATGACGGTCGCGGGCCGCTGCCTGCGGGCGTCGTCGCGCTGCGCCGCACGCTTGCGCTGAATGATGCCGCCGCAGCGCGCCGGATTTGCGAACGGCTGCTCGTGCGCGCCGATATTTCCGGCCACATGCTGGAGAAGTTGGATTCACTGCTTGTGGAGCAGCCGGAGTTGCGCCTGCTGGTGGCGGAGGTGAATGCGAAACGAGGATGGCCGTATGCGCAGGCGACGTTGAACTGGATGCGGCGGCTGGATGCGAACGGCCAGCGCGAGCAGGCGCGCGTGCTGCTGGAAAAATTCTCGTGGCTGGCCGCAGTGGCGGGCGGCGCGGAACTGGCCGGCAATGAATGGCTGCGCCTCGGCGATGCGGAGAAAGCGCGCGTTTTTTTGCAGCAGGCGATGCGTGAAAATGATCCGGTGCCTTCGCTGCCGGTGCTTGCCGCGATGGCGCGCGTTCATGTTGCTGCGAAAAATTTTCGCGCGGCGAAGCTGCTTTTGCAGCAGGCGTTTTCCGAGCCGTCCTGCCGCGAGTATGCGGCCCTCGCCGAGTATCTCGATGCGGGCGGGGATATTTCAAAATGGCGTGAGAGCGTGAAGGACTTCGCGCTCTCGGCGGCAGCCATGCACGGGACCAAGTGTGCGTTGTTCGAGCGTTTTGAAAAACAGGGTCGCACCGGCGACGCCCTGACACTCGTGATTGCGTCGCCGGAAATCATCGAACCCGTCGGTGGTGCGGGCGCGTCGTGCGCGCGTTTGCGTGCGCTCGCGCGTAAGACGGGCGCATTTTCCGAGACGGCGGAGGTGCTCGCCAAGCTGGTGGAATTGCGTGCGCCCGATGCGGAGGCGGAATCGGCAGCGCTGGATGCAGACTGGGCGGAGGCCGGTGGAAAATCCGCCCGCTCGCATCTCGAACGAGCGGTGACTCTCGGTCCGCTGCGATGGGAGTTTGCGAGGCGGCTTGCGGAGATTCACCTCGCTGCGAAGGAGCCATCCAAGGCTCGCGCGGTGTTGAAAAATTTCCTGTGGATTTTCAATGCGCCGTCTGAGCGCGAGGCGGCGCTGGAACTGTGGGAGAAGGCTCGCGGGAGTGAAACGATGTAGGTGGGAACCACGAAGACACCAAGAACACGAAGGGAGGAAAAGCCTACACATCAATCCAGTGAATCCACTGAATCCTGATAATCCTGTCTCTCTTTTTTGGACAGGATTCACAGAATGGTTTGGATTTACGGGATTTCCCGTGGTTCGGCTCGGGCCTTGCCAGTGGGCGGGGACAGTGGCAACGGTAGCTCATGCGCTTGCTGCCGCTTATCGCTTTGCTGCTCGCCGGGTGCGCTTCCCACAAAAATACGGAGGCGCTGAAACCTGCGACTGCGAACACGCGCGCCGTGGAGCAGATGCGGATGAATGAGGTCGAGAGCGGAGAGTCGCATCGCGGAGCGGAGATCATGATGCCGAATCAGAACAAGACGTTCGACACCCGCGCGGCGAATTTTGGCACTGCATCGGAAATCGGATCGCGGCAGACACGGACGGGCGAATTTCACTTCGAGGCTCGCGTGCGCACGAAATCGTTTTGGACGCGAGATTTTTCGACGAAGGACGCGGCGATGGCGGATAAGAATTACGAGACGAAGGCCGCGCCGGTGAAGGAATCGTGGTTTTCCCGCCTCACGGCGCGGACGAAAACATATGAAACCCGCGAGGCGCAGGGTGTCGGCCAGACGGTGGAGACGCGCGCGCTGCCGGGAGGTGACAAGGCGTATTTTGCGAAGGGGAGAAAGCAGGGGATCTACGATTCAAAGGGCGCGGCAGCGATGGCGCAGGGCGGGGATCGATCTGACGGACAGAGCTGGTCCGGGGACTTAAAGCCGCTGACCATCGAGGACGTGAAGAAGCTGCTGAACAAGAACTGACGGCACGGCAAAGCTTGCACGCAGGCGCAGCACGACTATCTAAGCGCCCTCTTTTTTCACATGCCTACGCCTGAAGAACAGCTCGCCATCCTCAAGCGCGGGACCGACCGCATTATTTCCGAGCAGGAATTGCTCGCGAAGTTGAAGCTCGGTCGCCCGCTGAATGTGAAACTCGGCGTGGATCCGACGGCGCCGGATATTCATCTCGGATTCACCGTGGGACTTTCGAAGCTGCGGCAGTTTCAAGATCTCGGTCATCAGGCGATTCTCATCATCGGCGATTTCACTGCGATGATCGGCGATCCATCGGGCCGCTCGAAGACGCGCCGCCAGCTCACGCACGATGAGGTGATGGCGAACGCGACGACTTTCAAACAGCAGGCGTTCAAGATTCTCGATCCGGCGAAGACGCGCGTTGTTTTCAACGGCGAGTGGTTTGAGATGATGACGTTTGACGCGGTGATGAAACTGAACGCGCGCGTGACGATGCAGCAGATGCTTCAGCGCGAGGATTTCAAAAAGCGAATCGCCGACGGCGAGCCGGTGCATCTTCACGAAATCCAATACCCGATCATGCAGGGCTGGGATTCGGTGATGATACGCGCGGATGTGGAACTCGGCGGGACGGATCAACTTTTCAACTGTCTCGTCGGTCGCGATCTTCAGCGCGAGGAGGGGCAGGCGGAGCAGGTGGTGCTTTTGCTGCCGCTTCTCGAAGGGCTCGATGGCGTGAACAAGATGTCGAAGAGCCTCGGTAATTACGTCGGTGTCGCCGAAGCGCCGGAGACGATGTTTGGGAAATTGATGAGCATCACGGACACGCTCATGGCGCGTTACTACAACCTGCTGTTGTGCGAACAGGTGCCTGCGGACATGCACCCGATGGAGGCGAAGAAGCAACTCGCCGCGCGCATCGTGGCGCGATTTCACGGCGAGGAGGCGGGCAATGCGGCGCGCGCGGATTTCGAGCTGCGCTTTAGCAAAAAGGATCTCGCGAGCGCGGAACTTCCGTCGCTCCCGCTGGCCGGGCTCGGTGCGGATATCGTGAGCGTGGTGGTGGCTGCGTTCGAGCAGTGCTTTCAGATCACCAAGTCGCGCGGCGATGCGCGGCGGCTAGTGGAGCAGGGGAGCATCCAGTTGCGCGGCGAAAAGGTGAGCGACCCGAAGGCGACCCCAGCTTTCGCCGCAGGCGATGTGCTGAAGCTCGACAAGACGCGGGCTGTGCGGCTCGCGTAGTTACGACTTCGGCGTGTAGGTGCGCTTGCTGCGGAGGCGGAACCAGTTGTTCATGGCGGGGCGCGCCTTTTACGATGGCGGCGAGGATTCCGGCGACGGTGAAGTCGTCGGTGTCGAAAGTCATGTAGCTCGTGCCGATGGAGGCTTCGTGGTGGGCGTCGCTAGCGGCGATCATCGGGAGCGAACGGCACTTGCGCGTCGCCGTGCACTGTGGGCGTGAATGGTATTCAGTTTGGCATCTGAAAAAGCGCCGAGGGTCACAGTTTCTGCCTCACACAAAGACACGATGGGACTGGGTGGCATTGCAAAAGGGAGCCGCCTATTTCGTGGGGACACTGCGGGCTTGGAAAACTTTGCGCGCCCGGCAATCTCTGCTCGCGCTGTGATTGGCGCACTTATGCCCAAACGCTTACTGACACTCATGGCGCTGTTCGCGCTCGCGCTGCCGACTTTCGCGCAGGAGGACACGCCACCGCCGCCGCCAAAGAAGGACGGCGTTCAGATCACATTTCTCCCGCCGCCGCTGGAAGGAACTGTGAGCCTCGGTATCTACGATGGCGCGGGGAAGCTGGTGCGCACGCTGCATCGCGAGGCGACGCAAAAGGATTTTGTCGTCGGGCTGAATGGATTCATCACGCGATGGGATGGGCGTGATGATGCGGGCCAGTTGCTTCCGCCGGGGAAATACTCGGCGCGCGGCTGGATGGTGGGCGACCTCGCAATCGAAGGCGTCGCCTTTCACTGCAACGACTGGATGAAGGGCGACGATTCGCCGCGCATCGCGCGGGTGCTCGCTGTGAAAAACGACGGGCGCGACAATATCAACATCACTCTTCGTGGCGCCGACGAGAAGGAGCAGACGCTCGGCTGGAATCTCGCGAAGGAGGGCGCCGAGCCGCCGAAGATCGAAGTCGCTGCATCGGTCGCGGACAGCAAACTTTTCGTAGGCAAAGGGGAGGCGATGCACGTTGTTGCGTTGGGCGAAGGGGAGCGTGCGGTTGCCGCGAGTGTCGGACGCGGCGGGAATGTTTGGGCGATTGTGGAAAGCCCCGCCGGGCGCGAGGTGCGTGCGTATTCGGAGGAGGGGGAATTTGTGCGGCGTCTCGCTTACGCGAAAGGCGAACCAGCGCCCAAACAGATTGCGGCATCGCATTGGAGCGATACGATTTTTTTGCTGGATGAAAACGAACACGAGCAGCGTCTGCGTTCGCTGGTGCTTGTTGCGGCAAAGGATGCCGCACCGTCTGTCGTGGAGGGCGCGACGAAGGAGCCTGTCTCGACGTGGAAGACGGTGTATCAAAAACGCATCGTCGGCAGCGACACATTCGCCGCAGTCACCGCCGAACTCGGTCGCAAGGAGCCGGTGCAGCCTGCGCCGGAGGTGAAAGTGCAGACGAAGGCCAACACGCTGCTGCAAAACGCAAAGACTGAGGCGCGGCTGCAAGCTGGCACGGATGAAAAGGGTGCGCTTTTGAAGACGACGGACGGACTTCCGCTGATACATCTTAGCGAGACGCCGCAGTTGAAATGGGCTGCGCTGTTGCGCGAAGGCGATGCGCTCGTGCTTTTCCAAAGTGACGGCGTAGTGGTCGAGGAGTTCAAGCTCGGCAAGCCAGCGAACATGATGGCGTTCGACGCGGGCGAATACACGCTGCGCGCGCCCGCCGAGGCGAAGAAACAGTGAGCGCGAAAAACGTGCATTGAAAGATGGACGTTTGGCGCGGGACGTTGAACTTTATAGGCCATGCACGAAGAACCATTCCGCTGGGTCGAGGCTATCGCCAATCGTCGTGAGTATATCGAGGATCAACTCGCGCCGGGCAGTCCCATTGTCGCGTTGAGCTGTCGTGAGGGGGCGCTGCTTTTCACGCTCAGTCGCGAGCGGCAAAAGGTGTTCGAGATTTATGATCGCATCGCGCTCGGCGGCATCGGGCATCCGGGCGACATCGAACGTCTGCGGCTTGCGGCTATCGAGGTCGCGAGCACCGAGGGGTTCGCGCGTTCGGCGGATGATGTGGCGCTGCGGCGTCTCGCCAACTTTTCGCTCTCGCCAGCGCTGAAGGCGGCATTCGAGCAAATCTACGGGCCGCCATTTCTTGCGCGGCTGCTCTTCGCGGAGCTGGGTCGGCGGGGTGCGCCGAATCTTTTTCTGCGCCTTGATTACGATGGATCGATCCGCACGAACGGCGGGTCGTTCGGCAAGACGTTCGAGGATTTTGGAGTCATTGCTGGAAAGGCGCGCGCCACACAGCAGATGGAAACTTTTCTTGCAGGAAAGGAGCCTGCGTCCCTCGCGCTGGGCGCTGCACTGAAGCTCGCGGCGGACGCGTGGGCCGTCGGTCATCTCGCGCTGTCCGGCGACGGGCGCGAGGAACTGCCGTCGGCGGAGAAAATCGCTGCGCATCGTGCGGAGCAACTTGCCACGGCAAGCATCGAGGCGGCGTTGCTCGAACACAAGGCTCCGGTGCCCGCGAGCTATCGAGTGATCGCGGAGCCAGAGGCGAGGGCGCTGTTCGCGTAGTGCGTGTTTGCGTGGATAATGCAGTCGCTTGAAATCCAAACCGCCAGCACCAAAGAGAAGCTCTGAGGCGTCCGATCTCGCCGACCTGCCTCTCTTCGCGCCGAAGCCGGCTGCGCCTGCGGCACCTGCCTCGCCCGAGCCGAAACCGGCGGGGCCTTCGCGCTGGCGTAAACTGGCGACGTGGCTTCCGTTGTTCGGGCTTGTTTTACTTCTCGCGGGCGTGGCGCTGCTCGTTCCGACCGGCTTGGATGAGCAGGGAATTTTTCTGCCGCCCAATCGAACGCTGCCCACGGTAGTCGTGGATGCCGGGCATGGCGGACACGACAGCGGCGCATTACGAAATGGGCTGCGCGAAAAGGACCTCGCCCTCGACACGGCGCTGCGGCTGGAGCGACAGCTCCGTGCGCGCGGTTTTCCTGTGGTGCTTACGCGGAGGGACGACACGTTTGTGGAGTTGTTCGAGCGTGCGCAGGTGGCGAATGCGATTCCGCGGGCGCTGTTTGTGAGCATCCATTTCAACGACAACACAGCTGCCGCCGGCGATGGAGTGGAGACTTTTTACGCGACGGATAAAATCGTGCCGAACAATGAGGGGTGGAGTATTACGGGAATGTTCGAGCGGAGACACGAGCCGCCGCCTGCGGACAATGGTTTTGCGTTTGCGCAGTGCGTGCAGGGTGCGGTGGTCGTCGGACTGGACATCACGGATCGCGGGGTGAAAGCGCGCGACCTCGCAGTCGTTCGCTACGCACGATGCGCCGCCGTGCTTGTGGAGGGCGGATTTTTGAATAACCCGCGTGAGGCTAAGAAACTTGCACAGCCCGCATATCGCGAGCGGCTAGCCACAGCGATTGCCGAGGGAGTGGCAGCCTACGAGCGGGAGCGCATGGATTCAGCGCGCCCAGGAAAAATTGCGGGCTCGTAGTTTTCGCCG
Organism: uncultured Spartobacteria bacterium; assembly: GCA_903929475.1. Classification (GTDB taxonomy): domain Bacteria; phylum Verrucomicrobiota; class Verrucomicrobiia; order Chthoniobacterales; family Chthoniobacteraceae; genus SXWH01. The sequence goes on from CAIYUV010000052.1 coordinate 17,914, forward strand.
ACTAAGGATGGGGGATGTGCGGAGTATTCGGTGGATTTTCGGGATTGATGCTCGCACTGGCCAAAGAACCTGGGCGCGAACGAGCATCGGCACTCATGCGCCGAGCGGGCACAATCAGCAGATGACGGCGAACGTAGAAATGCCGACTTCCGCCAGTTGACGCGCCTGCTTTCAGACAAAAGCCGTTCAGTGTCTGGCCCCTGAAATTCGCAAGACTTGACTGTGCGTGCATTTAGCCCTTATTCCGCGCGCCCCGAAACAGGATGAAAAACCACGGATTCACGCTAGCTCTGACTGCACTGCTCTTTGCCGGCTGCGCCAACGACGCCCGGTATGGGAGCGAAACCATTTATCTCGGCGGCAAACACTCGCCTTCCAACAACTCCAAGCGGATGAATTTCGACAATGTCTCGCATTGGGATGGCGATCATGTGACCGGCGCCCCACGGGTGCGAATCAACATCACGGAGCAAAAGGCGTTTTTTTACAAGGGCGACCAACTCGTCGGCGTCTCGCTCATTTCCACGGGGCGCGAAGGTTTCGGCACGCCGAACGGCAACTTTAAAATCCAGCAAAAGGACAAGGATCATGTATCTTCGCGCTTCGGCGACTACGTGGATGCGCAGACTGGCGCGGTGGTGAAAAAGGACATTGATCGCGACAAGGACCCGATGCCGAAGGGGGCAAAATACGATGGTGCGAGGATGCCTTTCTTCATGCGCATCAACGGCGGCGTAGGGATGCACGAGGGCTTCCTGCCCGGCTATCCTGCATCGCACGGCTGCATCCGGATGCCGGGTTTCATGGCGGAGGCGTTTTTCCGCAATGTGGAAGTGGGCACGCCTGTGACCATCGAACGCTGATGCCCGCGCAAGTCCCGGCGGTCTGCATCACAGAAACGAAACGCCTGCTCGATGGCGCGAATCCACCGAGGCTCATTGACGTTCGTGAGAAGGAGGAATGGGAGCATTGCAAAATCCCCGGCGCGGAACTTCTCCCGCTCTCGCAGTGGCCCGCGCTCGCGCAGGAAAAGCTGGCCGACAAATCGCAGACACTGCTCATCCACTGCCACCACGGTGGACGCTCCGCCCGCGCTGTCGCGTGGCTTTTACAGCAAGGCTACACGGACGTGCGTAACGTGACCGGCGGCATTGATGCGTGGTCGCTGGAGATCGATCCGAGTGTCCCGCGCTACGAATAACCAGCGTGTGTGTCATGCCAGTGACACTCCGGGCGCGCGCAATCGTCACCAAATCTAACCTTCACACCCGTGTAGCAAACGCGTAGTTTATTGATGATCGCATGATGAGCCTCAAAGCGCCCAAAGCAGTGAAAGCACCCGCCTATCGCCTGCGCATGGCCACGAGCGCGGAGGATGTCCGTGCCGCCCAGCATCTGCGATTTGAGGTGTTCAATGTTGAGATGCACGAGGGCCTCAAGGAAAGCTGGAAGACCGAGCTGGACGCCGACCGATTCGACGAAAGCTGCGACCATCTGCTCGTCGAGCAAACGTCCACGGGGGCGGTCGTCGGCACCTACCGTTTACAGACCGGTGCGATGGCCGCCGGGCGCCACGGCTACTACAGCGCTCAGGAATTCGACTTCACTCCCTACGAACCTTTCCGCTCCGAAATCGTCGAGCTTGGCCGCGCATGTGTCCACATTGACCATCGCAAAATGAATGTCCTGAATATGCTCTGGCGCGGCATTGCTGAATACGCGAAGGAGCGCAATGCACGCCTCCTCATCGGATGTAGCTCCATCACCTCGCAAGATCCCGCGCTCGGCCTCGCCATGTATCAAAAACTCGCCGCCGGGAACCTCGCACCTGAGCAGTTCCGCACCGTGCCGCTTCCCGCCTTCGCGATGCCGCCCGTCGAGCCGCTCGCAGAATGCCCCGAGCCCCCACGCCTTCTCCAATCCTACATGAATGTGGGCGCGAAAATCTGCGGCCCGCCTGCGCTGGACCGCGAATTCGGCAGCATAGACTTCCTCACCCTCATTGACTTCGCGGACATCCCCGAGGCCGCTCAAAATCGTTTTCGTTTTTAAATGAGCGGATTTGCAGGAGCCGCACGCGCAGCGCTTCGCGCAATGATTTACCCCCCGCTCGCAGCCACCTGCTTTGCGGACTACGCATTTTCGCACGCCCGCAACAGCATCCGCCAGCGCGTTCACTGGCTTCGCCGCGCATCTACATTGCACGCGAAGTGGCTCGGTTTTCGCGTCCGCGTCCACGGCGAAATCCCGCGCAACGGCCTCATCGTTTCCAACCACGTCAGCTACCTCGACATCCTCGCGCTGAGCACCGCCGCGACGACCGCGTTTGTTTCCAAAAATGAAGTCGCCGGCTGGCCGCTCTTCGGCGCGCTGGCGAAAATGGGCGCGACGATTTTCGTGGATCGCGAACGGCGAGGCGCTGTCACGGATGTCGCCAAGGAAATGCACGAACACCTCGATGCCGGAGTGCCGCTTGTTCTTTTTCCCGAAGGCACGAGCACCGACGGCTCGCATGTTCTTCCTTTTCGCAGCTCACTCTTCGAGCCTGTGGTAAAACTCGCCTGCCCGCTCACCGCCTGCGGTCTGCGCTACTCGCTCGAGGGCGGCAGCGTGCCCGATGAAGTCGCGTATTGGGGCGACATGAGCCTCGCGCCGCACATGGGAAATCTTCTCCGCAAAACCGGCCTCACCGTGGACATTCACTTCGGTCCGTCGCACGTCCGCACATCGGATCGCAAGACGCTCGCCCGCGATCTCCACGCTGAAGTGCGCGCACTCGCCGGTCTCGCATAGGCCAAATTTTCCGAATAAAAACACACCATGTCCACACTCGGCCAACTCCTCATGACCGGCGTCCCCGGTCTCGAACTCGACGCAGCAACCGCCGCCACGTTCCGCCGCCTCCAGCCCGGCGCGTTCATCCTTTTCGGGCGAAACATCCAGTCGCCCGCGCAGCTTCGCAAACTCTGCGACGACCTGCGCGACCTTTCGGACACGCCGCCGATCATCACGATTGATCAAGAGGGCGGGCGCGTCTCGCGGCTGAAATTAATCGGCAACGAACCACCGAACGCCAACCAGCTCCGCGACCGCGACGACCTCTCGCTCATCACCGCGCATGGTCGCATCACCGGGCGCTTGCTGCGGATGTTCGGTTTCAATTTAGACCTCTGCCCCGTGCTCGATATTTCCTTCGACGACGAAGCCGACAACAGTCTGCGTGGCCGCTGCTACGGCAACAACGTCGCGCAGGTCGTGCGCAATGCCGGCGCATTCAACGACGCGCTGCAAGCGGCGGGCGTGCTTTCGTGCGGCAAGCATTTTCCCGGCTATTCGCGATGCCCGGCGGACGCTCATCACGAACTGCCCACTGTTCCATTCACACGCGCTGAACTCGACGCGAACGAACTCGCCGTCTTCCGCGCATTTTCCCAGCGCGTGGATTCGATGATGATCGGCCACGCCTTTTATCCCGCGCTCGACGACAGCGGCGTGCCCACCTCGCTCTCGCCGCGCATCATCACCGACCTGCTTCGTGGCGAGCACGGTTTTCGCGGACTCGTGATGACCGACGATCTCGACATGGGCGCGATTTTGAATCCCTACGGCACGGGCGACGCCGGTCTCGCTGAAGTCATCCATCGTGCCATCGCCGCCGGCAACGACCTCGCGATGATCTGCCACCGCGGCGAGATGGTGGAAAAAGCCCACGCCGCGCTCAGCGACATCGCCCGCCCGGCGCTGGATCGGGCGCTCGCAAACGTGGCCGGTTTCAAAGCGAAAATGTCCCCGCCGGAACCGTGGGACGAAGCGGAATTTCGTCGCCGAGACGCTGAAGTGTTCGACCTCCGAGTGGCCACGCTCGGCTCCGAGCGCGCAGCGCAGCGCAGTCCCGAAGACGGCAACCGTTCGCCGGTCGAGCTGTATTAGCGTTCAGCGATTCCAGGGAGCCTTCGCCAAAAGCAGACCCATGCCGCACCAGTCGGTGATGCCTGCAAAAGTAAGCCCCGCGCCGACAAATGCGGACAGTCCGAAAAACCCCGGATGCACCCACAGTCCTAAAACAACGCCTGCCAGAACCAGCAGCCCGGCGGCGGTCCGCACCTGTCGTTCGATCGAAATGGATTTCTTTCCGCGATTTGCTGGCAGCCCTGCTTCCGCCCAGGCGAGCATTCCACCATCGAGGACACGCAGGTTTTTCATTCCGGCAGCAGTGAGCTTTTCGGCGGCATTGCAGGCACGTTTTCCACTGCGGCAGATGACCACGCAGGCTGGCGCATTTCCGTGCTGACGCGCGATGGCGGCAGGATCGAGTTCATCCAGCGGCGAAAGCTGCGCACCCTCGACATGAATTTCCCGGAACTCCATCGGCGTCCGCACATCGAGCAGCACCGGCGCTTCGCCAGACTGTAGTGAGGCGGCGAGTTCTTTTGGCGAGAGCAGAGAAGCGGCGGTATTCATGGCGATTTGTCTTTAATGTATCCAACCGCCCAAGAGCGCAAAAGATAGCCTCTTTTGGATCGAGATTGTCCGTTGACGCCCGCGCCCGCCTCCGCTAATTCTGCGCGCCCTCGATTACGGCGGGATAGCCAAGTGGGAAGGCCGGGGTCTGCAAAACCTCTACGAGCGGGTTCGACTCCCGCTCCCGCCTCTCCCCTCGCACTCGGAGTTAAAGTTTGCTCCACGCGACGACGGCTTTAGCCTGCCGCTCCATTTTTCTAAAAAGCCATGACCACTCAACTCGACCAACTCAAGCAACTCACCAAGGTCGTCGCAGACACCGGCGACTTCGAGTCCATGAAGGCCTACAAGCCGCAGGACGCGACCACGAATCCCTCGTTAATCCTTGCCGCCGCTTCGAAGCCCGAATACGCGCACCTCGTGGACAAGGCCGTCGCTGACCGCAAAAACAGCGGCCTCACCGGCGCGAAACGCGTGGACGATGTGATGGATCACATCCTCGTGAACTTCGGTCTCGAAATTTTGAAAATTGTCCCCGGTCGCGTGAGCACAGAGACTGATGCGCGCCTTTCTTTTGATACCGCTGGCACCGTCGCGAAGTCCCGCCAGCTCATCGCGCTTTACGAAAAAGCAGGCATCAGCCGCGACCGCGTGCTCATCAAAATCGCGAGCACATGGGAGGGTATCAAGGCCGCCGAGATCGTCGCGAAGGAAGGCATCCACTGCAACCTGACGCTCCTGTTCTCGCTCGCGCAGGCCGTCGCATGCGCCGAGGGCGGCATACAACTCATCTCGCCCTTCGTCGGTCGTATTCTCGACTGGTTCAAGGCCAGCACGAAGAAGGACTACGCACCAACGGAAGATCCCGGCGTCGTCTCCGTCACGCAGATTTACAACTACTACAAAAAGTTCGGCTACAACACGGAAGTCATGGGCGCATCCTTCCGCAACAAAGGAGAGATCACCGAATTGGCCGGCTGCGACCTGCTCACTATCAGCCCGCCGCTTCTCGCCGAGTTGGCCGCTTCGACCGACCCGCTCGTCAAGAAACTCGACGCAGCCGCAGCGCAGGGCATGAACATCGCCAAGCGCACCTACGACGAAAAAACCTTCCGCTACGAAATGAACGACGACGCCATGGCGACGGAAAAAACCGCTGAAGGGATCCGCAAATTCGCGGTGGATATCGTGAAACTCGAAAGCCTCGTTTCCTCGAAGCTCGGGTAAAGTTTCACCACCACGAAAAAGCGTCCGGGAAACCGGACGCTTTTTTTGCGCGATTACTGGTAGTGCAGCGTGCCTTTGTGCAGCAGTGGCGCGAAGTCTTTGATGAATTTGCGCGCCGTCATATCCACCCAGCGTTTTGCTTCCGCCTGCTCCTCCGGCTTTTCGCGAATGGGTATGGCCGCAGTCACCATAATGAATGCCCAACGCTGGTTGACGCCGCGCAGCAGGCGGTCGCGGTTATCCTGAAAAAAACGCTCCCAATGGCTTCCGGTGATCTCATTTTCCCCGACGAACCAATAGAAAGTGAACGCTTCCTGAGTCGCTGTGGTTCCGGTCTTCAATTGAACGGAACGACGAGTGTGCAGCCGTGTCGTGGGGAATGTTCCGCGTCCCTCGAGATGCACAGCCACTTCTTCACTTTCCAGAATGGACCATCCTTGCGCATCGAGACAGCGCTCCGGACGATGGATGCTGTTGCTCATATCGTGCCCGGAAAGCACGACAGAGACGAGTAATTCGTAGCCGCTGCGCGCCACAGGATGGCTGTAAATCATCCGGCCAAACTTGGTGCCTTTGCCGAGAGTATCGCGCTCTTTCTGAGTGATCTCGCCGCTGCGTCCGAACCAGCCGGAAACGTCCTCCGGCATCGCCACTTCTTCTTCTCCTGTGAGTTGAAGCCCGGTCGGCTGCGCAGCGGATTTTGGCAGCAGGAAAACGGTGCTCAATCCGAGCCCAACAATCGCAAGCAGGATGGCAAGGCGCTTAGTAGTCATAAGAACCGGATGGTTTTTCGGGTTTTGGCGGTTCACTCGAAGGAAGCGAAGCAGGCGAATCCGTTGGTGCTTTTTGAACAGGCGTCGCTTCTGCTGTGGCCGCTGCTGCTGCGCGCTTCCACCAGTTGCTCCAATCGCGGTTGATTACATTTCCCGCACCAATCATCGCTAGCACGGCGACCGGGAAGAAGACGAATCCTGAATAATCGTGGTAAAGCCCCGTCGCGATTTTCGGATCCAAGAACCGCGCGAAAACCACCACGGAAAACACGCGCGCGAAATTGCCGAGAATCGCAAACAGCAGCGAACACCCAAACAGCACCATCCCGCGCAGCGGCGTGCGCATCGCAAAGTATGCGTAGAGCGCGGCCAGCGTGAGCATCGCCATCAGCGAACGGATTCCCGAGCAACCGCCCGCGACCTCCAGCGGTTCGAAGCGTCCGTCGAGTGAGATGATTTTGGCTCCTTCCGCGTGGATGCGGATGCCGCAGATCGAGGACAGTGTTTCAATGACGGCGGCAGTTTTTGACTGAAGCCCCGCCGTGCCCTGCACCACGCCGCCGATGGGAGTCATGAATAACAAAAACACACACGGAAAAAGCACGATGCGCGCGACCTTTTTGCCGTAGAGAAACATCACTCCGCCGTAGATCAGCGGTGGCAGTGCAAAAATCGTATATCGCCCCTCAATGCAGCGGACTCCCACCACAAAAAGCAGCACTCCCGCAGCCACCCACCATATCCCTGTATTCGACGGCTCCTTTGGCGCTGCGCGAAAATCCCGCCAACGCAGCAAGACGAGCAATAACGCCACGGGGATAATCCCTACGCAATGCTCTTGGTCGTTCTCCTCATTCCAACTCGCTGCAATCCACTGCGCCGAAGTCTGCGAAAGACTCTGAAACGCCTTCACCCCGAAATAAAAATACCCCAGCACTGCCAGCAGGCACACACCCAGCGCACAAGCCCTCGGATTCGCCTTTGCCCACGTTAAAAAATTACGCCCCATCGCCCCGAAATCCGGGAAATCAAACATGCCACGATCCACGGAATCGCGGGAGTCTGCATCATTCTGGGGCTTGGTCTCATCAGCCATGCGGAGTGAGAATACGCGCAAGCGCTCCGCGTTCAATGTTCATCTCGGAATGAAAGTGAACCTCAGTAGTGTCAGGGTGGCACCGCTAGTAGTGGGCATTCAGCCTCATGCAGAACGCGTTCCGTCGTGCTTCCTCGTAATGCATCGAGAAAGCCATGATGTCCCGCGGTGCTCATTACGATCAAATCGGCGTTCAAAGCGGAAGTTGCTTCGTGAATGGTTTCATTCACTGCGCCGGGGCGGACGAGACGACTCCACGTCCATCCCTCCTGCTGTGGCAGATAAAGGGCGGGAATTGTTTTTTCATCGCCTACATGCAGCAGATGAAACTGCACACTTTTGAGCCCGAGCACGTTTGCAAGTTGGGCTGCTGCATCCACGGCGGACATTGGGTTTGGTTCTGCGGACACTGGAATAAGCACATTTTGCAGATTTACCGAGCCGTCTTCGTAATTGATGAAGCCAACCACATTGTCCGGTATGAACAACGTCGGCGAATGTGAGCCCCGTGCGATTGGCTCGGCACGCGAATGATGCAGCCACTTCATCCGTCCCTCATGAGTATGCGTGGCGAGGACGATCAGATCGGCGGGATGCCGGTTCAGATAATGCAGGACAGATCCCACCGGATTCGTTCCATGGCTCATGACTTTCTCCACCCCAATTCCAAGTTCCATTACCGCATGACGGTCACTGCCTTTTGAAAGCAGCTTCCATCGCTCAAGCGTCTCACGTATCCCGGAAAAATCATGCCAGTGCTCATGGTGGTCGCTGGTGGCGTGTTGCAAAGTCAGGTTTGCCTGCGATGCAAGCGCGAGTTTCAACGCATGGCAAAAGGCGACGTGACTCGCGTCAGTGAAATCCGAGGGGTGGAAAATAGATTCGTAAGGCGGAATGGTTGCAGACATACGCCGAAAATAAGAAATTCATTTCCGACTTGCGCCGCTTTACTTGGCCAATCCCCGTCTAATTTTGCCTAAGCTCTGTCAATTTGCCTTGCGGTTGGTAATGCTACTAAACTCACGCTGCAGGTATTTTGAAAACGCCGTTCTCCAGTTTGATCCTCGCTTCACTTGTGAGCTTTTGAAGTTGTTCCGTGATGCGCTGCTTCAGTGTCGCTCCCGTGGTTTTGAACCCGAATGCACGGGCCGCAGCGGAGACCAGTTCGCGGTCACCGACGGCGTGGTGTTCTTCGACGATTTGGAGAAGAGCGGCACGGATTTCTTGCGGCGGAAGCATTTCGGGTTTTCGTAAGCTGGTAGAACGAGCGTTCTCCCGATTGCGAACCATAACGGAATTGCCGTTCTTCAGAACGCATTCCTCTTCCCGGACGAATGTGTCTCGGTGGAGCAGAGCGGCGATGCCACGCTGGACGCTCTCTTGAATCCGCGCACCAGCACGGCCAAGTCCCCACAAGTCGCGCACGCGGGCGACAAGTTCATCCTCGTGAATCGGCGATTCGATCTCGACGATGCGTGAAAGGATGTCGGCCATCTGTGTAGCGGATACCTCGTGCGGTGCCATCGCGGTGCCTGGCGCAAAGTCGGCCTCGACGTATGGAAATTCGATTTTTCCATCATCCAAATCTTTAGCGCCGCCGCCCCTCTCACGTTCGATGACGGGAGTGGCTGCCACTCTCGCGCTGGCTGGCGTTTCCTCCGCCCATCGGACTTTCGCCACCTCCAGCGCGGCAGCCACTTTGCGAAGCTGCTCTGTGGGCCGCTGAAACCAATCCGTGCTCCAAATGCGATGGATGTGCCAGCCGTGGTCTTCGAGCACCGCTTGCCGGAGCCGGTCGCGGTCGCGTGCGGAGCGGGACGAGTGATAGGCAGCGCCATCGCACTCGATCCCGATGAGATACCGTCCTGGTTGCCCGGGATCCACCACGCCGAGGTCTATGAAGAAGCCCGCGATTCCGACTTGCGGATGCACTTCGTAGCCGAGCGACTGAACCGCGCGACGCACCGCTTCCTCGAACGGCGACTGCTCCTCGCCAGCGCTCCGTTCCGCAACGGCGAGACGTCCGGTTTCTGCGAATTGGAGGAACGCTTTGAGCGAACGCACACCCGCCCCACCCGCGCGTTCGAGGTCTATCGCGTCGGCGGTGAAGGACGCGAACACCTCGCAGCGGCGCTTGGCCCGTGAAATGAGGACATTCAGTCGGCGTTCGCCTCCTTCGCTACTGAGCGGGCCGAAGCGCATCGCCATGTAGCCGCTGGCGTTCGGCCCATAGCCGACCGAGATGAAAATCACATCGCGCTCGTCACCCTGCACGTTTTCGAGATTCTTGACAAAGAACGGTTCGTGCGGGTGCGCGTGAAAAAAATCTTCCGTGTCGGGATTCGCGCGCCGGAGCAATTCGAGTTCGTCCTGTATGGCCTGCTGCTGCCGCACGGAAAACGCGGCGACACCAAGGCTGAGTTGCGGATGCTGCCGCGCGTGCGCGAGAACCGCCGCGCACACGGCGCGAGCTTCGACGCGGTTGGTGCCGGTGCCGCCCGTATCGAATATGCCGCCTGCGACCTTGGTGAACCGCAGTCCAAGGCTGTCACTGATCAAATGCGGACTGGGGATGATGAACAGCTTGCTGTCGTAGAATTCGCGGTTTGACACCGCGATGAGCGATTGGTGCCGACTGCGATAGTGCCAACGAAGCATCGTCTCCCGCAGCCCCCGTGCGCAGCAGAGGCCGAGGATGCTTTCCACTTCCTTCGCCTGCGCGACATCAAGCTGCTCATCGCCGCTTTCAGGATCAGGTTCATCGCTGGTGAGACGCGCGAAGAACCGCGTCGGCGGAAGTTGGCGACTGTCGCCGACGACCACAATTTGCTTCGCACGCGCCATCGCGCCGAGGGCGTCCACGGGCTGGACCTGACTGGCCTCGTCCACGACGAGCAAATCAAACTCCACCGCACCCGGCGCAAGAAATTGGGCGACGGAAAGCGGGCTCATCATGAATACCGGTTTCACCGCTTGGACGACAGTGCCCGCATCCGCAATGAGACGGCGCACCGGGCGGTGGTTGCGCTTCTTTTCCATCTCGCCGAGCACGATTCCCGTTGCACCAATGCCGCTGCTGCGGGCGGGCAGCGTTTTGTGGTGTGCAGCGAGAACGCGATAGCGGGCGAGGATGAGCCGCTCTCGGTCGAGCTTGCGGAAATGCTCAACGGCTTGGTTGTGACGCACTCCGTCAAATCGGGCGAGTTCAGGGCGCAGGCGAACAGCTTCTCGTAACAACTGACTGAGATGCGTGCGGGTAAAGACGTTGCGCAGGGAGTCCTTGGCAATTTCACCGCTCTCCAGCGCGCCGATGAGTGGAGCCAATGCAAGCTCGCGGGCACGCGCGGCACAGGCTTCATAAGCGCACCAGCGCGAAAGTTCCTCCAGCCCGCCGAGCCACGCATCCAGCCGTAAGCGCAAAGCGGTGAGCGGAACTGTTTCGCGCGTCGCGCCGTCGAACGCAGCGGCGACATCGAGTGCAAGTTCATTGATGACCTCGCCCACGTTCTTCCACGCACCGTTGAGCGATTCCGCGAGTTTGGCTGCAATCGGAGCGAGCTTTTCAGGCGACGATATGCGCGCACGGATTTCACGCAGCTCGGCACCAAGCCCAAGCTCCGCTTCGGCACTCACCCATACAACAATCGCGGACAAATGCGGCCAGTCGGAATTCTCCCCGCGCCACATCACGCCGAAGGCACGCCTTCCGATATCGTCGCCTGTGGCGATCACCTTGCGAGCACGCTGCCCGGCGAGAATCTCATCGAGTAGGGCGATGCGATCACTGTGCGCCTTTGGCAATTCGCCAGTAAGGATACCGGCGAGAGTTCGCAGGGCCTTCCTGTAATCGGAGGCCATCACCATCCAATCGGGCAGAAATGAGAAGGCGGACTTCGATTGTTCTGCGATGGCAGTTCGCACTCCGATCAACTCGGTGTCCCACACAATTTCGTTCACTCGTCCTGCGAGCGCGGACTTTGCGTCCGCGAACGCTTTGCCGGCCTCGACGATTTCCGCGATGCCCGTAAGACTGGTTTGCCACACGCGGCTCGTCTGCGCCTCCGCATCAAGCGGTGGAGATACGGCGAGGTGTTCTCCAGTTCGACGCAACAATTCCGAATGGGAAAAATCCGCTGGTTCCGGGAGTGACAAGACCCCCGCAAACGAGGCATTCGCTTCGCGCAGCGATTCGAGATATGCGCGACAGCTTCGCAAACTTTTTTCGATGCGCGGCAAATCAATCGCCAACACAGCTTGCCTTCTCACTCCACGCCACGAGTGCCTGGCTGGTTCCCCAGTTTCCGCAAGACGTGAAGTGAGTTCCGCCACCAGCCGTTCGCGGCGCCCTCGTTCATCGGGCGTCCATGTCTCACCGCCCTCGAAGTAAAATTCCGCGGCCTCTTTTCCCCGCTCGCCAAGCTCCCCGATTTGGCCCATGACCGCAAACATCGAAAGGCCGCTCGGCCCGATCGAAGTGTGCAGCGCCTCCGCGTGTTCATTGAGCCGGGCGCGCGCTTCGGCAAGCTGCGGCACAATGCCCTCCAGTGTTTCACCGCGCGGGCAGCCAAGTTCCCAAGTGCGACCGATTTCCTCCAGCACCGCCCGCTTGTGCGCCTTACCGCTGTGCAGTTCGAGGCAGAGGTCGCCCAGAGCGATGGCTTCGAGTCTGCGTTTTACGACTTCGAGCGCGGCGAGTTTCTCCGCGACAAAAAGCACTTTTTTCCCGTCGAGCACAGCAGTCGCGATGATGTTGGCAATGGACTGGCTTTTCCCCGTGCCAGGCGGTCCTTGGATTACGAGGTTCTCGCCCGCGCGAATGCGCTCGATGGCAACAGTCTGCGAACTGTCCGCGTCCACCACGTGATCCAGCCGCGCTGCCGGGATGATTTCGTCGAGTTGCCCGTCGGCGGAAAACGGGCTGTCTGCCGCAGGAAACCCATCGCGAAGCAACGCGCCGATGAATGGGTTTTCCAGCAGCTTTTCCCGCGTCGGCCAGTTGTCCGGGTCAAGGTCGCGATACATCAGGAACTTGGCGAACGAATAGAACCCGAGCGTCATGCCGTCGGTCTCCACGATCCAGTTTTGGTTCTGTGACACCACGCGACGGACCGCGTCCGCGTAAACAGACGGGATAAGATTTTCCTCATCAGGAAACCGCGGCAGTTCGATACCGAAGTCGCGTCGGAGCATTTCAGCAAGGGAGAGGTTTTCCTGAACGTCCTCCTCACGCCAGCGCAGGGTGAAACGGTCACTTACAGATCCGCGCCGAAGCTCCACGGGCACGAGAATCAGCGGCGCGTAACGCGGAATGTCGGATTTCTTATCCTCGAACCACTTCAACCGCCCAAGTGCGAGATAGAGAATGTTCACGCCCTGCTCCTCCTCGATGGAACGCGCATCGCGGTAGAGCGATAGTAGTCGACTCTGCAGCCCCTCCGGCGTCAGCGCGGTCTGGAGTTTGGAATCCACATGGCGTGCCGCCAATCCACCCGCGCCGGGCTCGTCATCATCCGGCGGCGGCAATTCGATTTCATCGTCGCCACTCGCCGTTGATCCCGTCTTCGGCTTCCGCACGCTCTGCTGGCCCGCGACAAATGTGAGCGTTTTCTTTTCCGTGACGATAAGCCGGAAAATCTCATCGCTGCGCTCATCCCGGACATGCACCACACGCGCCGACTTCGATTCCACGGGCATCGAGAGCAGCCGGTTGCGCGTCGAGAGGTCGAGTAACTCGCGGCGATTTTCCTCCAATAGGTTTTCCAGCGACGGCATGGCCAAAATGATGCCCACTATACGGGCTCTTTGGCAAAGCCTGTCTTTGACCTTAAACTCACAGGTAGCCGTTTTCTTGAATCAGACTACTACAGCACCTCGCGGTAGACGTCGGGGTGGGGGCGGGAGATGACTACGGCGTTCACGAGCACGCCGGCTTCGGCGATGACGGCGCGGCCTGCGGCGACTGCGGCTTGGACGGATGAGACGTCGCCGGTGAGGGTGCAGAATGCTTTTCCACCGAGGGCCATCGCGAGGCGGACTTCGAGGAGTTGGACGTCGGCGGCTTTCGCTGCGGCGTCGGCGGCTTTGATGAGCGTGGCGACATTGAATGACTCGAAGATTCCGAGCGCGCCTTTCGGTTCGACGGGGCTTGTGCGGCCAATCGCTGTGAGCACGTCGGGGTGCAGATTTGAGATGACGATGTTATCAATCAGGCAACCGCCGGCGGTCTCGGTGCCGGTGGCGATGGCTGCTTCGACGCTCGCGGTGTCGCCTGCGAGTAGGATCATGTATTTTCCGGAGCAAATGGAGCGTGAGAGCATGAGCTTCACGTTGCCTGCCTTGAGTGCGGAGTCGGCGACTGAGAATCCAGCGGCGATGCTGGAGAGTTCGATGAGGCCTACGGATTTTTCGTTCATTTACTTGGTCAAGGTGATGCGGTCGTTCGCGATGGCGGTGACTTTCGCGGCGAATGGTGCGTGGATGATTGCGCCGAGTGCGTTCGGTGCGGGTTCGGAAATTGGCTGCCCTGCTTTCACGGTGTCGCCGACTTTTACGAGGGGGATGGTCGGTGCTCCGGCGCTTTGTTTCAGCGGAAGGACGAGCAGGTTGGTCTCGACGATGCCGGGGCGCAGAGGCGCGGGGCTGTCGTATTGCTCGACGTGCATTTTTTTCATGAGCGACTTGATCGGCACGTGGCGGCCATCGCGCATGGGGTGGACTTTGATGTCGGTCTTGCCGGTCCACTTGAAATTTTGCTTCCGCAGCACGGCCTTGGAGTCGTCGCAGGCTTCCTTCGGATAGAGTTCCTCGGGGCAGGCGTAGAGGGTGCAAAGTCCGCACGAGCAGCAGAGCGCGGCCCATTCGTTGAAGCGCTCGGCACCGGTGCCTGTGAAGGCGAGCGTGCGCATGACTTGGTGCGGCTCCACTTGGTAGCCGAGCAGAAAGCGCGGGCAGAATTCGGTGCAGTATCGGCATTGGTCGCACGCGGATTTGCCGATGGAGGCCTGCAACTTAGCAGGCTTGAACTTCTTCTGCATGACGTGGTGATCACGCGAGAGAATGATCGCACCGGTGCTGGTTTTTACAACGGTGCGGTCGAGGTCATCGGTTGTCTCGCCCATCATGAGTCCGCCGATGGCGAGAACGGGATCATCGCACGTCGCGCCACCCGCTGCGGCGATGCACTCGCGGTAGCTGATGCCAATCGGAACGGTGAGCGAAACGGGTTCGGCGACTGCGCCGGCGATGGTGATGGTCTTGTGCGTGACCGGCTTTCCGCTCACGGACTGCGCGATGTTCACGAGTGTCTCGACGTTGTTGACGATAGCGCCGACGTGAATCGGGAGGCCGCCGGGCGGGATGAGTTTTCCGGTGACGGTGTAGACGAGATCGTATTCGTCGCCCGCAGGATAAAAGTCGCCCAGCAACTGAACCCGCACGTTGGTTCCCTTGCATGCAGCCTCGATGGCTTCGACTGCGCCTTTTTTCTTCGCCTTAATGCCGATGACGCCTTCCTTTGCTCCGGTTGCGACCATGCTGAGTTCGACGCCGCGCACGACATCCGCCGCATAGTGCTCCATCACCGCCGCATCCTTGTGCAGCAGAGGCTCACACTCAGCGCCATTGGCGATGATGATGTCGGCTTTCGAGCCGAGCTTCACGTGCGCGGGAAAGCCGCCGCCGCCTGCGCCGACGACCCCTGCCAGCCTGACCTGATCAATGAGCGACATGGGATGCGATTACTTTTGCAGATTCGCTACGATCTCGTTGGTGAGCTTTTGAACGATGGCCTCGATTTCGGCGTCGCTTGCGGTGTTGTCCTGCGTGACTGGATTCCACGGAGTGACTGGCGACGAGCAGCCGTGTGAGCCGCACATCTGCTGCCAGGGGTCCACTTCGCAAAGTCCGGCGGGCTTGAGGTCGTAGCGGTCGTCGGGGAGGCCGAGGCTCTTCTTGATGTTGAGCAACTCGGGTAGCTTGTCGCACGGAATGGACGCGCCGCCGGGGATGGACTGCGCCAGAATCACGGTGCGGCAATACGCGTCGGTGATCTCCATTTTGAAATACGCATCCTCGACCGATTTGCCCCAGCAGATGACGCCGTGGTTGCCCATGAGGATGGACTGATGTTTTGGCGCGAGCGGGAAAATCTCCGCTGCGATCTCCGCGCTGCCGGGTGTTTTGTAAGGCGTGTAGGCGACGGTGCCGACGAATACTTCCAACTCGGGGATGAGCCGTGGTGGTGGCTGCATTCCTTTGATTGCAAAGGCACCCGCGTGGCACGGATGCGCGTGGCAGACGCTCACAGCTTCGGGTGTAGAGTGGAAGATGGCCATGTGCGTGGTGATTTCGCTGGAGCGTTTCCACGTGCCGCCGAGCTGCGTGCCCTTGCCGTCCACCATGCACATCATGTCGGGTTTCATGAAGCCTTTGCTCACGCCGGTCGGAGTGCAGATGAAACGATCCGGCCCGAGGCGCGCGGAGATGTTGCCTCCGTTGCCGTCGCAGTATTCACGAGCCCAGATGCGGCGACCGATGTCGCAGATTTGCTCTTTGATTTCGTTGGCTTCCTTCGAGGCGAAAAGGCGCACGTCATCCGGCTTGTATGCGCCCGGCGATGCGACGGGCGCATAGCCTTTCGAGCTTGCAGTGCCTTCGCTGTCAGATGGTGCTTTGTTGTCGAAGACGATTTTGACTCCGGCTTCGGTGAGGATGTCTTTCGCGCCGGGCGTGATCCGGATTTCGCTGTTTTGTCGAAACTCTTTTGCGCCTGTTTTGACGAATTCGGCGGCTTCTTTTTGTGCGATCAGTTGCATAGTTTATTCCTTGTAAAAAATTTCATCTACGAGCGCGGCGCAGTAGGCGTCCACGGGTGTTGGCTTCGGAAATGGGCAGGCGGCTTCGCGGCCTTCGCTGATGGCGATGTTCTGGCCGACTCCTGCGCCGAGTTGGTCATAAACGACGATGGCAGGGTCATATTTTTCCACGCCGGAAAATGTGTCTGTTTTCCACGGCAAAGTGAGCAGCAGGCGCTCGCCGACGTATCTCTTGGAGCGCACGGAAAGTGTGACGCGACCGACAACGGTGCCCATTCTCATATCGCGAGACTCCTTTCCGGGTCTATGATACCCAGCACTGTCCAGCGCGCAGGGCTACGCTCGTCGCCGACGATTTTGCGCGCTTCGCTGCCATCGCTCGAAATCAACACCTTCTGCCCGATGCCTGCGCCGAGTGCGTCGAGCACGATTTGAGGCGCCAGATCGGGACTGTCCGGCATCGCGATGAGGAGCCGCCAGCCTTCGAGGCTTTTGTGCTTCATCGTCGAAGTGACGTGTCCTTTGATCGTGGCGAGGCGCATTTAGAAAAGGTTCAGGTTTTCGACCATCACGCAGCGGCGTGAGCGGGTGAATGTCATCGGCGTGGTGACGCCTTCGCCGGTTGGTGTGGCGACGCTGAAGCTAAGGAAACCTTCGCCGCCGAGGCCGAGGCCGGTCATGCACGGGCCGTTCTTGATAAAGAGCGTGGTGTCCACGACCTGCGCCATTTTGGTGAGGTTGCGGATGTTTTGCGAATGCATGATCGCGGTGTGTTTGTAGCCGTGCTCGGCTTTGATCGCTTCATCAATTGCAGCGTCCACATTGGGCACGCGCACGACGGGGATGAATGGCATCATCTGCTCTTCATCCACGAAAATGTGATCCGCTTTCGTCTCGCCGAACAAAAGCTGCGTGTTCGCTGGAACGCTGAGTCCGATGGCTTTCGCGAGCACTGCGGCGTCGCGGCCCACGAGGTCGCGGTTGACGACGGGATGCGGGCAGCCTGCGCCTTTTCCCTGCGGGAAAACGAACGCCTTCTCCGCGAGTGCCTCGATTTGCTTGGCGTCGAGCTGCACGGCTCCTGCGCGTTTGAGCGCGGCGATGAGTTTGTCGGCGACGGATTCAACGACGAATACTTCTTTTTCGCCGATGCAGAGCAGGTTGTTGTCGTAGCTAGCGCCTTGAATGATGGACTTTGCCGCGACGTCGAGGTCGGCGGTTTCGTCCACGACCACGGGCGGATTACCTGGGCCTGCGCACACGGCACGCTTGCCGGTTTTCATCGCTGCGGCGACGACAGCCGGTCCGCCGGTGACGCAGAGCAGTCGCACTTTCGGGTGCTTACACATCACGTCGAAGGTATCGAGCGTCGGCTTCACCACGGTGGTGAGCAGGTCGCTGATTCCGATTTCCTGAAAGATTGTCTCGTTGTATGCGCGCACTGCGAGCGCGGCCACCTGACATGCGGCTGGGTGCGTGTTGAAGACAACGGCATTGCCGGAAGCGATCATGTTGATCGCATTGCCGGTAAGTGTGGGAACGCTGTGCGTCGAGGGCGTCACCGCGCCGATGACTCCCCACGGTGCAAAATCAATGACTGTCAGACCGAAGTCGCCGCTGAAAGCCATGCGTTCGAGGAATTCGACACCGGGGACGAGGTCGCCGCAAATCTTGAGCTTTTCGATCTTGTGGTCGAGGCGGCCGATTTTCGTCTCGGCAAATTCAATCTCGCCCCACTCCTTCGCTTTCGCGACGACCATCTTGCGGATGACATTGATCGCTTTGCGACGCGCCGAGACGCCAAGGTCGCGGAGTTTTTCAAACGAACGATGCGCGGCCTCGCAGGCATCCTCCATTTTTTCGTAAACGCCGAAGCCGCTCTGCGCGGGGCCCGGGGCCTTGGTCTGCGTGCGCAGACGGGCGAGCACTTCGCTCACCACTTTCGTTACCAATGTTTCGTCAATTGTAGCCATTTAGCGGGATTCTTAGTGCGCTTTGTAGAGGATGTTTTTTGCGAGATCGACCGTGTCCACGATGCCGATTACGACGGCATCCACGGGCGAATCCTTGTCGTCAGCGGCGAGGCGCGCGGAGCTGCCTTGGACGACGAGGACGATTTCACCTTCGCCCGCGCCGAGGCTGTCCACGGCGACGAGCGTCGTCTGGCCGGGCTTCCATTCTTTGGCCGTCGGCGAATCAATCACGAGCGGACGCACGAGGAGAAATTTGTTCCCCGTCATCTTCGTGTTCTTTTTCGTCGCGACGACGCTGCCTTCTACGCGGGCAAGGATCATGGTGTGAAAGCGTGACGCTTACTTCGCTTTGGGCAGCACTGCGGCGAGGTCGCTGTGCGGGCGTGCGATGACGCTGACGCTGACGATTTCGCCAAGCGACTGCGCTGCTGTGCGACCGGCTTCGGTGGCGGCCTTGACGGCGGCGACGTCGCCGGTGACGCAGACGGTCACCATTGCGTTGCCGACCTGTGTGATGGGGCCGACGAGTTCTACGTTTGCGGATTTGAGCATCGCGTCCGTCGCTTCGACGAGTGCGACGAGGCCGCGGGTTTCGATCATTCCAATTGCTTGTTGTGACATGTGTTTTGTTTGGTTCTTAGTTGAGTGACGAAAGTTTTGCCCACGCGTTGCGGGCGATGATGATTTCTTCGTTCGTGGGGATGACGCGCACTTCGATTTTCGAGCGCGGGGTGGAGATGACGGCTTCCTCGGCACGCACGCGGTTGTTTGCTTCGCGATCCAGTTCGAGGCCGCAGAAATCGAGGTTCGCGCAGATTTTCTCGCGGAGGATCGGGTTGTTCTCCGCGATGCCCGCGGTGAAGATGAGCACGTCGGCACCGTTCAATTCGACAAGGAACTGGCCGATGTATTTGCGGATGGCGGCAATGAATACATCGAGCGCGATTTTTGCATCGGCGTTTCCCTTCGCCTCCGCATCGAGCAAGTCGCGCACATCGCCGGTCGCGAGGCCGGACATTCCTTTGAGGCCGGATTGCGAAGTGAGTGCTTTTTCCACGGCATCAATGCCAAGGCCGAGGTCGCGCGCGAGATAGATGAGAGCGAAAACATCGAAGTCACCCACGCGATTGTTCTGCGGCAGCCCGCTTTGCGGCGTCATGCCCCAGCTCGAATTGACGGCCTTGCCGTTGCGAACGGCGGCGATGGAACTGCTGCCGCCGAGATGGCAGGAGATGATGCGCAGCTTCTCCGTCCCGCGCAGTTCCGCGCATCGCTGCGACACAAAGCGATGGCTCGCGCCGTGGAATCCATAGCGGCGGATTCCGTATTTCGTCTCCCATTCGCGCGGCACCGGGTAGCGCACGTTTTCCACCGGCACGTCGTCGTAAAACGCAGTCTCAAACGTGCCGATGCACGGCAATTGCGGATGCGACTTGTGGAAGCTGCGGACGGCGGCGACGTAAGGCGGGTTGTGAGCGGGGAGGAGGGTATTGATTTCTTCCATCGCCCGCAGCACGGGTTCGTCGAGCACCTGCGTGCCCGAAATGCCGCGCGCCATTACCGGCTTGAAGCCGACTGCGGCGAGGGCGCCGAAGCCGCCGAGTTGTTTTTCCACTAGCGCAATCGCCGCTCCGTGTTCGGGCAGGTTTGCTGTGCCTTTTTGCTCCGGTTCGTTGCCGATTTGCGCCTTCCACTGTGATTCCGCGCTGCCAATTCGCTCGACGCCACCCTTCGCAAGCACGCGCTCGGTCGGCATCTCGATCAAGCGGAACTTGAACGAGGTGCTCCCGATGTTTGCCACGAGGATTTTGTTGGCGGTCATGGTTTCAGCGCGCGTAGTGCGGGCTACTTCGCGGCAGGCTTGCCGCCGAGAAATTTGCCGAGACCGTGCAGGTCGTCGTGCGGACGCGGGATAACGTGGACGGCGACGACTTCGCCGATCGCAGCGGCTGCTGTCGCGCCGGCTTCGACCGCGGCTTTCACCGCAGCGACATCGCCCCGCACGAAGACGGTGACGAAGCCCGAGCCAACTTTTTCCCAGCCGATAAGTTCTACGTTTGCGGCCTTCGTCATTGCGTCAGTTGCTTCGAACTGTGCGACGAGACCTTTGGTTTCGATCATTCCTATTGCTTGTCCAGCCATGATGTTATGTCCTTTCGATGTTAAGAGGTGAAGAATTTCAACAGCTCCGGCGTAGGCCGGGCGATGACGTGGGACGCGACGAGATTGCCGACGCGTTTTGCCGCTTCCTTCCCGGCTTCGACTGCGGCTTTGACGCTGCCGACATCGCCTTTGACGATGGTGGTGATCAAGGCCCCGCCGATCGGGATGGATTTGACGAGGGTGACGTTCGCGGCCTTGACCATGGAGTCACTGGCTTCCACCAGGCCCACGTAGCCGCGAGTTTCGATTAGTCCGATTGCTTCGCTCATGTGTTTGTTTGTTTGTTTTGGAGTTAAGATTTGAAGAGTTCGACTTTAGTGGCGCGCTCGAGGTCGCACGCATTGGCTTCGTCGGTGTCCATGTGAACTTCGAGTTTGAAGCTCGGATCCACGCGGACGATGAGGTCGTCGAAGCGGATGTTGCAGAATGGTGAGGTGACTTTCAGCGTGATGCGGTCGAGGTGCTTCACGTTGTAGAATTTTGCATCCGACGGCGACATGTGGACGTGCCGCGCTGCGCGGATGATGCCGTCCTTCATTTCGAGCATTCCTTTCGGTCCCATCACGTAGCCGCCGGGCGTGCCCTTGATGTCGCCCGACATGCGCACAGGGATGTCCATTCCGAGTTGCACTGCGTCGGTGAGCGCGAGCTCGATTTGCGTGAGATTCCTGCAAGGCCCCAGAATGCGCAGGCTCGGAATCACCCGGCGACGAGGGCCGATGAGAGTGACGGTTTGCTCCGAAGCAAACTGGCCTTCCTGATAAAGCATCTTGTGAACAGTGAGCTTTGCCCCTTTGCCGAAGAGCACTTCAAGATTCTCCGGCGAGATGTGCATGTGCCGGGCGGAACTGTTCACAACCAAATTGGGTGCCGACGCCTTGGCTGTATCCATTCCCAACTGGCGCAGTAACGACGAGCGGACGAGCGCTTCGACGGTAGAACGATTGGGAGTGATGGTAGCGCTCATATTTTCGGAGAAATGCGATATGATTGAATGTAGTCATATAAGTCTGCTGCGGAACGTCAATAACTATTTTCAAGTATCTAGGAATCGATCGCCGAGCTGCAATGTCTTTTTGACCAAGGCGGATAGAGTGTTCTGCACAAAGGCTTAAACATTTTCCCCACTAAAGAGAGCGAGATAGGTCGTAGTTTTCGGTGAAATTAAAACAACGTGGAGGCAGGTAGTCTGATATGGCGATGATTATATGAACGAATTCAATCGTATAATATTGGCGCGGATTCCATAGGCACTCCGCACTGCTTGCAGCCACCGGTCTATAGAATGTGGACAGGCATTTCGTCGCTTGGGCTGGATGATTCGGCTGGTCGTTCCTCAGATGGATCAGCCAGATCGAGATAGCGACTCGGATCGAGAGGGATTCCTGCTGCGAACAGTTTCTTGAGAGGTAAATCGGTGATCAGAGATTCAACTTCGTCCCAGCCAATCAAAAAATGAGGTGCCTGTCGCTCAAGCTTCGACCCATCGAGACAGAAAACATGGCGCGAACTCCGCCGCAGCACGACTTTTTGCTGTTCGACGATAGCGAGCTGGGAATTCCAAATTCCAGAAGTTGTCATGGCTTCTGCAGAAAGAAATGCTCTATCGAAATGCCAAAATTCAAGGCTGCGCAGTGCCGTTTGACCAAGAAGAGTGGACTGCAAATGCAAGAGCTGACCGGCAAGTAGGAAAACCTCGACGCCGGGAAGCACCGCGAGCATTTCGCCGACGGGAAGATTGGAGGTTACTATTTTCACCGGAGTCACTGGCGCTTCGCAAAAAGCCTTGGCGATGGAATGAATCGTAGTGCCGGAGTCAAAAAAGTAGGTTTTCCCTTGTTCGATCAGCGAGAGCGCAGTTTGAGCGATACGCGCCTTTCCTCTGGAAAATTGGCTCTGCCGTTCTCTAAATGACGGGAAACGGTCATTAAACTCCTTGAGGGCCCCTCCAAAGGTTCGAGTGATCTTTTTCTCCTCCACCAGTGCGGCAAGATCTCGACGAGCCGTTGCCTCCGATATTTCCAACCGCTTACACAGCTCCTTAACAGGAAGGAAACGGTGCTGTTCGAGCAAAGCAGCAAGCTTGGCTCGGCGGGCATGGACAATATGCATGGCCACTTTCACTCTGCTAGCATAGCAGCATAAGCTTGAAGTCAATCATATCTTTGAGCAGGCGCCTACGCGGCTTTTTACAGTCATTGAACGTCGGTAATTTCAAAAAAGCGAATGAGCAAAATGTATGTCGTGGAAAATTGAGCGAGTTCGAATGCGAACGGTATATTTCACGCCTGTGGTTTCCGGCTGAGTTGTCGAAGCGTCCGTAAAATTGACACGGTAATGTTGGCCTTCAAAAGGATATGGTGAATGCTAAAAAGCAAACGGCAGAACACCGCCTTTAAAAAATCAAAACAGGCGAAGATTACGAAAAAATTCCCATTCTTCATGTTGACTTCACAATGTTTCTGCCATTCTTTGCGCGCAATCACTACCCATCCTCACCGAGCCCTATGAAAAAACATTATCACTTTTTGACACTGGCCATCGCGCTATTCACCGCTGTCTCTGCAAAAGCGCAAACGCAAGCGACGAGTAATCCCGTCGGATACATCACAGTGACCGTCCCTGCGGGGTCTGTGGGTTCACCATCCTACACAACGTTGTCGATCCCTTTAAACAACGCTGCGGTTTTCAGCGGCACTGTTGCTTCGGTGGATAGCGCCACACAAGTGACACTCAATGGGGCTGCATGGACAGCAGGCGCATATAGCGCTACTCCTTTTTTGGCCAATGTTACTTCCGGCACGAATGTTGGCAGATTTTTTCTGATCACTGCCAATACAACCAATCAATTGACAGTTAGCCTTGCACAGACGCCAACAATCACAACCCTTGTAGGCACAATCTCAGTTGGTGATTCGGTTTCGATTGTCCCAGCGAACACCATCGGAAGTATCTTCGGAACGACGTCTCCCGTTCTTGTTACTGGTGCTAGTGCATCTCAGGCGGACAATCTCTATATTCTCAATGGGCCGGGGCTCGGATGGGGCACTTATTTTCATAATGGAACCAACTGGAAAAAGGCGGGTTCTGGTGCCAACCAGAACAACGCTGTTCTTTATCCGGATGAAGGAATCGTTGTGGTTCACATCGGAACGTCTCCGGTGTCACTCAAGTTTTCAGGAGGGGTTCCGAACACGAATCAAAAAACCGATCTCAGCGGAAACGGCAGCACCTTTGCTGCGATGCGTTTTCCAGTGGATACACAGCTTTCAGCGGTGGGATTCGAAACAACAGCAGGCTGGCTGTCCGGCGGCTCTGCTGGATCTGCGGATAACGTGTGGGCATGGAGCACTTCGCTGAATCAATGGGAACAATTTTATTACACTGGGAGCAATTGGAGAAAGGCTGGAAGCATTGCCAATCAAAACACGCGAGTTCTAACCGCAGGCTCTGCGGTAATAGTGATACGCAACGGGACGACTACGACGACTACGCTTTCGCAAGTGCTGCCATACACTCCGTAATTTTACTATATAACCCTGATACTATTCAAAATATCACTCTCTAAATCCCTATTATGTCCTCAAAAATCGAACGCAAAAAACACGCAATGAAATGCTACATACTGGCATTGGTTGGCCTCATTCAGGTCTCTGCGAATGCTGGAAACCAAATTCAGATCAATTTTGATAGCGGCTCGCAATTCGTATTCGATCAACTGGTCGGCAAACTCAATCCTGGGACTGCTGCCGATGGAGACGGCGCAGTCATCCAACTCGGTTTTTACGACAATGCGTCAACAGGGAATAACTTCCTCGGCACATGGCACGCGATGACTGGTAGCGGTAGCCTCAACACAGGAGGCAACACAGGCCTCGCTCATTCCTATAATACAACATCCATTGGTGACTCCGGCGGCGGTGCGGCTCCTGGTGGGTCGGGTATTTTTGGCTTCAGCCTAGTTTTCGACGGCAGCATCACGGGCACATTTAACGATCTCCCAAGTTCAACGATAATCCCGCTCGCGATCAAATTTTTTGACGGAACTACACTGAACAATTCCAATTTCTACAACGTTGTTTCCAATGATGCTTGGGTTTGGAAAACTCCCGCTGTCCCCGCTCCTATTCCTCCCACCATCAGCATGTCCCTGAGCGACTCAGGCCTTGAGTGGCAGAGCGTAGCACAAGGACAGTCTGCCTCGACGGCTTTCCACACTTCCATTGCCATTGTTCCAGAGCCGACAGTGGCTCTACTTGGCGGATTTGGTCTTGCTGCTCTCGCCGCTCGCCGTCGTCGCGCCTAGTTTTCCTTGGCGGGGATTCGCAGCGTGAAAGTGCTGCCTTTTCCAATCTCACTCTCAACACTCAGCGTGCCTTGGCGATGTCTTGGCAGATGGCGATGGTCTGTGCCTTGTGTTGATTGCGCGAGGCGTCGGTGTTTTTACCGTCCCTTTACAATTAACCCTTTTCTCCCAATTAACTCTTAACCTTTAGGAGTTAGTGTCCTCGGAATTAAGAACCCTACGCACCCACTTTTCGCCATGAAACGCCTCATACTGCTCTCACTCTTCATCGGTATGGCCGTCGCAAAAGCCGACCCGCAGCTCACCTCGTGGTTCACCATGAACTCGGGAAAATATGCCCGCATCTACCAAAGCACCGCGAATGAAACGGCGGGCACGACTTCGACGACGTGGACGCGCGGCAGCGGCACGCAGTCGAATCCCGCCTACGCGGATGTGAACGAGATCAACTACTCGGCATCGTGGATCTACATCCGCACGACGGGCCTCGCCTCGCACATCATGGGGCCATGGTATCTCGATGCGGCGAAGACGACGAACTTCCCGAACTTCCCCTCGAACACCGCGACGATCTACCGCATCCCGCGCACGCCGGTGATCCCGGGCTCGAAGACGCTCACGGGCCTCGGCTCGACGGGGCGCATGGTGAATGGCGTCTCCATGTTCGATTCCCGCGACGCGTTCTCGTATAAAAATTCCAGCGCGACGGATGCAACGCCGACGAACGGGCTCACGGGCGACGGCATCTGGAACCGCGACGGATATTTCAATGAGGGCGTCACCTTTGATCCCGGCCTCGCGCACCAGGCGGGGAACAACTACCACTACCACGCGCACCCGATCGCGCTGCGCTATCAGCTCGGCGATCATGTGGACTACAACGCGACGACGAACCGCTACACGGAGACCGCGGCGGCGGCGACGGTGCATTCGCCCATCGTCGCGTGGGCGGCGGACGGGCTGCCGGTGTATGGGCCCTACGGCTACTCGTCGCCGCTGAATGCGGCGAGTGGCGTGCGGCGCATGGTCTCGGGCTTCACGCTTCGCGACGGGACGAATGGCACGACGGCGATCACCGTGCGGCAGGTGCTGCCGCTGTGGGCGCAGCGCATCCAGGGGCTGACGACGCTCACGTCCTCGCAATACGGCCCGGCGGTGAACACGACTTACGCGCTCGGGCATTACATCGAGGACTTCGACTACCGCGGCGATCTCTCCGGCCAGACGCTCGGCACCGACTTCGATCTCAACGAGCAGAACGTGCGCTTCTGCGTGACGCCGGAATATCCCGCCGGGACGTGGGCCTACTTCACGCCTATCAATTCCGACGGCACGCCGCAGTATCCCTACACGACGGGCCGCGCGTATTACGGCGACCCGACGGGCGGCGCGACGACAGCGGCTGTGATGACCGCGGACACGCCGCTCACACAGCATTTTATCGGCGGCGCAAACAAGCCGCTCACCATCGGCACGCCGGGAGTCTCCGGCACGACGGTCACGCTTACATGGAGCGCAGTCGAAGGCGGGACGTATTCGGTGGATGCCTCGTCTGTTTCCAATTTCTCGTCTTTCACAAGCAAAGCATCGGGCCTCGTCTCCACGGGCATCTCAAAAAACACGGGCTACACCGCGCTCGGCACCAGCGGCACGGAATACGGCCGCGTGAACCGCACTGCACTGGCGACCTACGATTCCAATGGACAGTCCGCCGCGACTGTCTCGCAAATTACAACTACCAGCTATTCACTCACGCTAAATACGCCGCCGACGATTGGCAGCATTGCGAATCAAACCGTCGCGATGAATACGCCGACCAGCGTAATCGCTGTTACGATTGGCGATGCGGAGACTGCGGTTGCGAGCCTCACGATGAGCGGGAGTTCGTCGAATACGACGCTTGTTCCGAACGCGAACATCACTTTTGGCGGAAGCGGTGCGAATCGCACTGTGACGGTCACGCCTGCACAAAGCCAGACGGGCACAGCTACGATTACAGTCGGCGTCAGCGATGGCAGCACCACGACAAACACGACGTTCACCCTCACTGTCACGGGCACAAACACCGCTCCGACGATCACCAGCATCGCCGTGCAGAGCACGAATCAAAACACTGCCACATCCGCGATAGCATTCACTGTCGGCGATGCGGACACCGGCGCTGCGAGCCTCACACTCAGCGGCAGTTCGGCAAACACGACGCTTGTTCCGAATGCGAATATCGTCTTTGGCGGCAGCGGTGCGAATCGCACAGTCACCATCACTCCCGCGAGCGGGCAGACAGGCAGCGCTGTCATTACAATTACCGTGAACGACGGTGCGGCCACGGCAAATAGCGCGTTCACTTTGACGGTCGTGCCGACTGCTCCGACAATCTCGTCCATCACGATCTCGCCTTCGTCGCCGACAAATTCCGATACCGTCGTGGTGAAAGCAAATGTGACAGCGAGTTCCGATCGCACCATTACCGGTGTGCAATTGACATACAACACGGGCGTCGGCGGAACGACCACGGTGTTCAATGAAACGATGGCGGCGGCGGCGGTGTCGCCGTGGACGGGCACCAATGCAAACAACGCGTGGACCGTCACAGCGCCGGTCGGCGGTGGCGGGCCCACGCCGCCGAATCCGTTCAGTCAGACCGCTGCTGCAAATCACACCGCCGTTGGATCTGGAAATCAGTTTGGCCTGGAAGTGACCGGCGGCCCACCACTGAACGCCATCGGTGATGGTTCGGTGGCGAACTCGACGAACATCAACTCAACCGGCACTTCAGGCTACGTGGAATTTTACCTCGCCGCTGTGAACCAGACCGCGACGACTGGATGGAATTTCCAGATTTCCGCAAACGGTGGCAGCACTTGGACGACACGCCTCAGCGAATCGAACACCAACCACACAACACACGCGCTCTTCCACTACGACCTCGCCGCCGGTGAGCGTGTCAGCACGATGAGAATGCGCTTCCAGTTTGCCGGTGGCGGCGCTGGTGGAACGGGCATCGTTCGTGTGGACGACATCAAAGTCGTCACGAGCAGCGCAAGCGTGCCGATCACGGTGAATTTGCTCGATAACGGAGCGAACGGCGACGGGGCCGCAGGCGATGGTGTGTATGGATATAGCGCAATCCCCGCGCAGGCGACAGGCACGACGGTGACCTACACCATCGCAGCGACGGACAGCGCATCTGTGACGACCACAAGCGCGAACAATTCCTACACGGTGGTAGCAGCCGCGCCGGTGCTCGCGGTTACGCCCGCCACGGGACTCACATCGAGCGGCACGGTGGGCGGATCGTTTTCTCCATCGAGCGCGACATACACGCTCTCGAACACCGGCAATGCCTCGATGAACTGGACAGCCGCGAAAACCGTGGCGTGGCTCACACTTTCCAGCGCGAGCGGCACGCTCGCAGCGGGGGCGAACACGACTGTGACGGCGACCATCAACGCCAGCGCGAGTTCGCTCGCCGTGGGAAGCTACAGCGACACGATCACGTTCACAAACAGCACGAACAACAGCGGCAACACCACGCGCGCAGTGAGTCTCGCTGTCGGCTCCAACACCGCTCCGTCCGCGCCGACGATTGCCGCGTTGCCGCAGTTCATTCAGGGCAGCGCAAAGACGATTTCGTGGCCCGCAGTTTCCGGCGCGACGAGCTACACGATCCAAATCGCGACCGACGCTGCGTTCACGAACCCCGTTTCGCAAACTGTCACGGGCACGAGCGCGTCATTCTCGAATCTCACGAGCGGCGTCACCTATTACTACCGCGTGCTTGCCACGAATGCGATCGGCTCGTCGTCCTACAGCGGCACGGTTTCCTCTACGCAGGACAACGTCGCGCCCGCAGTCGCCATCACATCGCCGGCGAGTGGAACTTCCACCGCGACGAACACGATCACCGTGAGCGGCACCAGCTCGGATGCACTTTCTGGAATCAGTAATGTCACAGTGAATGGCCAGACTGCGACGACATCGAACGGTTTCGCGACATGGAGCGTCACCGTTCCGCTTGGCTTTGGCACGAACGGTATCACCGCCATCGCTTACGACGGCTCGGGCAATGTGACCACGACATCGCCCGTGAACATCACGCTCACCACGGCGCAAACCTACAACCCGCTCATCATTCCCGAAGTCATCACGGGAACGACTTTCAACCTCAACCTGCACACCACCACGAAGCAGTTCCTCAGCGGCGCAGCGACGAATACCTACGCATACAACAATATGCTTTTCTGGGGCCCCACGCTCATCATGAACAAGGGCGACTGGGTGCAAATGAATGTCACCAACAACCTCCCGGACACCACGACCACGCACTGGCACGGCTTTCACATCCCCGCGATCATGGACGGCGGCCCGCATCAGACAATTCCTGCGGGCACCACATGGTCGCCCAGTTTTTACGTGGCAAACAACGCGGGCACCTACTGGTATCACCCGCATCTGCACGAGTTCACGCAGCAACAACTCACCTACGGCGGGGGCGGAATGATCATCATCCGTGACCCGATCGAGTCGGCTCTGAATCTGCCGCGCACCTACGGTGCGGACGACATCCCGCTCGCGCTCACGAGCCGTCGCTTTACGAACAACCAGTTCGTCACCACAGGTTCTGAATACGGAGATCAGATGGTGGTAAATGGCACGCTGAGTCCGCAGATCACGCTGCCCAAGCAATACGTGCGTCTCCGCATCCTCAATGCCGAGATGGAACGCAGCTACAACCTCGGCTTCAGCGATGGTCGCACTTTCTATCTCATCGGCACTGACGGCGGCCTCGTGAATGCGCCAGTTGCGTTGACGCGAGTCGTGCTCGCCGTTGGTGAGCGCGCGGAAATCCTCGTGGATCTCAGTAACGATACCATTGGCTCTTCATTCAATCTACAGGCGTTCAATTCCGGACAGGCGAACGATTTTCCAGGCGGCGAACCGGCGACGACCGGGCAGTTCGGAAGCCTGCTGAACAACACGACGTTCACCATACTGCACATCAATGTTGGTGCACAGACTGCAAGCCCGATCACCACTCGCCCGGCCACGCTCACGACGAATACATTCTACACCGCAGGGCAGGTTACGAATACACGCACAGTCACGATCACAAACGGTTTTCCGAACACCGGCCTGCCCTTCAGCTTCGACAACCTCGTCTATTCGCCGACCGTCATTAACCAGACACTAAACCTCGACGCCATCGAGCAATGGAACATCACGAACACATCCGGCTTCAGTCATTCGTTCCACATTCACGACATCCAGTTTCACCTCATCGCGCGCACCGGCGGAAACAACACCGGAATTAAAACCTACGAGGAGGGATGGAAGGACACGCTCTTCATCGGACAAAATCAAACTGTCAGCTTCATCGCGAAGTTCGACGGCTTCGCGAGCAACACCAATCCGTTCATGTATCACTGCCATTTTTCCAGCCACGAAGACGCCGGGTTGATGGGGCAGTTCATCGTCGTGAACAACGCAGTGGAAGACCTCGCCATCGCGAGCTTCACGCGCACAGGCGACAACAGCCTTATCACGCTGCAATTCAAAGCGACAGTCGGCACGACCTACACTCTGCAATACTCGGCGGACATGACCACTGGAAGCTGGACGGACATCGGTTCGGTCACGAGCGATGGCACGTCCGCGACCTTCAACGAGACAGATGCAACGCGACTCGGACAAGCGAGGGGATTCTACCGCGTGGCAATTCCGACGATTCCATAAAACGAGGAAATGGCGTTGCGCGCCTTCGCACAAACTGTTGGATGGCCGGAATCCCTGAATCATGAAACTCGCCACACTGGTTGCCATTATTGTCGCAGGCGCGTGCGGCTGGTTTGGTGCGCTGGCATTCCGCTCAACACCGATGGCGGCGGGAAAAAAAGTTTCGTATTACCAGAGCCCGATGCACCCGTGGGTGAAATCGGACAAGCCGGGGCAGTGCACGGTCTGCGGGATGGACTTGGTTCCGATTTACGAAGGCGGCGCGAATTTCGACAACGTCGTTCGCGACATTGTGATGCTACCGCAGGGCAGCCCGAACGTCGTGGGCGTGCAGACTGCGGAGGTGAAAAAGCAGCCGCTCGTCCGCACGCTGCGCGTGGCCGGGATGATCGGCGAAGATGAGTCGCGCCACGGCGTGATCACCGCACCGGCGGAGGGTCGCATTGACGGCCTCGCGATGAATCACGAAGGCCAGCAAATCACAAAACGTCAGCCACTCGCCACCATGTTCAGCCGAACGCTGCTGACTACGGCGAACGAATACAAACTCGCGCTCGCGCAGAGCGAGCAGGCGGCGGAACCAATCAAACGGCGGCTGGAGCAATACGGACTCGTGTGGGAGCAAATTAAAAACATCCCGCAGCGCCAGCCGGACGATCTTTACTTTGGAATCCTCGCCTCAATGACGGGAACCATCGTGAAGAGCTACGTCGCCGAGGGACAGTATGTGAAGGAAGGCGAGAAGCTTTTTGAAATCGCCGACTTCACAACGATGTGGTTCATGTTTCCGGTCTATGAGCAGGACTTGCCGTTCATCCAAGTCGGGCAATTTGTGAACGTAAATACGCCGAGCCTGCCCGGTGAAACGATGCGGGCGCGCATCGCGTCCATCAGTCCGAATCTCAACGAAATGATCCGCGCAGCCGATGTTCGCGTCGTGCTGGAAAATCCGCAGCATCGCATCAAAAACAAAACCTTCGCCGAGGGCACCGTGGAACTCGGCGCACCCGAAGTTCTCGCCATTCCGAGAAGCGCCGTGCTGTGGCCGGGAAAAACGCCGCGCGTATTTGTCGAGAAGACACGCGGCTCATATCAACAGCGTGAGGTAAAACTTGGCCGTGCAGGCGATGTGCTCTGGGAGGTGCTGGAGGGTTTGAAGGAAGGTGATCGCGTCGTGACGTCCGGCAATATGCTCATGGACAGTCAGGCCCAACTCGGTGCGATGGCAGAAGGCAACAGCGGAATGGAAGTGAAACCATGATCCGGGCGCTCATCGCAGCCGCGTCGAAAAACCGTTTTGTGGTGGTGTGCGCCGCGCTGTTTCTCATCGCATTTGGAGTGAAGGCGTTTCGGGAGATGCCCGTGGATGCGATTCCCGATCTGAGCGAAAATCAGGTTATCGTTTTCGCGGACTGGACGGGCCGCAGCCCGCAGGAGGTGGAGGATCAAATCACTTTTCCGCTGTCTTCAAACCTGCAAGGACTCGGCGGTGTCAAAGCGGTCCGCGCGACGAGTATGTTCGGCTTCTCGCTCATCACGGTCGTCTTCGACGATGGGGTGGAAAAGGCGACGGCCCGCCAGCGGATTCTCGAAAGGCTCGGCTCTCTTGATGGTGTTTTGCCTACGGGAGTCAGCGCAAAGCTCGGCCCCGATGCGACGGGCCTAGGCTGGGTTTTTCAATACTACCTCAAAGTGGATCCGAAAAAATTGCCGGAAGGTCGCGGCTATGATCTCGGTGAGCTTCGTGCTTTGCAGGACTGGCGCATCCGCTTTCAACTCGGCGCTGTGCCCGGAGTTGCCGAGGTCGCGAGTATCGGAGGTTTTGTCCGGCAGTATCAAGTTGAGGTGGATTCGCAAAAAATGCGAACGCTCGGCGTGACGCTCGAAATGATAATGAACGCCGTGGGTCGCTCGAATTTGAACGTCGGCGGAAAAACCATCGAGGAAAACGGCATGGAGTTCATTGTGCGCGGCGTGGGTTTGATCCACGGCGCGGAGGATCTCGAAAAAATCGTGATCATGGAAAAGGAAGGGAGTGCTGTTTGTCTGCGACAGATCGCGCGGGTGCAGTTGGGCGGGGATTTTCGTCGCGGCACGCTGGATGTTGGCGGCCACGAAGTCGTGGGCGGCACCGTGGTGATGCGAAACGGCGAGAACGCCCGCGACGTGATCGAAAAAGTGAAGGCGAAGATCGCCTCAATCGCGCCCACTCTCCCGCCCGGAGTTTCGATTCAGCCATTCTACGACCGCAGCGAACTCATTGACCGCACGCTCGACACATTGAAGCGCGCTCTCGGCGAAGAGATCATTCTGGTGACGCTCGCGCACATCATCTTCCTGTTCCATTTCCGCAGCATCCTCATCGTCACGCTGCCTCTGCCGGCGAGCATTCTTATTTCGTTCATCCTCATGCGGCACTTCGGCATCACGTCGAACATCATGAGTCTATCCGGAATCGCGATTGCCATCGGTGTGCTCGTGGATGCCGCGATTGTCCTCACGGAAAATGTTATCCGTCATTGCGAGCGCGCGGAGGCCCGCAAAGGAACTGCGCTCAACGCCGCAGAGCGTCTGACTACAGTGCTAGAGGCCGCGAAGCAGGTGGGCCGCCCCATCTTTTTTGCGATGGCGATCATCATCCTCGCGTTTGTCCCAGTGTTTGCGCTGGGCGCGCAGGAGGGGAAAATGTTTCACCCGCTCGCCTTCGCAAAAACCTTCGCAATGGTTGCCTCGACGTTGCTTGCGATGACCTTCGTGCCGGTGCTTTGCACACTGCTCGTGCGCGGGCCGTTTTACGCGGAGGATCGGAATATCGTCATGCGCTTTTTTCTGCGCTTGTATGACCCGGTGCTCGATTTCGCGCTTACACACCGCAAGATCGTGATTGGGGGAGCCGCGATCATTTTCGCCGTTGCGGTTATGCTCATCCCGCGCATGGGATCGGAATTCATGCCGCCGCTGAACGAGGGCAGCCTTCTCTTCATGCCAAGCCTCGTTCCGGCGACTTCGCTTTCCGAGGTGAAGCGCGTGATGGCGTGGCAGGATCGGGTCTTTGAAAGTTTCCCCGAGGTGCGATCCGCCGTGGGAAAACTCGGGCGCGCAGAGACGGCGACGGATCCTGCGCCCAACGAGATGATCGAGACGACCATCATGCTGAAGCCCGATAGCGAATGGCGCGCGGGCATGACGAAGGACAGACTCATCGCCGACATGATGGAGGCGCAGCGGCAGGTGCCGGGATCGGTGCCCGGTTTTCTCCAGCCGATCCAAGGGCGAATTCTCATGATTTCCACCGGCATCCGCTCGCAGCTTGGGGTGAAAATTTTCGGCGATAATCCCGGTAAACTCCAGCAGGCGGCTGGCGATGTGCAGCGCATTGTCCAAGACGTGCGCGGATCAACGGGAGTTGCGTCCAGTCGGATTCAAGGGAAGCCGTATATCGAGATTCGCGTAGACCGCGATGCGCTGATTCGCAACAGAATGACAGCGCAGGATGTCCTCGATGTGGTCGAAGTCGGGCTGGGAGGAAAAAATATCACGACCGCCATCGAAGGCCGCAACCGCGTTCCCGTTCAAGTGCGACTGGAGCGCAGCGAGCGCGAAGATTTGAGCCGGTTGCGAGATTTGCTCGTCAGTGTGAAAACCGAGGGCGGTCCGGTGAGAACTATCCCGCTCGGCCAGCTTGCGGAAATTGATCGTGTCGAGGGTCCGAATGAAATTGCCAGCGAGAACGGACGACTACGTGCGTTCGTGCAGGCGAATGTCGCCGGACGCGACCTCGGCGGCTTTGTCGAGGAAGTGAAAGCCCGCGTGCAGCACGACATCGCGCCGAAGCTGGAGGGGCAGGGAATGACCATCGAATACAGCGGCGAGTATGAAAATCAAATGCACGCCGCGCGGACCTTGATAATCGTCTGGCCGAGCGTGATTCTCATCATCTTTCTGCTGCTCCATCTGCTCTACGGAAAAATTTTGGATGCCGCGCACGTCATCCTCGCCGTGCCTTTCGCGTTAAGCGGGGGAGTCTTTTTGCAATACATGCTCGGCTGGAATTTTAGCGTAGCCGTAAAGGTCGGCTACATCGCGTTGTTCGGCACGGCGATTCAGACTGCGGTGGTGATGGTCGTTTATCTCGACGAGGCCGTGCAGCGGAAACGTCAGCAGTACGGCGCGACATTCAGCCGCGCTGACCTCGTCGCTGCGGTGAAAGAGGGAGCGCGTCTGCGACTGCGGCCCAAGGTAATGACTGTCGCAACAATCGTCGCCAGCCTGCTGCCGATCATGTGGAGCCATGGCGTCGGCTCCGAGGTGATGAAGCCACTTGCGACGCCGGTCATCGGCGGAATGTTGAGCAGCCTCATCCACGTTCTTGTCGTTACGCCGGTGATATTCCTATGGCTGCGCCTTCGCGAAATCCCATCATCCCCCGCAGTATCGCGATGAAAGCAATTCGAACATTCGTGATGGCAGGCGTGCTTTGCCTGGCGGTTCTCGGCAACGCAGCAACGCTCGAAATTTCCATCCAGCACAAATTCGGCGGCGAGCTGCTGCTCCTCGATTCGCTGCGTTTTCAAAACTCCGCCGCCGAGACGCTGTCGTTCACGAGGGTGAGCTACCTTCTCAGCGGTTTTGCCGTGGAGCGCGAAGATGGTGTGTGGGTGGAGATCCCCGATCAATATGCGTGGATGGACGCGGAAAAACGCCGCCTGTCCGAGCGGCTCGAAGGCGTGCCGGAGGGAAAGTATCGTGCGCTTCGTTTTCACATCGGCCCGGATGCAACAGCAAACTCCGCGAACCCCGCTGGCCTCGCGCCGACCCATCCGCTGAACGCGAATCTCAATGGTCTGCATTGGACGTGGCAGAGCGGATACATCTTCCTCGCCTTGGAGGGACGCTATCGCGCGACGGCGGGAGCGGAGTTGTCTGGATATTCATATCACTTCGCGCGCACGCCAAACCGCACGCGCATCAGCCTCGCCGCTCCGCTCGATCTCACGCACGACGCCGGCGTGTTGCTCGATTTTGATCTGGCAGCGTTGCTCAATGCACCGCGCCCGCTTGCTTTCACACGGGATGGTGCCGCGACACATTCCCGCGAAGGCGATCCAGTCGCTGCTGCACTCGCAGCGAATTTGCCTGGCTCATTTCGTGTGCGACAGATCACATCGGCGATTCCCGCAATCAGCAAGCCCTCTCCTGTGAAGCCGCTCTACATGCCGGAAAAATTCACGCCCTATCGCTTCACGATGAGCGGCAGTTTTCCCATTCCCGATCTTCCGCGCGACAACCCTCTCATCGAGGAGCGCGTGACGCTCGGTAAAAAGTTGTTCAACGAAACCGCACTATCGCGCGACGGCTCTCTTTCGTGCTCGTCGTGTCATGTCGCCAACTTCGCCCACACCGATCCGCGCCGCTTCAGCAAGGGCGTGGACGGACAGGCTGGGACGCGCAACTCGATGCCGCTCTTCAATCTCGCGTGGAAGACGAGTTTCTTTTGGGACGGACGCGCCCCATCGCTCCGCGCACAGGCATTGATGCCGATTCAGGATCACACCGAGATGGATGAGAAACTCGACCGTGTGACAGCGAAGCTCGCAGCATACGCCGAGTATCCACCGTTGTTCCGCGCCGCTTTCGGAGCGCCGGAAATCACCACCGAAAAAATCGGGCTGGCGATCGAAAACTTTGTCCTGACTCTCACCGCATTCGACTCAAAATTCGACCGTGCGATGCTCGGTAAAGCCACACTCACTCCCGATGAGCAGCGCGGCTTCGAGTTGTTCATGACGGAATACGATCCACGCACGGGCCAGCAGGGGGCCGATTGCTTTCACTGCCACGGCGGCCCGCTCTTCAGCGATCATCAATTTCATAACAACGGCCTCGCCCCTAACCCCGCCGACACAGGTCGCTTCATTGTGACAAAGAACGAAGCGGATCGCGGAAAATTCGCCACGCCCAGCCTCCGCAACGTCGCCCGCACCGCGCCCTATATGCACGATGGTCGCTTTGCTACACTCGAAGAAGTCGTGGCCCACTACACCACCGGCCTCCAGCGCACTCTCACGCTCGATCCCAACCTCGCCAAGCATCCCGACGGCGGTGTGCCGCTGAGTGAAAAGGATCGCCGAGCCCTCGTCGCATTCCTTAAAACACTTAGCGACGAGTGAAGCATCTGTGCAGCGACGCAGTGAATCGTCTTGTCGTGTGCGTGGCGTCACGGAGACTCGGTGTGATGAAACGCAGCCTCCGCCTCGAAATGCTCCAGGTCGCCAGACTCGCGCCGAAGATGCTCGGCGACTCGGCGGAATTGGTGCGCGGTTTTTTAATGCGACAGTTCACGAGCGAAGGCGGGGCGCGGGATCGGTCGGGGAGGGCGGATCTTTATTACACCATCTTCGCGCTCGCGGGGATGCAGGCGGTGGAGATGTCGAATGACGGATTTGGGAATGACGAAAACTCTGCGCGGCGAAATGCGTTGGGGAAATTTGTGGCGGCGTTTGGGGAAGGGGAGGGGCTGGATTTTATCCACCTCGGTGCGCTGGCGCGATGCAGGGCTGCGAGTGGTGTTGATTCCGAATCGAAGCGATTGCTGGCGCACATCGAGGAATTTCGCACGGCGGATGGCGGCTATCACGAAAAGTGCGGTGCCGCGCACGGTCATGCGTATGGGTGTTTCATTGCGCTCGGCGCGTATCAGGATCTCGGGTGCGAAGTGCCGGATGCGATGCGGATGGTGCAGTGTTTGAAGTTTCTCGAAACGCCCGACGGCGCATGGGGAAATGTGCGCGGGATGCGACAGGGCACGGTGCCCGCGACCGCTGCGGCGGTGACTTTGCTCCATCAGCTCGGCGTTCCGGTGAATGATGCCGTCGGTGACTGGTTACTCGCGCAGGCACACGCAGAGGGAGGCTGGCTTGCTGCGCCCGGTTCTCCGTTGCCGGATTTACTTTCCACGGCCACGGCGCTGCACGCGCTATCGTGTCTCGACCGCACTTTGCCGGAGGCAATTCGCGAGCGATGTCTCGATTTTGTGGACACGCTTTGGAGCGCGGAGGGTGGATTCCACGGACACTGGGCGGACGATGCGCTCGATGCGGAATACACGTTCTACGGCCTGCTCGCACTCGGCCATCTCGCCGTGCAGTGAGCGCTAGACGCGTTCCTTGAAGGGCTCGAAGCCGATCTCGAAATAGTTTGCTGAATTCTCCATCACATTTGGCAGCGAGCCGATGAATGTGTCCCATTCCTGGAGGTTCACAAACTGGGTGTCCCACGAAATGAAGACGGCGTTCGGCACCATGTTCGATGGCTCGATGAGCACGCGGATTTCTTTTTCCCAATCGGCGATTTTCACGTAGCCGAGCGCGGCGGCCTTGTCCACGAGGGCATTGTGGGAGAATTGCTTCAGCCATTCATCGCGGGCTTCGAGCGTTTCAAATTTTGCGTGGGCGTGCGCCGAGAGATGCGAGAGCGACTTCTCGTCGAAATCCATCAGTGTGTAAAACCGTGTGAACGTCTGCTGGATCACATTCCAGTCGCCCTGTGTGCGAGCGTTGCGGATGCCGAGCTTGATGCGCTCCGCCGTGCGGTTGAGCGTGCCGTTTTCGCCGAAAAACACGGCCTTCAATTCGTAATCGAACAACTCGTCGAAACGACGCAGCCGCAGATGTTCCGCACGTAGCGGCAGACCCTCCTTTGTGTCACAAATTTTCGCGCCGAACTCCTCCAGCTTCGCGGCCTGATAGCCGAGCGGTGCC
The DNA here is from genome assembly GCA_903929475.1 of uncultured Spartobacteria bacterium. GTDB lineage: Bacteria > Verrucomicrobiota > Verrucomicrobiia > Chthoniobacterales > Chthoniobacteraceae > SXWH01. The sequence continues at coordinate 56,219 of CAIYUV010000052.1, forward strand.
GGGAACGCGACGTCAACGAGAATGCCAAAAACTTCAATTGGGACAATTTCCATGGGTGTGGACTGTAGCGAACTCAGCGCCCGCTTCCTACGGTTTTCTTACAGGAGCGATGGGCTATGTGAGGTTAAAATAATTCGTCCTGTTTGGGGGCTTCCTTTGTCTTCGTGCCTGCGAGCCTCGCGACAAATTGTTGCTCGCTGAGAACCGGCACGCCGAGGGATTTTGCATCGTCGAGCTTTGAGCCAGCGCCGGGGCCCGTGATAACAAAGTCAGTCTTCCTGCTTACGCTGCTGCTGACATTTCCGCCGAGCATGCGAATTTTTTCCTGTGCTTCGCCGCGGCTCATTGTTTCGAGCGTGCCGGTGAGCACGCAGGTCTTTCCGGCAAAAGGCGAGTTGCCTGCGGATGCCCTGCCGCCCTTCGGGTGGATGCCGAGCTGCTCCATGCGCCTCAAAACAGATCGGCCCGGCGCGCTCTCGAACCATGTGATGACTGCACGCCCCGCAACCGGACCCACTGCCAGCACCGCATCGCGGTCGCCCGGGTTCTTCTTTTTCGAAGGCTGCGCAAAACCGGACTCGATGAGTTTCCGTCCGAGTGTGTCGGCGTCCCCCTTGCGTTTCTCTTCGCGCGCACGTTCAAGATCGAGCACGTCGCGCAGCAGTTTTGAATCGGCGACAGCAGCAAGGTTTTCGTGGAATTTTGCGAGGTCGTGCGATGTTTCCTCGCCGATTTCCGGAATCGCGAGCGCGTGAAGCCAGCGGGCGAGCGGCTGTGTCTTTGCGCGCGCAATTCCTTCGATCACTTTGGTTGCGTTTTTCTCGCCGAAGATGCGTGGCTCGTCGTCGGTGCCGAGATTGAGCTTCGCGAGTTGTTCGAGACGCAGGTCGAAAAGATCGAGCGGCGATTTTACGAGGCCGCGTTCGACAAGTTTTTCCGCGACGACTCCGCCAACGCCCTCGATGTCGAGCGCGCTTCGCTGGCCGAAGAACTCCACGCGGCGCACGAGCTGCGCGGGGCAGCCGGAGATGTTGTCGCAGCGCCATGCGACCTCGGCCTTTTTCCCCGTGGAAACCTGCGAGCGCGAAATCGTGCCGCCGCACGCGGGGCATTTCCCGCCGATGTGCGCGGAGAGATCGAACGGCTGCGAGTCGGCGCGACGTTTCGATTTCACAACTTCGATCACCTCGGGAATCACCATGCCCGCCTTGCGGATGATCACCGTGTCGCCGATGCGGATGTCCTTGCGCTTGATTTCCTCGTCGTTGTGCAGCGTCGCGCGCGAGATGGTGGAGCCTTGCACGAAGACTGGCTTCAGCTCGGCGACGGGCGTGAGCACGCCGGTTCGGCCGACTTGGATCGTGATGCCGAGCAGCTCCGTCACCGCGCCGGAAATCCACGGCACGGGCTTGTGGACGATCGCGTAGCCCGGCGCCTTCGCCTTCGCGGGGATGCGCTCCCACGCGGCGCGGTCGTTCACCTTGATCACGATGCCGTCAATCTCGTAATGCACGCGCGAGCGCAGGTCGTGAGCCTCGTCATAGCCGCTCACGATTTCGCGCTGATACTTCGCGATCACGTCCTCCATGTCATCGCACTCCCACCAAATCTCCTGCACAGGCAGGCCGAATTTTTTCAGCGCACGCAGCGTGTCACCGTGCGTGGCGAAGCTGATGCCATCGAGCGCGCCGACCGCGTAGAAGACGGCGCGCACGGGGCGTTTCGCGACGGCGCTGGAGTCGAGCTGCTTGAGCGTTCCCGCCGTTGCGTTGCGTGCGTTCGGCGTCGTCTTCTCGCCTGCGGATTCGAGCGCGGCGTTCATCGCCTCGAATTCCTTCACCGGCATGTAGGCCTCTCCGCGGACTTCGAGCAGCGCGGGCGGATTCGGGATGTCGAGGCGCAGCGGGATTGCCTTCACCGCGCGGAGATTTGCCGTGATGTCGTCGCCCGTCGTGCCGTCGCCGCGCGTGACGCCGAGCGCGAGCAGGCCGTCGCGATAGTGCACGGAGATTGAGACGCCATCCACCTTCGGCTCTATCACGTAGCCGACTTTTTCCGCGCCGAGCTGCTTGCGGATCGTCTGATCAAACCAGCGCAGCTCCTCGACGGTGCGTTCGTCCTGCAACCGCACACGCTTCGCAAACTCCAACTCCGCGTCCGCGCCCGTGAGCGTCGGCGGCTCGATTTTTTCCAGCGAGAGCATGGGCACCTCGTGGCGCACTTGCTTGAAACCCTTCGACGGCGCGCCGCCCACGCGCTGCGTCGGCGAGTCGGGCGTGACGAGTTCCGGGTGCGCGGTCTCCAGCGCCCGAAGTTCGCGGTAAAGTTCGTCGTAGGCGGCATCGCTGATCGTCGGGCGGGCCTCGACGTAGTAGCGACGATCGTGTTCCTCAATTTCCCTACGAAGCGCGGCGATTTTTTCTTTCGCAGAAGGCATGGATGAAAAAGGCGAGTGTGGTGCCGGTGGCGGCTCCGAGAGTATCTGCGAGCCAGTCGAGCGGGTCGAGTGCGCTGCGACTTGGCGTCCAGTATTGGTGCACTTCGTCGAGTGCGCCGTAGATGGAAAGGCAGGCGATGCTGGTGATTATGGTTTTTTTCCACGACCACGAAAAGCTGAGTCTCAGCGCAGGCAGCAGTGCGCACGCACCGCTGGAGAATGCGATGAAGTGCAGCAGCTTGTCCCACAACTGCATGATGTAGGGCATTTGCTCGACGAGCTCCGGGCCGGTTTGCGAAGAGAGGTAAAAAACCGTGGCCGTCCAGATCGCGACACCGAGCCAGCAGATGCGACGGAACCAGATGAGTGCGGGAGTCATGTTTGAGTGGCTGTTGAGTTAGTAGGTTTGCCGCCATTGCCAAGCGCGCGTTATGCGGGCATTTTCCGGCAACTGATTTTCTCACATGGCAAATCACACCATTCTCGGCGTCGAAGGCGGTGGCACGAAAACCGACTGGGTGCTTCTCGATGACACGGGGCGCGTGCTCGGGGAAGGCCAGCTCGGCGCGGCGAATTTGAAGCTCTCGACGGACGAATACCTCGCTCAACTCTTTGCTGCTTTGCCGCGCGAGACGACGGAGGTGGGCGTGTTTCTCGCGGGGTGTTTGTCGGAAAATGATCACGCACGACTGAGGCGGCTGACTGCCGCAGCGTGGCCGTCGGCGCGCGTGAGTGTGGGGAGCGATTGCGAATCTGGCTTTGCCGCGGCGCTGGGGGATGGCGACGGAATCGTGGTCATCAGCGGCACAGGTGCTGTCGTGCATGGAAGGAAGGGCGGACGCGTGGAAAAATCCGGCGGTTGGGGTCACATCCTCGGCGACCGTGGTGGCGGCTACGACATGTGCCGTCACGCATTGCGCAAAACGATTCTTCATTACGACATCGAGGGCACGCTTTCGCCGCTGGCATCGGCAATCCTCGCCGAGCTTTCGCTAAACGAACTGCCGCAGCTTGTGGACTGGGTGAACCAAGCCGACAAGATGCAGGTCGCACGGCTGGCACCGGTGATTTTTCGCGCAGCGGATGCGGGCGATGTGGAAATGAGGGAGCTGATCGAGCACCGGGCGCGCGACCTTGCGCAGTTCACGGTCAGTGTCGCGCAACGTCTCGGGATGGAGCGCGTGGAGGTGCGTCTGCTCGGCGGGCTGCTCACGAAGGAGCCAGGCTATGCTGCGCATTACCGGAGACTGCTCGCGGAGAAATTGCCGGGTGCAAATGTTGAACTATGCACGCGGAGCGGTGCGTTCGGGGCGGCGGCGCTCGCAAGTGCAGAGACGGTTTCAGTAAAAAACGCAGGCGGTGTTTTAACCGGGCTAGAAACCACGAAGGAACTAGCCGGAGCGACGACCGAGCAGGTGCATCCGTGCGCGGGGAAGCTGGAAAAAATGACGACTGGCGAACTCGTGGCGCTGTTTGTCGAAGAAGAGGATCGAGTGCGTGCAGCGTTGGCGGCTTGCAAGGACAGGCTTGCGGAAGCGGTGGAATTGATCGCAACCGCGCTGTCGAATGGCGGACGGCTTTTTTACGCGGGCGCGGGAACGAGCGGACGTCTCGGCGTGCTGGATGCGAGCGAGATGCCGCCGACTTTTGGCACGCCGTCCGATCTGGTGCAGGGGGTGATCGCGGGCGGCGTGGCGGCGCTCACGCAGTCGGTGGAGACTGCGGAGGATTCGCGCGAGGCGGGCGCGCTCGCGATGGCAGGGCGCGGCGTGCGAGCGGGCGATGTGGTGTGTGGGATCGCTGCCAGCGGGCGGACGCCGTTCGTGCTTGGCGCACTGGCGCGTGCGCGGGAACTCGGCGCGCGGACGATTTTTCTCACCTGCAATCCGTCACGGAACGCATCGCCGCAGCCGTGGGATGTGGAGATCGATCTGCCGACGGGAGCGGAGATCGTCACCGGCTCCACGCGCTTGAAAGCGGGCACCGCCACGAAAGTCGCACTGAACATCCTCTCGACCTGCGCGATGATCCGCCTCGGCAAAGTGCGCGGCGGCGCGATGGTAAATCTGCGCGCGACGAACGTGAAACTGCGCGACCGTGCGACACGCATGGTCGCCGTGGCGCTCGGTCTGGACACCAACGCCGCACACGAGTTGCTCGTTGCGAATCATTGGGACGTCGTCGCGGCACTCTGCCACCGCCCGCCCGGTAAATAACTTTTCACGGATTCTAAGCTGGCAATACCCCTGCGGGTCATACTCCCTTGCCGGTGCATCCGGTCCATTCCCAATAAACCAAACAACCACATGATCCACATTCCACAGACATCCCGTCGTTCATTCCTCAAGGGCATCGGTGCCATCACGGCATCGGGCATGTTTCCAAATCTCCTGCGTGCACAAGACGCGAACAAGAAACTGGCGCTCGCGTGCATCGGCGTCGGCGGCAAGGGCGACAGCGACACATCGGGCGTCTCCGCCAACAACGAAATCGTCGCCATTTGCGACGTGGACGCAAACACCCTTGCTGGTGCGCAAAGAAAATATCCGAACGCAAAAGCCTTCTCCGATTTCCGCAAGATGCTCGACGAGATCAAAGGCATTGATGCCGTGACCATCAGCACGCCCGATCACATGCACTACCCCGCAGCGATGCACGCCATCGGGCTTGGTAAGCATGTGTTCATTCAGAAACCACTCACCAACACACTGTGGGAAAACCGCCAGCTCCATCTCGCTGCGCGCAAAAAAGGTGTCATCACACAGATGGGAAATCAGGGTCACACTTACGAAGGCAATCGCGTCACCACCGAGTGGGTGAAGGCAGGCGTCATCGGCAAAGTAAAGGAAGTCCACGTGTGGACGAACCGCCCGATTTGGCCACAGGGCAAAAGCGCCATCCTCAACAAAACCGGCAAAGCGCCCGCGAATCTCGACTGGACGCAGTGGCTCGGTGCAACACCCGATGAGCCGTATTCGGACAACGTGCATTCCTTCAAATGGCGCGGTTTCCTCGAATGGGGTGCCGGTGCATTCGGCGATATGGGCTGCCATTTGATGGACGCTCCGTTCGTCGCACTCGGCCTCACCACGGCGAGTGCTGTGACCGCATCGCAGGTGGATGATTTGACCGACATCGCTTGGCCGACCGGCAGCATCGTGAAGCTCGAATTTACCAACGTCCCCGGCCACGGCGACGTTCCGTTCACGTGGTATGAAGGCAAGAAGCCCGACGGCAAACCCTACCTGCCGGAATTCCCTGCAATCGTTGATATGAACGAGGCATTCGGCGGCAGAGGTGTCTCCGCAGGCGGCTGGATGATCATCGGCACCGACGGTCTCATTTTGAACAAGAGCGACCAAGCTCAGGGGATGCAAATTTGGCCGAAATCACGCCGCGATGAATTTCCTGCGGACAAAATTGCAAAGACCGAGCCGCGCAGCATCCGGCAGGGAAACCCGCAGCAGGAATGGACCGAGTCCATCAAGAACGGCAAGGAGTTCCCGTGGGCCGGCCACTTCGACTACTCGTGCCCGCTCACCGAGGCCACGCTCATCGGCGGTCTCGCCATGCGCTTCCCCGGCAAGCGCCTCAAGTGGGATTCGAAGGCGCTCAAGTTCGACAACGACGACGCCAACAAATTCATCAAGCGCGCCTCGTATCGAAAAGGCTGGGAATACTCCGCCGACAAAATCTAAGCGCACTATACACGTTCACAAAAAGCCGGAGTCGAAAGGCTTCGGCTTTTTTATTTTGTGCCGTTTGCTCGCAGCGTTCTCTTCGCTTCTTCGGCGAGTAATTTCTCGAGCATCTGCTCCTGCTCAGGCGTCCATCGCACGGCGCGCCGGGCGGAGTCCTGCACGCGCGCGGCGGTCTGTGCGGTGGTCTCGCCGGAGTGTGACTGGCCCTCCATCAGAGCGCGTATTTCGGCGAGGCTGAGTCGTGCGGGGATTTTCGATGGCGGCGGGGTGAAGGCTTCATCGGCATCCACGGGTGGGGTGCGGGTTTCGCCGGAGCGTGCGAGAAATGCCCACGTGCCCATCGTAAAAAAACCAAGCTCGGCCGTGTAACCGCAGTCGGCGCTGCGCACGGGCACATACCAGTTTCCTGCGCCGGGCTGGATTTCCACGGTCGCCTCGACCGTGCCGTCCTCGCGCTGGACGCGCAGGAGAAAATGAGCGGCTCCATCTTCGCCGCGCGCTTCGGGATGCTCGTCAGGATTGAATTCCCAATAGGCGAATAGCCAGTGCGGATCACGCGCGACGAGCCACAGACGCACCTCGCCGTATTCGGGCTGAAGCTCACGCCGCGCTTCGTCGAATTCCTTTTGCAATGACTCGTGCCTCGGGGCGATGACTTCTTTTGCAGGCTCGGAAGGTTTCTGCATGGCGCTCATGGGTGCGCGAATGAAGCACACTCCGCGTATAAATTGAATCGGAGATTGCTGGCATACAGGACTGTCACATTCCGCCGGAGTTGCGCCCAAGCGCGTGGCCCGCTAAATCGCCGCCCTCATGTTCACAAAACGCGTCATTCCGTGCCTCGATGTCCACGATGGAAAAGTCACGCGCGGCGTGCAGTTCGGGCGCGCCGAGGATGGCGGACTGCGCAACGTCGGCGACCCCGTGGAGCTTGCGCGCCGTTACAACGATCAAGGCGCGGACGAGATGGTTTTTTTCGACATCACCGCCAGCGCGCACGGTCGTGCGACAATGGTGGATGTGATCGAGCGCACCGCCGCTTGCTGCTTTATGCCGCTCACCGTCGGCGGCGGCATCCGCGCGGTGGACGATATGAGCGCGATGCTCAAGGCCGGTGCGGACAAAGTGAGCATCAACAGCTCCGCCATCGCCACGCCGGAATTCATCAGCGCCGGTGCGGATAAATTCGGCAGCCAGTGCATCGTCGTCAGCATTGATTGCAAAAAAACCGCACCCGATCGCTGGGAGGTTTTCATCCACGGCGGACGCAAGCCCGCGGGAAAGGATGCAGTCGCATGGGCGGAGGAAGCCGTCGCGCGCGGAGCGGGGGAGATCGTGCTGAACTCGATTGACGCCGACGGCACCAAGGCCGGCTACGACCTCGTCATCACGCGCCGCGTGAGCGAGGCCGTGGGCGTCCCCGTCGTCGCCAGCGGTGGCGCAGGAAACCTAGCTCACATGGCCGATGTTCTCAGCGAGGGCCGAGCTGACGCCGTTCTCGCCGCGAGCATCTTTCACTTCGGCGAATACACCGTGGCGGACGTGAAAAAATATCTGGCCGAACACGGAGTCTCCGTGCGGCTGTAGGCGACGTTATTCGACAACCGAAATCATCCGTGCTGCCTGTGCGGCGGCGCGCACGTTGTGGACGCGGAAAATTTGTGCGCCGCGTAACATTCCGCTCACAAGACAGGCGATGGTGCCCGCATCGCGTTCCGGCGCGGGCAGGCCGAGCACGTCGCCGATGACTGTCTTGCGCGAGACCGGCAGGAGCAGCGGTCGGCCAAAATGGTGCAGCCGTTCCAACTCGCGGTAGATGCGCAGATTGTCGTCGCGCTGCTTCGCGAAATCTATGCCGGGGTCGAGGATGGTCGCCTCGCGCGGCACGCCCGCTTTTTCCGCGAGTGCGAGTTTTTCGGCGAAGAACTCATCGAGTCGCGCCATCACGTCATCGTAGCCGACGTGCGTGTGCGCGACTTTCGGCTGGCCGACTGTGTGCATGATGAGAAGCGTTGCGCCCGTGTCGGCGCAAATGCGCGCATTCTCGTCGTCGGGTAGCGCACCGATGTCGTTGAGGATGTGACCGCCGCGCGGCAGCACGCGCCGCGCGACGCCGGGCCGCCATGTGTTGATGGAAAGCAAAGTCGGTTCGTCCCAGCGTTCGATGAAACGCAGCAGTTGCGCCGCTTCCTCTTCCTCGGGAATCGGGCCGCGATTGGTGCGCGCGCTTTCGGCCCCGATGTCCACGATGTCTGCGCCGTCGGCGACAAGCTGCCGCGCCTTCGCCACCGCAGCCTCGATGTCCGTGATGCCGTCGCCAGAGAACGAATCCGCGACCAGATTCACGATGCCCATGATGAGCGGGCGGCGTGGAAAAGTGATCGTGTGTCCGCGAGCGAGGAGTTTCACGGCAGCGGCACCGTGGAGCGTTTCCGGCGCGTGAAACGCAGCGTCTCCGTGTAGCCGCAGCTTTTTGCGAGTGCGATGGCCTGATCGTATCCCGCTGCAACGTCGCCGGGCCGGTGCGCGTCGCTGTTGATCAGCACAGGCACGCCGGCGGCGTGTGCAAGCTCGACGAATTGACGCGCTGGATACGGTTCCGCGCAGTGATTGCGCAAACCGGCAGTGTTGATCTCGAAAGCCACACCGGTTTCCGCGAGCGCATCAATCGAGCGTCCGTAAAAACGCAGCAGATCTCCTTCGGGACGAATCCCAAATTTTTTCGGCAAATCCGGGTGCGCCACAAAATCAAAAAGCCCGCTGCGGATGCACTGTTCATAGATGCTCCAGTAGCTGTGCCAGACGGACGATGCCGCACCGCCCATGTGGCGGCTGATGTTCTTCGGATTGTCCACGTCCCAGCCGTCCGGCAGATAGTGGACGCTGCCGATGAGATAATCCCACTCCGCCATGCCCGCGAGTTCCTCGATCCACTTTTCCTGTCCGGGGATGAAATCACACTCCAGCCCGAGCTTGATGTTGAGCTGCGGAAATTCCGCACGCGCCTTCGCGACTTCGGCGAAATAGCGCGGTAAATCCTCGCGTAGCATCCGCCAGTCATCGAACGGTTCCGGCATCGGATTGTGATCCGCAAAACCCAGTTCCCCCAAACCGCGCTCCAGAGCGGCGCGCGCATAATCCACTGGCCACCCCTCCGCATGACGGCAGAGTGGTGTGTGCGTGTGGTAATCAGCAAGATTGGCAAGTGGTGAAATCACGCGCCGTCTCTACGCCCCCGCTGCTCCGCAGGCAACGCCGCACTCTGAGTTGGCCATCTACGTTCATGCCCGGCAATGCTGGTTGACCCTTTGGTGGAGACGGACGAAGGTGGCGGGGATTTGTTCAGGGCCGCTCGCCATTTCGGGTGAGGCACCGGTCGCTGCTGTGGTGAGGCGGACAAGAATCCGGGAATTGCTGCCTATGAATACACTGACCAATACCAAACACATCGCCTTCGTCGGCGATTACGTGCCGCGACGCTGTGGCATTGCCACTTTTACAGCGGACATTTGCGAGGCCATCGCTGCGGAGTTTCCGCAGGCGCAGTGCATCGTGGGGTCTGTGAATGATCGGCCCGAGGGATACGATTATCCATCGCGGGTGCGGTTCGAGATTGAGGAGCAGGAGTTGGATTCCTACCGGCGTGCGGCGGAATTTTTGAACATCAACAACGTCGAAGTCGTGTCTGTTCAGCACGAGTTCGGCATTTATGGCGGCGCTGCGGGCGCGCACTTGATAGAGTTTCTTCGCGAGGTGCGAAAGCCGGTGGTCACGACGCTGCACACCGTGCTCAGCGAGCCGAACAGCGATCAGCGCGCGGTGATGGAGCAACTCGATGTGTTCTCGAATCGTTTCATCGTAATGGCCGAGCGTGGGCGGGATTTGTTGATGAGCGTGTATGGCATCGCGCCGGGGAAAATAGACCTCATCCCGCATGGCGTTATTGATATGCCGTTCATTGACTCGAATTTTTACAAGGACGTCTTCGGCGTGGAGGGAAAGACGGTGCTGCTTACCTTTGGCCTGCTTTCGCCAAACAAAGGTATCGAACACGTTATCGAAGCGCTGCCGGAGATTCTCAAGCGGCATCCGCAAATCGTGTATCTCGTGCTCGGCGCAACGCACCCGCATTTACTGGCGCGCGAAGGCGAGGCGTATCGTGAAAAACTGGAGCGTCTCGCGAAAACGTGCGGCGTGTCGGAGCAGGTGATTTTTTACAACCGCTTCGCAACCATTGAGGAACTGAAGGAATTCATCGGTGCGGCGGACATTTACATCACGCCGTATCTCAACGAAGCGCAGGTCACCTCCGGCACGCTCGCTTACACGTTTGGCGCTGGGAAGGCGATCATCTCCACTCCGTATTGGCACGCGCAGGAGTTGCTCGCGGGCGAGCGCGGCTTGCTGGTGCCGTTTCGGGATTCGGCGGCGATTGCGGAGGGCGTGAATCATTTTCTCTCAAACCCGACGTTGATGACCGCGATGCGAAAGCGTGCGTGGAAAGCTGGGCGCGAGATGATTTGGCCGGTCGTCGCGCGGCGCTACATGGAGAGCTTCGAGCGGGCGCGCGCGAGCCTCAGCGTGCCGTCGGTGGAGACCGTGGCCGTCCGCACCATCGAGCACTCGAACTATCCCGTCCCGCCGCTGAAACTCGATCATCTGCTCAAGATGAGCGACCACACGGGCATCTTTCAGCACGCGATCTACAACGTGCCGAACTACCACGAAGGCTATTGCACCGATGACAATGCTCGCGCGTTTATCTTCACCGTGCTGCTGCAAAAAATGGAGGAGCCGCAGCCGGAGATTGAGCGACTGGAAAGCAGCTACCTCGCTTTCCTGTGGTATGCGTTCGATGCGAATACGTCGCGCTTTCGCAACTTCATGAATCATCACCGGCAGTGGATCGAGCGTGCCGGCTCGGAGGACAGCCACGCACGCGCGCTATGGGCTGTCGGCACTGCGCTCGGGCGCTCGCGCAACGAAGGACATCGCAATCTCTGCGCGCTGCTTTTCCAACGCGGACTGCCGCCGGTCGCGCGGTTCAGTTCGCCACGTGCGTGGGCGTTTGCGCTGATCGCGATTCACGAATATCTGCGCACTTTTTCCGGTGACCGCGTGGTGGCGAAAATGCGCGACCTGCTCGCGAGAAAACTTGTCGCTTTGTATCACACAAATGCTTCGTCGAACTGGCAGTGGTTCGAGCGCATCGCGACTTACGATAACGCCAAACTCTCGCACGCGCTGATCCTGAGCGGTCATTGGACTTCCAACGGTGAAATGCTTGATATCGGACTCAATTCGCTGCGCTGGCTGCTCGAAGCGCAGACTGCGGACGGCGGTCACTTCGCACCGATTGGTTGCCACGGATTCTGGACGCATGACGGCGAGCGTGCGCGCTTTGATCAACAGCCGCTCGAAGCGCACTCAATGCTCTCCGCCTGTCTCGAAGCGTTCGCCGTAACACGCGATGACTATTGGCACCGTGCGGCGCGCAGTTGCTTCGAGTGGTTTCTCGGACGTAACGATCTCGGCCAGTCGCTCTACGATCCGACGACAGGCGGCTGCCGCGATGCGCTGCTGCAAGATCATCTCAACCAAAATCAGGGAGCGGAATCGTCGCTCGCGTTCTACCTTTCCCTCGCCGAACTCACGCACGCAGAAGGCGCGCAAGCCGAGATCCTACCAATATGCGCAGCCTGACCATCCACCCCACGGGCATCGCCCTCCGGCCCAATAACGCCCGTGTGCTCATCCGCCCATTTATCCCGGGAGACACGGCGCGCATCGTCAACATTCTCGGGCGCGCGTTGGCGCTCAGTGAGGCCGAGATCGAGGAACAACTCGTCGCCGTCACCGAGGATTTCGGCACGCGGCATTTGAATCTCCGCACTTTCTGGCGCCGCCATTTTGATAGGGTGAAAGGATACGTCTTCAGCGGACGCCCGCTCTCCGAGGCCCGGCAGCTCTACATCGGTGCGCTTTTTTCCGGCGAGTATGCGCTCGAATCCGCCGCGCTCTTCAACCCGTCCATCGTGCCGCATCCGGATCAATCCGGCCTCGCCGAGGGTGAGCTGCGTTTTATTCTCAGTCTGCGAGCGACCGGTGAGGGACACATCTCGTCCATCGAATTTCGCGCCGGCATCATCCACGCCGACCACAGCATCACGATGGAAGAACCGTCGCGATTCGTCACCGCGCCGAAGCTGAATCCGAATCCGACTTACCTCAAAACTGCATTCCTTCACAAATTGATGGAGATGGGTTTCGAGAATGATTGGTCGGCAGCCGTGATGACTTCGCTTGGAGACAACTTCACACTTAGTGAACTTGAAACAGCCATGCGTCGTGCGGTGCGAGGTGCCGGGCCGCTGCCGCGTGAAGTGCAGCGCACGATGGAGTGCGTGCGATGGCTCGCGGAGTCGAACTACGAAGTTCACTTTGATCCATCCGTCGCCGTCTCGGAGCGCATCATTTTCCCCGTCTCGTCGAACGAGAGCAACGGAATGGAGGATGCCCGCTTTGTGCGCTTCATCGAAGACGATGGCAGCGTGATCTACTACGCGACATATACGGCCTACAATGGCCGCGCGATTCTCCCGCAGCTTCTCGAAACCACCGACTTCCTCAGCTTCCGCGCTCGAACGTTGAACGGACGCGCGGTGCAAAACAAAGGCATGGCTTTTTTCCCGCGCCGCATCGGCGGGCGCTTCGCCATGATCTCGCGACAGGACGACGAAAACCTCTTCCTCATATATTCCGAGAATCCGCATTTTTGGAGCGACCCGCAGCTATTGCGGCGTCCCTGCCATTCGTGGGAGGCGGTGAAAATCGGGAACTGCGGATCGCCGATTGAAACCGAAGCCGGCTGGCTCGTCATCACCCACGGCGTCGGTCCGATGCGCAAATACTGCATCGGTGCGATGCTGCTCGATTTGGAAGATCCGAGCAAAGTGATCGGCGAACTCGAAGAGCCGCTCCTGCGTCCCGAGGGCAATGAGCGCGAGGGCTATGTGCCCAATGTCGTCTATACCTGCGGTGCGCTCGTGCATCGCGGGCAATTGATTCTTCCCTACGGAATCAGCGACGTGACGACGAAAATCGTAACTCTGGAAATCAAAGAGTTGCTCGCAGCCTTTTCGCGTTATTGAGCCGTAAATAAGCGTGATCGCTGTTTTTCAAAATCGTTCTGGATCCATTTGTCCCGGAGGGACAGTTCGATATTAGCCGGTCGGCCAGTCCGCTACAGGTGGACGCAGCCACCGGATCATCGCCATGAAAACCAACCACCCCGGATGGGGCGGCGGAACCGCGATGCCCGGTTTCCAGCGCTCCCTCCGGGGCGCATTTCGTTTTGGGATTGTGTCCGGTGGTTCTCGCTCGCTGCGCTCGCTCCACCACCGGCTAATTTCCGCAGGCCCTCCGGGCCTTAATCACGGGGTTCGGGCTACACCGTCGCCAGCACGCGGGGCTCGGGGGATTTTTCGAGGGCGGTTTCGTTGGCGGCGATGCCGAGGAGGTTTTTGGCTTCGAATTCCTTGCACCAGCCTTTGATTTCCGTGTCGTTGAAAATTTTGCCGAGCACGCGGCGGAGCAATCCTTTCAAAGAAGGATTTTCTAATTCGCGAAGGCTTTGGATGGCTTGCTCTTTGTAGCGTTCGAGAAGGTCGGTGCAGCGATCCACTGCGCCGAGGTCGCGGTAGAGTTGCTCGACTTCGGCGATGCTCGCGGTGCTGGTGCGCGACCATAGCGCGCTGGTGATTTTCCGATGTTCGCACTCGGCGCGTTCGTGTGCGGTGGCGAGGAGCAGGCTGGGGCGGAGGCCGGCGATGTCGCTGGTGTCCTCGTTCTGGCCGAGGTCGGAGAGGTCGTCACGGATTTGGTAGGCGATGCCGAGCGCTTCGCTGTAGGCGTGGAGCACGTCGGCCACTTCGTCGTGCAATTCCACGCCCGCGAAGATCGCGCCGATGCGCAGCGCGACCTCGAAAGCGGGCGCGGTTTTCTTTTTGAAAATATCCAGCACTTGCAGGCTCGTGAGCGGCTCGGGCTTGCGCGCCCAGAGCAATTCCGCGCCCTGGCCGCGGCTGAGTTCGCGCTGTCCCACGGCGGCGACTGCGACCATCGCCGCGCGCTGCTCCGCGCTCACGGCTGTGTCGGCGAACAACCGGTAGCCTTCGCCGATGAGCAGGTCGCCGACATTCAGCGCGATGGCGACACCGTATTCGGCGTGCAGCGTCGGCTCGCCGTAGCGCGTGTCATCCTCGTCCTCGATATCGTCGTGGATCAGCGACGCCTTGTGAAAACATTCCACCGTGAGCGCGATTTTTTTTAAATCTTCCGGCATCACGGCATCCACACCCGTGAGTGCGCGCCATGTGGCGACGGCGAGGAAGGGCCGCCATCGTTTGCCCGCACGGGTGAGCCAGTCGCGGCCGATGCGTTCGGTCTCGTCCTCGGCGGCACCCATGATCGCGGTGAGTGATTCGTTTGAAAACCACGAGTCCACTTCGCTGCGGAGCGTGCCGAGATCGAGGCGGCGCGTGGAATCGTCGGCGGTGAGGTGGATGTAGTCCCACACCCAGTCGAGATCCACGGTGGTATCAATGCAGTCGTCCTGCAATAGCGGCACGGCGACGCCGGGAATGGCGGCGGCCTCCATGTAGGGGAAGCTGCGCTCCAGCACGCTGAGGCACGAAACTCCGACGATGGCCTCGATTTGCCCCGTCTGGATCAGCGACATCACGATGGCGCTGCCCTCGGCGACGAGCACCGCATAGCCGAGACGCTCGGCTTCGTTTTGGAGATCCTGAATCGAGCACTGTCCGCATTGTTTGCACAGCAGGCCGAACTCATCGAACGGCGCGGGGCATTTGCTTTCGAGGCGCAGGCATTTCGGCATGAGCAACAGCCGGCGCTCGAACGGCACGGCGGCGAGTTGCTCGCGCCACAGTTCGTTGTTGATCAAAACACCCACGTAGTCGCGATAGATGGCCGCGCAGCCAATGCGCTGGACGAGGCGATCCGCGTGCTCGCCGAGTTCCGCGAGCGGAACGGGCGGCGTGGGGCAAAATTCAGCGACGTAATTTCGCACCGCGTGCAAAATGGCTGTGCGCTCTTCGATGGTCTGCGGGATGTTTTTCTTCGGCTGACGAAAACGCGGCGGAGCCACTGGCTTCGGGAGCGAAAGTGAAATGGGCGGCACTGGCTGGCGCTGCGATTCTGTGGACATTGGTGCGGACGTTAGCGGCTGCGACGGACAATCCGCAAGGGCGGAGGTTTCTTTGCGCTTGCGAATTTTGTTTTTCCTCGCGCAAAGGCGCGAAGACGCAAAGTTTTGATCTGAATACGGCCGTGCTTTGGTGCTCTAAAGCGTGCTCGGATTCCATGCAGGCAGTTCTTCTGGATCACGGGCGCGGGAGGGCTGTCGCGTTTTGCCCATGATGCGCGCGGATGGCTATTTTTCGATGTGCCGGGAGCGTGATCGCGAAGCGCTGCGGCAACTATTTTCCTCTGTAAAATAAACGTCTGACTAGTGCTGGCACAGCCGTTGCTAAGGGCGCGGCGCAACCTACACCACTGCTTGTCTATGAATGCGCCAATCCCATTGGCGATTTTTAAACAGCAGTGACGGGGCACTAACAAAACAACCAACAACCCAAAGCATGAAACTACTCCGTAAAATGTCGAACCTCGCACTGGCCACAGCCATGGTGTGGGGATTCGGAACCACAACCATGTCCGCACAGGACGCCGCACCGCCAGCTGCTCCGGCAGCAGCGCCAGCGGCAGCTGAAAAGAAAGATGAGCCCAAAAAGGAAGAGGCCAAGAAAGTCCCGGCCACCATCGAGCAGCGCCTCGCGATAGTCGAAGCCTATATCGGCAACGGTGATCCGAGCGTCCCGCTGAAGACGCTGAAAACAAAGGACAAGGACGGCGTTGAGACCGCCGACTATCCACCGGATCTCGACAAGGACAGCGCGCCGCTGGCAGCTAGTTCCGGTCCCGGTCATAACGGTTTCATGATGATCTGCGCGGCCCTCGTGCTCTTTATGACGCTTCCTGGTCTGGCGCTCTTCTATGGCGGCCTCGTCCGTCGCAAGAACGTCCTCTCCGTCTGCGCCCAGTGCCTTGGATGCGCGGGTCTCGTTACCGTGCTGTGGTATTTCATTGGCTACAGCCTCGTATTTTCTGATGTCGGCCAGCCTGGCGGCGACTGCTCCACCTTCATCGGCGGCACTGCAGCCGCGATGCTCAAAGGCGTGAACGCAACACCGGACGGCAACTACAGCTACTGGATCGGAAGCAACGTCTTTTCAATGTATCAGCTCATGTTCGCCATCATCACGCCGGCGCTCATCGTCGGCGCGATTGCAGAGCGCATGAAGTTCACCGCCATCATGCTCTTCATTGGGCTGTGGATGTTCGTGGTTTACTTCCCGCTCGCACACATGGTTTGGGGCATTGACGGCATGATGAACGGCGTCTGGAACGCCAAGGCCAGCATCCACGCGATTGACTTCGCGGGCGGCACAGTCGTCCACATGTCCTCGGGCTGGAGCGCCCTGATTCTTTGCATCATCCTCGGCAAGCGCCTCGGATTTGGAAAAGACAAGATGTCCCCGCACAGCATGGTGCTGTGCATGGTTGGCACCGGAATGCTCTGGGTCGGATGGTATGGCTTTAATGCCGGCTCCGCTCTCGCCGCAGATGGTGTCGCATCCAACGCCTTCATGACCACCACGCTCGCAGCCGCGACCGCTGGTTTCACATGGGCGCTCATCGAGAAAATCCTCAAAGGACACGCTTCTGTCCTCGGTTTTTGCTCCGGCATCGTCGCGGGCTTGGTCGTCATCACACCGGCTTGCGGCTTTGTGAACGCAAACGGCGCAATGATCATCGGCGTCCTTGCGGCAGTCGTTCCCTATATCTTCGTCATGTTCCTCAAGGCGAAGTTTGGCTATGACGATGCGCTCGACACCTTCGGCGTTCACGCCATCGGCGGAACGCTCGGCGCCATCATGACCGGCGTCCTCGCCGTCCCGGCGAAATTCGCCGACGGCAAGATCAACCCCGACGCGGTGAACTCCAACCTTGCTGCCAACATTGATGCCTACATCAACAAGGGCACACTCGTGTTCGAGCAACTCAAGGCCGTTGGCCTTACACTCGTGCTCAGCATCGTCGGCACCCTCGTCATCACATTCATCGTGAAGGCCCTCGTGGGTCTCCGTCCGACACCGGAGGAAGAAACCGCCGGTCTCGACATCACCGATCACCAAGAGGAGGGCTACATCCTCTAAGAAATCATGTAGGGGGGAAACCCGACCCGGGTGATGGGTAATGGCACCCGGGTCGGACACCTCAAACCAGCGAACCAAAAACAACACGCCATGAAAAAAATCGAAGCAATCATCAAACCATTCAAACTCGAGGAAGTGAAAGACGCCCTTGCCGAAATCGGCATCGAAGGCATGACCGTCACCGAGGTCAAAGGATTCGGACGCCAGAAAGGCCACACCGAAATCTACCGCGGTTCGGAATACACCGTGGACTTCCTGCCGAAGATCAAACTGGAAACCATCGTCCCCGACAACCTCGTGGAGCAGGCGACAGCCGCCATCGTCAAATCCGCCAAGACCGGCAAGATTGGCGACGGCAAAATCTTCGTCAGCCCGGTCGAGCAGGCCGTGCGAATCCGCACGGAGGAGACCGGCGAAAAAGCCGTCTAGTCAGCAGGGCAACTTGCCCGCAGTGAATCCAGCGCCGACTCGGGGAAACCTGAGTCGGCGCGTTTCATTTCACACCGGGCACTCGCACGGCTTGCGCCAATGGGCGTCAGCGCACAGTCTGCGCGCATGATTCCCGGTCCGGATCTCATTCTCGCCTGCCCGCACTGCGGTGCGCTTTCGCGGCTCTTCACGCTCGCGAGCAGCGACGCCGAAGGCGCGATTTCGTGGACGGACGGCTACCAGCATTTCCCGCTCGCACCGCGCCAGCCGAACATAGTGCGATGCCATGCCTGCTCGCAACTTCACTGGCTCGCGGAGTGCCGGGAGGTCGGGATGATCGATCCCGTCGGCATGACACCTGCCGAGGGTGTGCCGCGTTTTGCATCATTTGAAAAAGCGGAGCAGCCCGAGCCCGGCACGCCGCCGCCCGATGGGTGGGTGAACGCCCCGCAGATGCAATCGCTCGACGAGTCTGGCTATTTCGCCGCGCTCAACTCCGGACTCGCGAAGACGCCGGAGCAGGAGATCGAATTGCGTGTCCACGCGTGGTGGCGCGGCAATGATCGCTTTCGCAAACACGAAGGAACGGGGCGCTATCCGACATCACCGCAAGCAGTGGAAAATCTCGAACGCATCATCGTGCTGACGGAGGGCGGCGATCACGAATTTGTTCTCTTCCGCGCCGAGGCGTTGCGCCAGCTCGGTCGCTTCGAGGCGGCGGAGGAGGCGCTCTACGGTCTGTGCAGCGACTACGCGCTCGCACGTGAAAAGGCCACCGAACTCATTCGCGCCAAATCGCGCGATCTCGAAGTGCTCTTTGCGTAGCGACTACAAGTCGTGCACGAGTTCCAGCGCGAGCTTGTCGGCTGCACTCGTCAGTGCCTCTTCGTAAGTCTTCGAATCCTCGAATTCCGCCAGCGTGTGAATCTGCCCCGCAGTCGCGGACAAGTCGCGACTGCCGATGACTTTTCCATTTTTCCCGACGAGCGAAATATCCGCCGTGAGTTGCGCCGCGTAGTTGTTCGCGCTCACTTCGAGCAAGCCATGGCGTATGCTGTTGAAGACGATCTGTCCGTCGTCGTCGCCAGCTTTCGCGGGCTGAAAACGACCGCTCTCCGCAAGTTCGCGGGTGATAGAAGTGCGGAGCTGCCCTTCGAGCCAGCCGTTGCGCTCCTGTGCCATGTTGTTGAAAGAAATTGCCTTGTTCGGCGAGAGCACAACAGTCGCCCTGCGTGGCGTGGTATTCACACCCACGACTTTCACGTTCGATGAAAAATGATCGCGCGAGCAACCGGCGAACGTGAAGGCGGCGAACAGGAAGAGCAGTGCGATCTTTTTCATGGTTACGGAAAGTCCACCCGTGGAATAAGCAGCCTCCGCACCATTGGCGAGTGCGAAAACTCTCGCCGCTCTGTGCATTGCGGTTAGCGTGGTGCGATGAATTCCGATGGCTACCAGGCGCTCACCCGCGATGTGCAGGCGATTAAAATCCCCGAGGGTCTCGTGACCACGCTGCCCTCGCAGTCGCTCGTGCAAATCATGCAGGAACTCGGCGGATCATTCACCGTCGTCGCGCCGGATCGCGGTGGAATCTTTCGCATTCAGGGCGCCGACGCTGATGCGCTCGGCCGCGAAGTCGCAGCGCCAGCCGCTGCCGAAGGGCCGTTTGAGATCGAGAAAGTATGGGCGCAACTCCGCGAATGCTATGACCCGGAGATTCCGGTGAACATCGTGGACCTCGGCCTCATTTACGATGTCGCCGTGAGCGAAGACACAAGTGGAAAAGGCCAGCGCATTGCTGTGAAAATGACGCTCACCGCCCCCGGTTGCGGCATGGGCCCCACGCTCGCCGCTGACGCCGAGCAGCGCATCCTCTCCGTCCCCGGCGTCGCCAGCGCGAACGTCGAACTCACGTGGGATCCGCAGTGGAACCCATCAATGATCTCTGCGGATGGAAAGATGAAGCTCGGGATCGAGTGATGGCATTGGAGGCGCATTAACGCCGATTTCACTCCTCGCTTTCAACTCCTCCACCTCGCCGGGTCGCGAGGAGATCGCAAAGGCCGCGTTTTTTTGCGCCAGCGATGAAGTCCCAGAATGTGCGGCCCACGTTTGTCCATTCTTCGTCTTGCGAAGCTGCGAGGGCTTGCGTGGTGTTTTTTCCGGCGCGGTAAAGGAGGTCGAAGGCGCGCTTGATTTCCGCGCGTTGCACTGTGGTGAAGCCGTTACGGCGGAGTCCGACGACATTGAGTCCGGCGACGCCGTTTTTGTCCGCAGCGAGCACGTAGGGAGGCACGTCTTTTCCAAAGCCCGAAAGCCCTTGGCAAATGGCGTAGTCGCCGACGCGGACGAATTGATGGAAAACACTGCCGCCGCCGATGAAGACGCGCTGGCCGACATGAACGTGGCCGGCGAGCAGGGCGTTGTTGGCGAGGATGACGTGGTTGCCGAGGCGGACGTTGTGCGCGAGGTGTGCGCCCGCCATGAGGAAGCAGCCGTCGCCCACGACCGTCTCGCTGCCCTCGGTGGTGCCGCGATGGATGGTGACGTATTCGCGGATGCGGTTGCCGTCGCCGATGACGACGCGGCTTTTCACCTCGGACTTGAAGGCAAAATCCTGTGGTTCGCCGCCGATGATCGCGCCGTAGCCGATGATGTTGTTTTTTCCGATGACGACATGACCGGTGATGATCGCGTGGGCGGAAATCGTGCATCCCTCACCGATGACTGCGGCTCCCTCGATGACGGCGTAAGGCCCGACGCTCACACTCGGGTGAAGCTGGGCTTGCGGATGGATGATGGCGGTGGGATGGAGCATGGGATTGCGAATGACGGATGAGGAATGACGAATGACGTGCGCCTGTGCAATTCGTCATTCGTCATCCGTCATTCAAAGAATGCCCGCCTCGCGGAAGCTGAAGTAGGCAGGGCGGTCGAGTGATGGCGCGCCGACGATGATGTGATCGAAAAATGTGAGTTGGAGCAAACGGGCGGCTTCGGCGATGCGGAGAGTGAGCCGGCGGTCGGCTTCGCTGGGGGAGGGATCTCCGCTGGGATGATTGTGTGCGAGGATGAATGCGTAGGCGCTGTGGAGGATGGCCGGGCGGAGAATCTCGCGCGGGTGCGCGAGGCATTCATTCAGTGAACCGAGAGAGATTTCTTCGACGCGGAGGAGGTGGAGTTTTGTATCGAGCAGAATTGCCCGGAGGGATTCCTTGCCGAGCTGGCGCATTTCAGCACCGAGTAGATCGTAGACGAGCTGCGGTTTGTCGAGCGGCGTGCGAGCGAGCGTTTCGCGCGCGAGGCGCGTGGCGAGGCCGAAGGCTGCGGCAAGTTGCACGGCCTTGGCCGGGCCGACGCCTTTGATCTCCGCAAGCTCGGTGACGCTCGCTCGCGCGAGCTGGCCGAGGCTGCCGAATCGCATGAGAAGCTGACGTGCGACATCCACAGCATTTGCACCGGGGAGTCCCGTGCGTAGGAGAATTGCGATGAGTTCGCTGTCGCTGAGTGCGTTTGCGCCGAGGTTCGTGAGTTTTTCACGCGGGCGTTCCTGCTCGGGGAGTTCGCGGATTTTGGGGGCGCTCATACTGCAGTGAAATTATTGTCCGGTTTACAGGTCTTCCTTTTTTACGGTGTTCAGCGACGGCTTTGATCCCAACGGCGTATTTTTTGCCGCCGCGTCCGGATTCGGATCCTTTGTGTAGTGAATTGTGAGGATGAGCTGTTCCTCGTTCATGGCTGGCGCGCCTTTGGCATCGCTGAGCTGACACGAGATGGTGACGCTATTTTTTTCCTTCATATTGGATCCAAATTTCCAAGTGGCAACGCCGCCAAGCTGGGCCTTGGGCTCCACCTGGCCGGGATTGCGAACCTGCTTTTTTTCCATTGCGGGGGAAAGTTTTTTGTCTGTCGTTGCCGGGCCGTATTTCGCCGCGAACTGCGCGCGGAAGTCCTTGAAGAGAATGGAGGCGTTGCCTTCGTTTTTCAGGATCACGGTGGCTGATGCAAACTGACGCCCCGGGAATTCGAGGATCCATTTTGCCACCGACTGGCCTGCAAAAGTCCCTCCAGTGAGGTCGAATTTATAATCGTCCGCATCCTCGGAAAATTTCACTCCCTGTCTTGTCTGCATGACTCGCTTTGCCTCTTCGGGCGATGCACCCCAGTTGATCCCGAGAAATCCCTTGGGCCGCTCGACTGCAATGGCTGAAGAGCAGATTGCGATTAGCAAAAGAATGGCGTGCTTCATGGCGGCAGGAATTTAAACCAAGCAAGTGCAAGGCCGCTGCGGAGTCAAACTATGTTCCGTCCTGAAGAACTACGAAGCATACTGCCCGAACATCGCGTCGAGCGTATTGACGAGCCCCGTGAGCGCGTCGCGATGGCGTCCTGCCGGGACGATTTCGAGCTGGGTCTGAGCCTCGTGAACCATACGTCGTCCGGTGGCGACTGCGCTCTTCAGCGCGCCCGTCTGGATGGCGCGGCGGGCAAGTGCTGCGACTTCTTCGTCAGTGCCGCTGAGGATGACGTTGCAAATGCTGTCGCGCTCTGCGGGTTCGCTGTTTTGCAGAAGGTAAAGGACGGGGAGTGTCAGTTTTCCTTTTCGCAAATCGGTGCCGAGTGTCTTGCCGGCCTTTGTTTCGTCGCCGGCGAGGTCGAGCACGTCGTCGTAAATTTGGTAGGCCGTGCCGAGGCGCATACCGAAGGTGCGGAGCGCGCTGATGACGGCGGGCGCGGCTTCATTGAGGAAAGCACCCAGCTCCGTCGCCACGGCGAACAGCGCGCCGGTTTTCATCTCGATGATGCGATAGTAGTCGGGCACCGAGAGTTTCAAATCGAAGCGGCGCTGTGTCTGGATGATTTCACCGCTGCAAACTTCGCTGGCCGCCTCGGCGATGCGGCGTGACATCTCGGGGCTGCGGAAACCGCTCGCGAGCTTGAGTGCGTGCGCGAACAGGCAGTCGCCGAGCAGGACGCTGAGGGCGTTGCCCCATTTCGCGTTGGCGGTCGGCTGGCCGCGCCGCGTATCAGCTCCGTCGAGAATGTCGTCGTGGACGAGCGTGGCGGCGTGGATGAGTTCGACGACAACTGCGAGGTCGAGGTGCTCGGTGCCAATCGCTCCGGTCGCTCCGCCGGCCAAAAGTGCGAGCGCCGGGCGGAGCCGCTTGCCGTTGCTCTCGATGGCGTAGGCGACATAGCCCTCAACCGCCGGATCAAA
Organism: uncultured Spartobacteria bacterium; assembly: GCA_903929475.1. Taxonomy (GTDB): domain Bacteria; phylum Verrucomicrobiota; class Verrucomicrobiia; order Chthoniobacterales; family Chthoniobacteraceae; genus SXWH01. The sequence continues at coordinate 79,304 of CAIYUV010000052.1, forward strand.
TACGCGCGCCTGCGCACGAATGCGTTCCTCGACGGCGTAAAGCTGGGAATTGATCAGCTCGAAAGTCTGTTTGAGAGCGGCGGCTTTATCCACTCCGGCAGTCGCAGGAGTCGGCGAATCGAACTTTGTGAAACTTTTCACAAGCGCACACTAACGGGTGTTACGATACGATGTCAATGCCCCGTCGAGGGCTTTCATTTTTAAACGATTTTCGCCGCGCCGAAATAGGGGAGCAGAATTTCCGGCAGAGCGATGGTGCCGTCGGCCAGCTGGTAATTTTCCAGCAACGCGACGTAGAGTCGGGCCAGCGCGGTGCCGCTGCCGTTGAGCGTGTGGGCGAATTGATTTTTCCCATTCTCGTCCTTGAAACGCATCGCCATCCGGCGCGCCTGATAGTCACCGAAATTTGAACAGCTCGAAACCTCCAGGTAGCCGCCCTGTCCCGGCGCCCACACTTCGATGTCGTAAGTTTTGGCGGAGCCGAAGCCGATGTCGCCGGTGCAAAGTTCGATGGTGCGGTAGTGCAGACCGAGCAGTTGCAGCACGCGCTCGGCGTTGGCGGTCAGCGATTCCAATTCCGCCATGCTGTCCTCGGGTCGGCAGATTTTCACCAGCTCGACCTTGTCAAATTGATGCATCCGAATCAGCCCGCGCGTGCCCAGCCCCGCCGCTCCCGCCTCGCGGCGAAAACACGGCGTGAATGCGGCGTAGCGAATCGGCAGTTGGTCGGCGCGGAGGATTTCTTCGCGATGAAGATTCGTCACCGGCACCTCGGCGGTCGGCGCGAGGAAAAGTCCGTCGCGCTCGCAGCGGTAGAGTTGCTCCTCAAATTTCGGAAGCTGTGAAGTGCCCGTGAGCGCGTCTGCATTCACGAGCAACGGCGGCGCGACCTCGGTGTAGCTGTGCTCGCGCGTATGCAGATCGAGCAGGAAATTGATCAGTGCCCGCTCCAGCCGCGCGCCCTGTCCCACGTAGCAAACGAACGCACTGCCCGCGATTTTCGTCGCGCGCTCAAAATCAAACAGCCCGAGTTTTTCGCCCAGCTCGACGTGCGATTTCGGCGCAAAATGAAACGCCGGTTTCTCGCCCCACACACGCACCTCCGGATTCGCCGCCGCATCCGCGCCCACGGGACACTGCTCGTGCGGAAGATTCGGGATGCCCAGCAAAAGCTCACGCTGCTCCACATCGAGCGCCGCCGCCTCTTCATTGAGTCGTTTCATTTCATCTCCAAAACCGCGCACCTGCGCCTCGATCGCGCTCGTATCCTCGCCCGCTTTTTTCTTCGCGCCGATTTCCTTGCTGATGCGATTCCGGTCGGCCTGAAGCTGCTGAAGTTTCGTCTCCGCCTGCCGCCGCCGCGTGTCGCATTCCAATACAGCATCCACCAGTTCGTGCGCCGATCCACCACGCGCAGCAAGGCGTGCTTTTAGGGCATCGGGCGTTTCGCGAATGAGTCGGATATCAAGCATGGGGCGCGGAAACTAGCGACCCACTCGCGGAAGGCAAGACGGCGGGAAAAACTCGAACCGACTGCGGCACGCTCACGACTACTGCACTTTCCCACTCTGGCCCGAGGCGGCGCGTTCTTCGATGCGCATCATTTTATAGTGCTCGAGGACTTTTTGAAATGCGGCCGGACGTTCGTTGATGGGTAGTGATTCGATCTGTGCGCTGGCGCGAATCAGCCACGCCTCGCTCGGCATCCGCACCACCGCAGCGCGCGGGGCATTTTTGGTGGAATTTTCAGGACGCTGTTTTGTTTTGGAAAGGATCGCCGCGACTTCGGCGGCGAAATCTTCGTCTTGCGCATCATCGCTCACATTGGCAGAGCGACGGAGTTTTTCACGCGTGGCTGTGTCGGGCGGTGGCGGAGCCAGTTGAGGCACGGCGTTTATCATTGGTTCAACGCTTGGTGAGATTGGAGCGTCTGTTTGCAGTGCAGGTGCAGGTGGTGGTTGGGGTGTAAATGAAAGCTTTGGTGCTGGAGCAGGTGCCGGCTCTGGCGTTGGAACGGGCGTGGGTTTTGGCGTGGGAACGGGTGTGGGCTCCGGAGTTGGTTTCGGCGTGGGCTTGGGAGTCGGTGGCGGAGTGGGGGCGGGCGTTGGAGCGGGTGTCGGCTTTGGTGTGGGAACCGGCGTGGGCTCCGGAGTTGGTTTGGGCGTGGGCTTGGGAGTCGGCGGCGGTGTGGGGACAGGCGTTGGAACGGGTGTCGGCTTTGGTGTGGGAACCGGTGTGGGTTCTGGAGTTGGTTTAGGCGTGGGCTTGGGAGTCGGCGGTGGAGTGGGGACAGGCGTTGGAACGGGTGTGGGTTTTGGTGTGGGAACTGGCGTGGGCTCCGGAGTTGGTTTGGGCGTGGGCTTTGGAGTTGGCGGCGGTGTGGGGACGGGCGTTGGAACGGGTGTCGGCTTTGGTGTGGGAACCGGTGTGGGTTCTGGAGTTGGTTTAGGCGTGGGCTTGGGAGTCGGCGGTGGAGTGGGGACGGGCGTTGGAACGGGTGTGGGTTTTGGTGTGGGAACTGGCGTGGGCTCCGGAGTTGGTTTGGGCGTGGGCTTTGGAGTTGGCGGCGGTGTGGGGACGGGCGTTGGATCAGGTGTCGGC
>CAIYUV010000053.1 GCA_903929475.1 uncultured Spartobacteria bacterium
CCGTGATCACTGCACGCGTCACCGGTTCTCCAAGCGCACACTCCGCGTCGGTGCGCAGTTTTTTCAAGACGAGCGCCGAAATTTCCTCCGGTGCCATTTCGCGTTCGCGCGCGCCGATGCGCACAAGCTCACCGCGTTTTCCGGCGATTCGATACGACACGTCTTCTGACTCCTCTCCCGCCCGGCGACCGATGAACCGCTTCGCCGAATACACCGTGTTCGCAGGATCCAGCGCACGCATCCGCGAAGCTGCGCGCCCCACGACTGCCCCGCCCTCGCTTGGGAAATGCACGACCGACGGCGTGAGGCGCACGCCTTCCGCATCCGCAAGCAGAATGGGAAAGCCGGCCTCCATCACTCCGATGAGTGAATTCGTGGTGCCGAGATCTATGCCGACGATGTGTGACACTTTGTTTTTAATTGGTGCGAGTGAGCGCGGCATTTACCTGAGCGCACTGCGAAGCAACAACCCAATCTCCATTTATCCGCTGATTTCTCTTTGCGAAACCGCCCGCAATGCGTGAAATCCCGCCCGCTCATGCGCCTGCTCGACCGATACGTCCTACGAAATTTCCTGGAGCCTTTCCTCCTCTGCTTCTCCGCATTCCTGGGCATCTTCTTGATTTTCGACCTCAACGACAACCTCACCGATTTCATCGATGCGAAGGCGAAGTGGAAACAAATCGGCATCTATTACCTTCACCAGCTTCCGCATTTTTGTATGTTCTCGATGCCGCTCGGTCTGCTGCTCGCGCTGCTCTATTGCCTGAGCAAAATGTCGCGCTCGAACGAAATCATCTCGATGCTTGGCGCGGGGCGCAGTGTCGTGCGTGTGCTTGCGCCGCTCATGCTTTGCGGCGTTCTCTCGACCGGTTTTTCCTTATGGCTGAATTACGAACTCGCCCCGCAGGCTGACGCTGTGCGCAAGGCGGACATAGAGCGCATCACCAAAGGAGACAGCCGGGCGGAAAAACTCAACATCATCGAAGATCATCTCGCCAAGGATCGCATGACCAACCGCATCTGGTTTGCGCGCAAGATGCACACGGGAGAAAGCATACTGTCTGACGCGCACATCACCCAGCTCAACAAAGATGGTGAACCAATCACTAGATGGTATGCGAAACGTGCCGTATTCGATCAGCGGGAAAAAAAATGGTATTTAATACAAGGACGCAAGGTGAGCTTCGATAAGGAGGGCAACCTCGCCAGCGAAATCGAGGACTGGAGCCATGAGACCGGCAACCGGGTCACACGAACACTGGGCGGCTGGAGCGAAACGCCTTATCGCATCGCCAGCTCATCGATGGAGGCCGACCAGCTCACCGTGCCGCAGCTCCGCAATTACCTCGCCCAGAACGCCGACTTTCCGGAGGCGAAACTCGCCGCATTCTACACGAACCTGGAATACCGCTGGGCGCTTCCGATCACTTGCCTGAGCGTCGTCTTCATTGCAGCCCCGCTTGGCATTGTTTTTTCGCGCCGTGCGGTGCTCGCCTCGGTCGCGAGCAGCATTTTTATTTTCTTCGGCTATCTCCTCCTCATGTTCCTCATGCTTGCGCTTGGTAAAGGCGGGCGCGTGCCTCCCTTTGTCGCGGCATGGCTGCCAAACACACTGATGTTCACCGTGGGCACCTATCTCCTCTATCTCCGCTCGACGAACCGCGAGCTGCCAAAACTTTCATTACGACGTAAATAAAAATGACCACAGACTGGACCATCCAAAGCCGCGCGCATGCCTGCGCAGCCACGGGCCGCGCCTTCGACGTAGGCGAACAATTTTATACGCTGCTTTTTTTTGAAAGCGGACAGTTCCGCCGCGAGGATTTGAGCGAGGAGGCATTCAAGTCGCGCAATGAGAATCTCGCGCCTTTCTCGCAATGGAAATCCAAATACGTGCCCCCGCCGCCAGCGCAGCCGGAAACTGTGAACAAACAGACGGGCGAGGATTTGCTGCGCAAATACATGGAGGAGGAGGATGCCGGCCACACCAACGCGCGCTACATCCTCGCACTCATGCTTGAAAGAAAGCGCGTGCTGAAGGAAATCGAGGTGAAGCGCGGCGGCGACGGCTCGCTCACCCGCATCTACGAACACGCAAAGACCGGCGAGGTTTTCGTCATCCCCGACCCGCAACTCCGGCTCGATCAAGTCGCCGACTTGCAGGCGCAGGTCGCTGTTTTGCTCGGCGCGCCCGCTACGGTAGCGTCGCCGCAGCCCGCCGCAAATGCAGACGTAGCATCCGTGTCATAGCTCACCACCCGCTGCGAGCGCGTGCTTTCCACTTTCTCCACCCGATCCAGCCGAGGATCAGAATCAACAGTGCGACGCACACCGATTTCCACTCTATCACGACGAACGGTTTTTTTGGCGGGGTGAAAAATTGCACAGTGAAAACAGTCTCTGTTCCGCGAACGGCGCGAAGCGTGTGCAGCTGGGCTGGCTCGATATTCGTAATCTCAGCGCGCACATTTCCGACCGACTCCTTGATTCCCGCCAACGGCAAATCTCTCCACGTCACCTGCAATTGATCCGCGTTATCCAGTGACAGCTCGCGCATTTGAAAACGCAGGCCCGCCGCGGGTGCAAGCTTCACCGGCCATTCGATCTTTGCGCTCGTCGGCGAAGTCGCACGCGCAAATCTGCCCAGCATATTCGGCATGTCGGCGGCTTTATACTGCGAAGGCGGACGCGCAGGGGCGGGCGCATCCCCCAACGGCAAAGCGGGGTCTTCGTGTGTGATGTCCCCCGGAGCACTTGTCTCGTGTGCAATCGGCGGCGGGCGTTTTTCCACGACGGACGCGGGCTGCGGCAGTGGCTCGGCGACAGGCTTCCGAGCCTCGACATGGACGGGGATTTCCACGCGCCATGCTTTCGTCTGAAGAATCATACGCCCGTCAAACGCCACCTCCACTGCCTCGTCGGCAGCGACGGGGACATCCACCTTCCCCCGGGCCGGCACTGGAAATATTTTATCCGCTGACAGCCGCGCGTCCGTCGTCGCCACCACCGCAATCTCCTCCTCCGAGCGGTTACTGATCTGCAACACCGCCTTCCGCGACCTGTCATCCGGCACGCTCCGCAGCAGAAGACTCGTCTGCGAAACGAGAAGCGCATCCTCCACTTCGCATTTCACCGCAACGTCACGACGCTGATCCGGCCCCAGCGCGATGTCCGTTTTGAAAGTGCCCGCCTTCTCCGCAACAAACGCGATCTTCAACACCATGCGCTCCCCCGGCCCGATGCGGTATCTTTTTTCTCCCTCGATGCTCCACGGTGCGGGCACGCTCGCCGCACCTTCCAGCGCAGTCCCGCCCGTGTTGCGAAGCTCAACATCCGCTGTCGCACGCTGGCCGGGGAAAACCTTCGGCAAATCCACCTCCTCCGGTGCAACGAGCCTCGCCGGCTGCGCGGGCACCACCGGAATGCTGATGCTCACCATGCCCGGTGCCGACATACCCTCCCTGCCCCGCACCGCGTAGGTAAAACGATCCTCCTCCGCCCCGCCCAGCGGCGCCGTGTAGGAAACCTGCGCAGAGTTCACCCCGGTCGCCCTCACCGCAGAAAGTTTACCAAACCGCGGCAGCGAACGGATGAGAAACTCCAGTTGCTCCCCGCGCACGCCATGAATGCCGAGCGGAACAACCACCGTCTCCCCCGGCCTCACAACAACCGACTGCGCCACGACAGGCGGCGGCGCGGCACCTTCGCTGAGCCGCTGCGCGTAGAGCGAAGCCGCGCTGTAGATAAAAAGCAGCAAGGCTATGGACTTTCTGATTTGCACAAGTGCCCTGTGTGTAACCGCAGTCACGAGAGTTTTGCAACGCACACCATCATTATCTCATTGCCGCACGCGTGCCCCTCTCACTAGAACGCTGGAAACCATGAAGCACGCACCCATTCTCCTCATGGCAATCATTGTCGGCACGCTCTTTGCGGGCGGCGAATCCACTTTTGCGCAGGGAGCAAAGGGTGGCACACCGCAGGTCACACCGATGAAAAGCGCACGCGACCTCATCAGCAAACAGCCTCCCGCCGTCATCAACAAGGAACTCGCCAACGTCATCAACCCGGACAACTCCCACGTCCTCGTCTCCCTCTCAAAACAACGCGCCTACCTCATGACCGGCGAGCAGATTTACATAGACACCCCCATCTCCAGCGGCAAACGCGCAGGCATGACACCCGCAGGCAGCTTCAAAATCACCGAAAAAGACAAAGACCACCGCTCCGCCACATACGGCAACTTTCTGGATAAAGGCGGGCGCGTCGTCCGCGCAGGCATCTCCATGAAAGTGGACAGTGCTCCCAGCGGCACTCACTACGAAGGCGCACCCATGCGCTGGTTCTGCCGCTTCAACGGCGACATCGGCATGCACATCGGCATCCTCCCCGGCTACCCCGCCTCACACGGCTGCGTCCGCCTCCCCGCAGAAATCGCCCCCCTCATCTACGAAAAAGTCAAAATCGGCACACCCGTCGTCATCCGCGAAGAATAATTTCCCCTGCCACGACTTGGAAATTCCGCGAGTCAATCCTTGCCACATGGCGCGGCACTCCCCTACACCCCGCGCGTCACATTTCACCCCGACACTACTATGAACACACGCAACAAACTCTTTCTCATGATGGTGCTCGAAATCGCCATCTGGGGCGCATGGCAGCCAAAAATTTTCAGCTACATGGGCCAACTCAACTTCGCACCGTGGCAGCAGGCGCTCGTCGGCAGCGTCTTCGGCATCGCATCCATTCTCGGAATCTTTTTTAGCAACCAGTTTGCCGACCGCAATTTTGCAGCGGAGAAATTCCTCGCATTCAGCCACGCGGTTGGCGGCCTCGCGCTGATTGGCTCTGCATTCATGACGGACTTCGTCCCGTTTTTCTCCTGCTTCCTGCTCTACGGTCTGCTCTACGTGCCGACTATTTCTGTGACGAACTCCCTCGCGTTCGCAAATCTCAAGGAGCCTGCGAAAGACTTTGGCTTCGTCCGAATGGGCGGCACCATCGGATGGATCGTGGTGAGCTGGCCTTTCATTTTCCTCATCGGTGAAAAAGCGACGCAGGAACAGACCCGCTGGATTTTCCTCGTCGGTGCTGTGCTCTCGTTTGTTATGGCTCTCTATTCGCTGACACTCCCTCACACACCTCCGCGCAAAGATGTCCAGGGCCTCGACAAACTCGCGTGGCTGCGCGCTGCCAAATTACTGAAGCATCCCTTCGTGCTCGTGCTGTTCCTCGTCACACTCATTGATGCCGTCATCCACAACGGCTACTTTGTTGTATCGGACGGATTCCTCACAAATCGCGTCGGCATTGCAGGCAATCTCAGCATGGTCGTGATGAGCATCGGACAGGTGGCTGAAATTGCCACAATGCTCGTGCTCGGCACAGTGCTCGCCCGGCTCGGTTGGAAGTGGACAATGATCATCGGCATCCTCGGCCATGCAGCGCGCTTTGCGGCATTCGCATATTGCCCGGAGATGAAAGGACTCATCATCGGTGTGCAGGTGCTCCACGGCGTCTGCTACGCGTTCTTCTTCGCCAGCGTCTATATCTTTGTGGACGCAGTTTTCCCAAAGGATGTCCGATCAAGCGCGCAAGGCTTGTTCAATTTGCTCATTCTCGGTGTCGGCATGGTCGTCGCCAGCTTCGTATTTCCGATGCTCCAAGGTAAGTGGGTCAATCAGCCGCTCCTTGATGGCCTGATGAAACGCGCCGATGTCCTCGCCATTTTGGGGAGCAATGCGGAAGGCCAGAAAATCATAGCCGAACCTTCGCTTGCAGCACTCGGGAAACTCGAACCACTCAAGCAAATAATGCAGGACGCCTGGCTGCATTCGAACTGGCAACAACTGTTCCTCCTGCCCGCTGCGCTGGCCTTGCTTGGGATCGTGATGCTCGCTCTATTCTTCAAACCCCCGACCAAACGTCCGGAACAAGTCAGCGCCGGCTCCGCACCGCACTAGAGCATCTTTGGTTGAATTTGTCGCAAGTTTGGAGCGATGCCGACCCGGCTTTGGTATCTGGCCCGGAGAACGCCAAGGGCGTTCCATCATTCAGCCCAGCGGTTGCGAGGCACGAGCTACCCTGGGTGTCCGATTCCAAAATGCCAACAACCCTGAAAGGGTTGCAGCCATCGTGGTTGTCTCGCTGTGGGATGAAACCCTTTCAGGGTTTTGGCCTGTTTTACCAATCTACCCAGGGTAGGCGCTCTGTTGTCGCGCCAACCCTGGGCTGAATGATGGAACGCCCTTGGCGTTCTACTGCTGCTCCACAGAAATGCGACAGATTAACATGAATATGCTCTAGGACGCGACGCCCCACCCGCTCCGCAACTCCTCCGCGCTCTTCCCCTGCTCGCGCAGCGTGCGCAGACTCAGCGCATGGTGACGCTTCGCGAGGCGCATCCCCTTTTCATCGACCACCAGCGGGCAGTGGTAAAAGGCCGGCGCCTTCCAACCCAGCGCGCGATACAGCGCGAGCTGGCGGAATGTGCTCGTGATCAAATCTTCCCCCCGCACCACCTCCGTGATACCCATCAGAGCATCATCCACCACACACGCGAGCTGGTAACTCGGAAACCCATCCTTGCGCCACACCACGAAGTCCCCGAAATCCAACCCCGACACCGCGCGCTGCGCCCCCGAGCACTCGTCGTTGAAAATGAAAGACTCCCCGTCATTCAAACGAAAACGCCAGTTCATTTCGGATTTCGGATTTGAGCCTCCCACCTTCGCCCAGGCTCTATCTTCGATTCGGATTTCGGATTTTTTTACAACTGCCCGACATGTCCCCGGATACACCGCCTCCTCCTCGCCCGCGTGCGGCGCGGACAAGGCATTCGCGATGTCACGCCGCGAACACTTGCACGGATACACCAGCCCCGCCTCGAACAACCTCTCAAACGCAGCCGTGTAAAAATCCATCCGCTCGCTCTGGCGATACGGCCCGCGCGCGCCACCCACATCCGGCCCCTCGGCCCATCGCAGGCCCAGCCAGCGCAAATCCTCCATCGCCGCATCCGCAAACTCCCGCCGGCAACGCGGCCCGTCCAGATCATCCTCCCGATAAACCAGCGTCCTGTTCACCGCCCGCAACTGCGCGATCCAAAAAGTCCGCGCATGACCCAGATGCAACAGCCCCGTCGGCGAAGGCGCAATCCTCCCGCGATAGAGATTCGCCCCCGATGCTTGCTGCTGAAAATCGCTCATGTTGACGATCAAACTGCGAGGGGAAAACTGTGGGATCAATTTGGAAACCAGAAAACCATCAAAATATCACCAACCCCGCTTCATGACTTCATGGTTTCAAAATTCAAATGAAAACAAATGCCCTTGCCCCGGATTGGATGACTATTTGAGCTGCGCGAGGATGGTGTTCGGATAGACGCCGAGGAAGATGATCGCTGTGCCGAGCAAGATGATTGCGAAGCGACTGAGCGGGCTGAACGTGATGGGCGTGCTTTCGTTTGGCTCCTGCCAATACATGGCAGCGATGATGCGGATGTAGTAGTAGAAGCCCGCTGCGACGGCGATGATAGCGATGCCGATGAGTGTCCAGTGTCCGCTGGCGATGGCGGCTTTGAAGACGAGGAATTTCCCGATGAAGCCGACGGTGAGCGGGACTCCGGCGAGGCTGGCAATGGCGACCGTCATGGCGAATGCGAGGAACGGGGAGCGTTTGGCGAGGCCGTTGAAGTGGTGGAGTTCGTCGCCGCGCGAGTGACGGGCTACGATGATGAGGATAAGGAAGCTGAGGAGCGTCATCAACAAGTAGCCTGCGAGGTAGAAGGAGACGGCTTCTTTCGCGAGAGCGGGCTGCACGCTCATGGCGACGATGGCGAGAAGGAGGTAACCGGCGTGCGCGATGGAGGAGTAGGCGAAGAGGCGTTTGAGGTTATCCTGCGCGAGAGCGGTGAGGTTGCCGTAGAGCAGCGTGGCGGCGGCCATGATGGCGAGGAGCGCGGTGACTTTTCCGGCAACGGCGGGCACGGCGAGGAAGACATCGAGCACACGGACGAGGACGATGAATCCCGCGGCTTTGCTGCCGACGCTGAGGAAGGCGGTGACGGGCGTGGGCGCGCCTTGATACACGTCGGGCACCCAAAGTTGGAATGGCGCGGCGGCGATCTTGAAACCGAGTGCGATGAGGATGAGGACGATTCCAAAGAGGAGCGCTGCTTCGTTGCCTTGCAATCCGCCGAGTCCTTTTTCTGCAATCGCACTTGGGGCCGTGAAGCCTGTGGTGAGCGCGTGCTTGATGGCGTCCAAATGCGTCTCTCCAGTGAGTCCGAAAATCCACGTGATCCCATACACGAGGAAACCGGTGCTGAGCGCGCCGAGGATGAGATATTTCACGCCCGCCTCCAGCGATTGCATGTTGCGGCGCATATACGCGACCAGCACGTAGAAGCCGATGGTCACAAGCTCCAGCGCGACGAAGATGAGGATGAAGTCCACCGCCGAGGCCATGAACATCAGCCCCGCGCAGATGAAGACGGGCAGGCTGTAAAATTCACCGGTCCCCTGCCCCGCCTCCACTCCAGGGATGAATTTTTGCAGCACGTGCCGGTATTCCAGCGCCATGACGAGCACGACGATGGTGGTGCCAAGCGCGATGCGTTTGAAGAACAGCGCAGTCGCATCCACGGAGTAGAACCTCCAGTAGCCGGTCAGTTCCGCCGGTGCGCTCTGCGTGAAAAACGAAAAGCCGATGACTGCGGCGAGCACTGCGATGGCGTAGCGGGCCATATGCGAGCGATCAGCGCTTTTGGCGAATGCCTCTGCGAAAAGCATGAGCACACCGAGGATGAGAACGATGACTTCGAGCGAGATTGCGGGAAGGATTTGTTGCATGACCTACTTCGCGATTAGAGCCTCCACGCTGGGTTGGATGAAATTGAGGAAAGACTTCGGCCACAGACCGCCCAGCATGAGGGCGGCGAGAAGCAGGATGACGGGCCAGCGCACACAGCACGATGGATCCTTGACGGGTTCGCTGCCAGCCAGCGGCTCGCCTTGGAAAATTTTACGATAGGCGCGGAGCATATAGACGGCGCTGATGACGACGCCCCACAGTCCGCAAATGGTGGCGATTTGCAGGCCGGAGAAAGTGAGCGCGCCGGGTGTTGCGCCCGTTTTGAACGAGCCGAAGAAGACCATCATCTCGCTGGCGAAGTTTGCGAAACCGGGCAGCCCGATGCTGGCGAAAGCGGCCATGCCGAAAGCGTAGCCGAGGAAAGGCGCGTGCTTGGCGACGCCGCCCATGCTGCTGAATGCGAGCGATGGCGAGCTTTGGCGAAGTGTGCCGCACATGGCGAAGAGCGCGGCGATGCTGAGTCCGTGCGCGAGCATGAGCATCGCGGCTCCGCTGACGCCGATGACATTTCCTGCGGCGATTCCGAGGAAGATGTAGCCCATGTGCATGACGGACGAATAGCCGAGCATGGTGTCGAGTCGCTTCTGCGCGATGGTGACGAGGCCGATGTAAAGGATGTTACAGACGAGCAGCACGAGCAGGAGGTTCATCCACACTTTCGCGCCCTCGGGGAGCATCGGGACGGCGATGCGGATGAGACCGTAGAGGCCGAATTTTTTCAGCACGCCCGCGTGGAGCATCGCAGCGGGAGTCGGCGCGCTGGCATAGGCTGGTGCCGCCCAAGAATGGAACGGGAAGAGTGAGATGAGAACGCCGAAGCCGACGAGCAGCCAGATGTAGATTCCGCCCTGCTCCGCTGTGGGGATGAGGCCGGGCGTCTTTGCCATCACGATCATGTCGAAGGTGCGCGCGTGTCCGGGCAGCAGCGCGACATTTTGCGCGAGGTAGAGCTTTGTGAGCCCGACGAGCAGTATGATGCTGCCGATGGCGAGATAGATGGTGATTTTCCACGCCGCGAGCTGCCGTTCGCCACTGCCCCAGATGCCGATGAGCAGGAAGGTGGGGACGAGCGCGAGTTCGTGGAAGGCGTAGAAGAAGAACAGGTCAAGCGAGGCGAAAGCGCCCGCCGCGCCGGCACTGATGAGCAGCACGCAGGCGTAGAAAAGGTTTTCTCGCTTCTCGATTTTCGGAGTGACCCACACAGCGGCGAGGGTGACGAGAGCGGTGAGGAAGAGCATCACCAGGCTGAGTCCGTCGGCACCCATGAAAAGATTTAGATGCCACTCGGGAGCTACGTGCAGCGTGGTCTTAAATTGGTAGCCACCGAGCGTGCGGTCGTAATTGAGCAGGGCGAGGATGCTGAGCGCGAGTTGCGCCCATGACGAGAGCAGTGCGGATTTTCGTGCGGGCACACCGAGCATCACAACGATGGCGTTGAGGATGGGCAGCAGGACGATTAAATTCAGGGCGCTCATTTAGTCCTTCGAGGTAAATTGAATGATGAGGCCGACGACGGCAACGACCACGAGGCCGATGAGTGCGATGTTGAGCCAGTTGGTTCCAGAAGACATATCAGCGGAAAATCAGGAAGTAGATGAGCCCCACGACACCGAGGCCGAAAATGAAGGCGTAGCCTTGGAGATTGCCAAATTGCAGCAGCCTTAGTGTGGCACCTGCACCCCAAGCGGCGTAGCCGAGGGCGCGACCCATGCCGCTGATCAGTGCATCCACTCCGGCGGAGATGTAAGCGAGCACATCCTGCGTGCCCGCGACGATGGCTCCGTAGATTTCATCGAAGTAAAACTTGTTGCGGAAGAGCGGCAGCGAGAGCGGCTCCCGGTCCTTGCCGTTGTAAATCGTGTAGCCTGCGAAGGTGCCGACAGCGAATGCGCCCGTGGCGAGCGTGGCGACGATCCAATTGATGCCGTGCTCGTGAGCGAAGAACCAATGTGTGGTGCCGTAGGCGGCGATGACGCTGAGCACCGCGAGGATGATGAGCGGGGTCGTCATGCGCGCGGGACAATCGTGTCCGTGATGCGCGGCCTCTGTGCGTGGTTTCCCGAGGAAGGCGACGACGAAAAGGCGCGTCATGTAGAACGCTGTGAGCACAGCGACGAAAAGGCCGAGCACGAAGAGCACTTTGTTGTGATCGTATGCGGCGGCAAGAATGGCGTCCTTGCTCCAAAAGCCCGAGAGCAGCGGGAATCCGGTGAGTGCCGCAGTGCCGATGGCGAAGGTAAGCGCGGTCTTCGGCATGTGTTTGCGCAAACCGCCCATATTCCAAATGTCCTGCTCGTGATGCAGCGAGTGAATGACTGCGCCAGCACCGAGGAAGAGCAGAGCTTTGAAAAATGCGTGTGTGAAAAGATGGAACATCGCCGCGCCGCCGTGCGGGTCGGGCGCGAGGCCGATGGCCATGACCATGTAGCCGAGTTGCGAGAGTGTGCTGTAGGCGAGGATGCGCTTGATGTCGTCCTGCTGCGTGGCCATGAGCGCGGCGAGCAGCGCGGTGATGCCGCCGACCCACGAAATCACTTCCACTGCGCATGGCGACAGCCCGATGAGAAACGCGACGCGCGCGAGCATGAACACACCCGCTGCAACCATCGTGGCCGCGTGGATGAGCGCGCTGACAGGCGTGGGGCCTTCCATCGCGTCGGGCAACCACGTGTGAAGCGGGAACTGTGCGCTTTTTCCAAGCGTGCCGCAGAAAATGCACAGCAGAGCAACGGTGAGAAATGCGGGATTCGCAGTCAGCGTGGCGACGGCGTTTTTCTCGGCGAGACCGGCAAAAGTCACCGTGCCCACCGTGCTCCAAAGCATCAGGATGCCCAGCATGAAACCGAAGTCGCCAATGCGGTTCATGAGGAAAGCCTTGTTCGCCGCTTTTCCCGCCGCATCGCGCGTGAACCAATGGCCGATGAGCAGATAGCTGCTCACGCCGACGAGTTCCCAAAAGATGAACATCATCGCGAAGTTGTCCGCGAGCACGATGCCGAGCATCGAGAACATGAACAGCGAGAGATGGCCGAAGAAACGCGCCTTCGACTCGTCGTGCTCCATGTAAACAGTGCTGTAAAGATGCACGAGGAAGCCGATGCCCGTGACGACGAGCAGCATCACGCGAGAGAGGTGATCAATCGAAACACCGAGCGGAACTTCGAGACCCGGCAGGTTGATCCACAACACGGAGCTATGGACTTCCGGCAAGGTCATCGCCACGGCACTGGCTGCGAGGCCGAAGAAAGCGGACATCACTGAAATGACCGCGCTCGCACCGTGATCGCGGCGTGTGGCGAAAAGGATGAGCGCCGCTGCGATGAGCGGATTCAGGAGGATGAACCAAGGAATGAGCTTTGCGTTTTCCATCCTAGAATTTGAGTGAGTTGATGTCCTCAACGTGTGTCGTCTGCCGCGCACGGTAGAGGGCGACGATGATGGCGAGGCCGACGGCTACTTCCGCAGCAGCGACGGTGATGATGAAAAAGACGAGCACCTGCGCGTTGAAATTCGGCAGGCCATCGGAGCCGACATTGAAGCGGCTAAATGCGACGAGCGAGAGGTTCGCGGCGTTCAGCATCAACTCCAGACACATGAAAATCGTGATGATATTCCGCCGCAGCATCACGCCAGCGAAACCGATGGTGAAGAGCAGTCCGCTGAC
>CAIYUV010000054.1 GCA_903929475.1 uncultured Spartobacteria bacterium
ATTATCGGGATTGGCAGGATTCACGGGAATCGGCGACAATCCCTGCCATGCTCGGTTACTCCGATTTCATCGAACGTCTGCTTCTCAATCCTGACTTGTTTCGCAAGCTCACGCCGACTGAGCCCGTGGGCTGGGAATGGCCGGGGAAAATTTGCGACGCTGCGGATTCAACGCTCGCAGGCGGTGCGACGATTTCGGATGCGCGTATTTTCGCGCTGGTGCGCGGCGGGCTTTTTTACGCGGTGGATGATCTGGAGTCTGCGCATCGCATTTTTCAGGACGAGCCGGGCGATCTCGGCAGCTACTGGCACGGGATGCTGCATCGCCGCGAAGGTGATTTCGACAATGCTCGCTATTGGTTCCGTCGCGCAGGGCGGCTGCCTTGTTTTTCAAAAATGCACGATGCCGCGCGCGAGCACTCGCCGACGTTGGCGAAGCAGACGACGTGGGATGCGTATCTTTTCACCGGCGCGTGCGAGCAGGTGAAATTCGGTGCGGAGGAATTGCTGGCCGAGTGCGCGGCGCTCCAGCGCGTGGAGTTTGAAGTGCTGCTCAATTACTGCTGGCGGCAAAGTGTGGGCTGACGCTGTGTATTTCGTTTCATCACACGTTCATTTGCGCGCGGGCGTGGAGTGCGCTTCTCTTCGCGCAACATGAAGCTCCAAATTTTCGCCACCGCACTGCTCTTCATCGCGGCGGTATGTTGGGCAGAGGTGAAAGACGTGTCGGACGAAGTGGAGCGCGTGCGCGATGAGCATGATGTGCCTGCGCTCGCGGTGGCGGCGATGGACGAGGGAAAGCTCGTGGCCATCGGTGCGTCGGGCCTTCGCAATGTGCATAAGAAGAAAGTCGTGACGTGCGACGATGTGTGGCTGCTCAGTTCCTGCACGAAGAGCATGACGGCAAGCGTCGCGGCGATGCTGGTCGAGGAGGAACTCATCCGATGGGATTCCACGCTGGCGGAAATTTTTCCCGATCAGGTCGAAAAGATGGACGAGGACTGGCAGCAGGTGACGCTGGAGCAATTGCTCGTGCATCGCGGCGGAGCGCCGCACGATCCGCCTGCCGATCTTTGGAAGGAGGCGCTGAAAAGACACGGAACGCCGACCGAGCAGCGGGAGGCTTTTGTGCAGGGATTGCTCGCACTTCCACCCACGCACAAGCCGGGATCCCGATGGATATACAGCGACAGCGGCTACGCGATTGCGGGCGTGATGCTGGAGCGCGTGAGTGGAAAAGCGTTCGAGGATTTGCTTCGCACGCGCATCTTCGAACCACTCGGGCTGAAGAGTGCGGGTTTCGGTGCTCCGGTAAATGCCGGGAAAAACGATCAGCCGTGGGGGCATCGCGGTTACGAATCACCTTTCACTCCCGTGCCGCCGGGGCCGGATGCGGACTATCCGCCTGCCATCGCTCCGGCGGCGACCGTCCACATGACCATCGCGGATTTTGCGGGCTACGCGCAATGGCACGTCGAGGGCGCGCGCGGGACGGGACGATTGTTGAGCGCGGCGTCTTTTAAAAAACTGCACACGCCGCCCGACGGCCAAGAATACGCGATGGGCTGGGCGGTGACGAAACGCAAGTGGGCGGGCGGCGTCGCGCTCATGCACAATGGGCAGAATACGATGTTTTACGCCGTGATGTGGCTTGGACCGGGCGAGAACACGTGCTTTGTCGCCGCGTGTAATGCGGACTGTCAGGACGCGCAGGATGCGTGCGACGATGCCATTCGCATTCTTATCAATGAATTTTAGCGCGCGCTTCCCTTCCGGCCTCCAGCCCATTTACAAGTAACGCGCACCATGGGGCAGACCACGCAGAACTACGACATCATCACCCGCCTCGCGGTCGGCAACGGCGCGATTGTGTATCGTGCCGTCGAGAAGGGCACGATGCGGCAGGTCGCGTTGAAGTTGCTCACGCAGGACGGCGATGTGGATCACCGGCTGGATCTGGATGCACTTTTCACCGATGTGCCGTGGCTGCGCTCGATTGAGGGCACGCACGTCTGCCGTCTTCTCGATGCGCACTCCGACGACGACGGGCATGTGCTCGTTTATGAATATGCGCCCGGCATCAGCGGCGCGGAACTCCCCCGCGAAAAACCCCTCGACGCCGCGCAGGCCCTCGACGTTGCCGCGCAACTCATCAGCGCGCTGCGCAGCGGCGAACGCCAGCGCTGCCCGCACGGTGATCTCAAGCCGTCGAACATCGTCTTCGTGGATTTTCCCGGCGGACGGCCCTACGTGTTTGTGCTGGACTGGGGCCTCGCCTCTTATCGCCAGACGATGCCGGATGATTCGCTGCTCTACCTCGCGCCGGAGATGCTCGCTGGCGATCCGCCATCGCACCATTCGGATCTTTTTTCCGCAGGCGCGGTGCTCTTTTACCTCTACACGGGAAAACTTCTCGTCGCGGGGACGGATCGGCAGCAACTCCTCGCGGCCTGGCAGGCTGTCCGCCCCGGGATGCTCGCCGAGTTGAGGCCCGACCTGTCGGAAAAATTCGTCGCATGGGTGTGCGGCCTCCTCGCGCTCGATCCTGCGCAACGCCCGGCGTCCGCCGTCGAAGCCGGATCCACTCTCGCCGCGCTGGGTCCGCCGCCGCCGATGGTGCCGCCCGAGGTCATCCGCCCGCGCCCCGCGCCAAAGCCCGTGCCCGCACCAGTCCCGCCGCCGCCCGTGCCTCCAGTTCACAGGCCGTCGGCCTTCATCTCGCCGGCACAAGCATCGGGCATCCATATTTCTGCGGCGATGGATCCGGGCGCAGTGCCCGCGCCAGTCCCGCGGATTCCGCCCGCTGTGCAGAAACCAAGTTCACTGCCGACGATTTCGATCTATGTCGCGCTGATTATCGTCGTCATTGGCGGCCTGTGGTGGGCGCTCACGCGCCCGTCGGAAAAATCGGCGCAGGAGCAGATCGCGCCGGCGCCGCGCGAACCCGTGCGCACTCCGCCGCCCTCGGTTCCACTGCCTCCCGCGCCTGTGAAGCCCGCGCCGAACGTCGCCGCCCCCATCGTGCTTGGCGAAAGCGGACCGCTCATTGCGTCGGAAACTTTCAAATACCAGGCGGGCCAGAACATCAAGGGCAAGGCCGGAGGCAGGGGATGGGATGGAGTCTGGCAGGGGCTCGTTGGAAAAATTGTCGCGCCGTCGCTTTCCTACCTCAACCACCCGGCGACCGACGGCAGCCTCTTCATCGCAGAAGTGCAGCAGCCTCTCGAACTCAAACGGCACATCGGCCCGCTCACGAGTTTCATCACCAATCCGGCCAAGGGCGGGCACTGGTATATGGGCCTGCTCCTCCAGCATAGCAACAGCACCCCGGAGCCGGGCGGCGCGATCATGATCAACCCGCTCGACATGGCGGATGTGAACAATCTCATCCGCATCGTCGTCGAGGACAAGGACGGCACGCAACACATCAACCTCAACGCCGACGAGCAGGGGATTTCGGTGCCACAGGACGGCAAGCCGCTCTTCCTCATCCTGCGCATTGATTTGAAAAATCCTAAGGGCATCAATTACGACATCAAGGGAACGCTGTGGGTCAACCCAGACCTCGCCTCGGCAAAGCCCGACCAGACCGGGCAGAAGCTCGTGGTGGAATTAAAAAACCAGTTCATCCCCCGCCAGCTTGGCCTGCTCGTGCGCAAGAAGCCCGGCAAGACCGTCACGTTCATAGACGAGGTGCGCTACGCCCGCCACATGGCCGACATGGTGTTCAAGCCCGTCGCCGAGGAAGAGGAAGCGGGGCCGTAGGCCAGACTCCATCGCTGAAAGCGCGCCCCCCGCGCCGTTTTCCCGGCGCCCGTTGCAATTTCCACTCAACTACACTTTGGAAAATGAACCCTCATTTGCGAGCGCGTGTTCGATGAAACCGAGGATG
Organism: uncultured Spartobacteria bacterium; assembly: GCA_903929475.1. Taxonomy (GTDB): domain Bacteria; phylum Verrucomicrobiota; class Verrucomicrobiia; order Chthoniobacterales; family Chthoniobacteraceae; genus SXWH01. The sequence goes on from CAIYUV010000054.1 coordinate 3,892, forward strand.
TCCTTCCGCCCGAAACGCGTCTCCGACGACGTGCTGAAAACCGCCAGCGATTCCCCGCACCACGCCGCGATCTTTTCCTGAAAAAGAGCGATGTGCCTTTGCAACATCCCCGCCTTCACCAAGTCCACCTTGCTGAAAACCAGCGCGAACGGCACCGCCTCTTCCGCGAGCCACTGCACGAATTCCAAATCAATCAACTGCGCCGGATGCCGCGAATCAATCAGCACAAAAACGCCCGCGAGATTTTCCCGCCCCGTGAGATAGCCCGCGATCATCTTCTCGAAATGCGCCCGCGAAGTCTTGTCCGTCTGCGCAAAGCCGTAGCCCGGCAGATCCACCAGCGTCCATGCGTTGTTGATGGTGAAAAAATTGATCAACTGCGTGTGCCCCGGCGTCGCCGAGACTTTCGCCAGATCCTTTGAGCCAGTCAGCAGGTTGAGCAGCGAGGATTTCCCCACGTTCGATCTGCCGATGAATGCAAACTCCCGCAGCTCGGAAACCGGGCACGAACCGAGCCCCGGCGCGCTGATCAAAAATTTGGCAGAGACGATATTCATGGATGCGAAGCACGGAATGTAACCGCGATCCGCCCGTTTGGGAATGCCCGTCATTGGAATAAGTCGGCGAGGCGCTTCGCGGCGGGCTGTATCCGAGAAAGAAAAAATGAATCGCGGACGGTGAGTCGGATATGTAGCTCATGGCGCCCACACCATGAGCATCCCGAAGCTCTATATCGAAACGACCATCCCGAGCTACCTGACCGCACGTCGGAGCCGGGACTTACGGCTGGCGGCGCATCAGGAGGTGACGGAAGATTGGTGGAACGAACAGCGGAAGGAATACGATATCTACACTTCGAGATTTGTGCGCCAGGAAGTTGCTGAGGGAGATCCCACGCTGGCGGCGGCACGGCTCGCCTTGCTTGATGGCATTCCGGTGTTACCGACCACTGAGGAGGTGGAGGATCTCGCGGCCAAGCTGCTGGCTGGCCAATTAATCCCGACCAAAGCTGCGACCGACGCCTTTCACATCGCCATCGCGGCCGTGCATGGCATGGACTTTCTCCTGACATGGAATTGCACCCACATTCACAATCTCTATATTGTGCGCCGAGTGGAACGCATCTGTGCCGCCGAGGGCTACGCCTGCCCTGTGATTTGCAATCCTGACGAACTTCTGCCACCGTCCACACCATGACTGACAACGATCTGATTCAGGAAATCCACCGCGCTCGCGAGAAGATGGCGCGTGAGTGCGACTACGATGTGCACAAGATCGGCGAAAGGATGCGCCAGTGTGAACGAGAAGAAATGGCGAGCGGAGTGCGGTATGTGTCCTTTGTGAAGCAGCGCGGCACAGAGACGGAAACGTGTGTGGTGCGGGAAGAACTGCGCCATCCGGCTGGTGAAAAATAGCGGGTGCTCGCGCGTTCCGGGGTCTTCCTCGGAGTTTTCACGGACGCTCTTGCGATTCACGGGGTGTCCCTTGCGTGCCACATGAATGTTCTTCTGCTCGGCGGGGTCTCTCCTCTCTGCCGGAAGGGCGTTCCTCCCGTCCGCGGGGTGTTCCTCGCGCGATTCTTGGACGCCCCCGCACGAAAAGGTGGGGCCACTGCAGGAAAAGGTGGCGCCCCCGCGCGGAAAGGTGGCGCCCCCGCACGGAAAGGTGGGGCCCCCGTGCGGAAAGGTGGGGCCCCCGCACGAAAAGGTGGGGCCCCCGCACGAAAAGGTGGGGCCCCCGCACGGAAAGGTGGCGCCCCCGCGCGAAAAGGTGGGGCCACCGCGCCGAAAGGTAGCGCCACCGTGCGAAAAGGGGGCGGGCATTCAACAGGGAAGGAAGCCCCTGCGACATCCGGGGAAGCTCCTCCGATAGGGAAAGGCACGCTTCCGGGTGTGGACTCGCTTCTTCGGAAGGCAAACCGCGCTGTTCCGACAGAAAATTGTGCCCGTCGCCACTCCAGCGCGATTGCCCGGAAGCGGCGTTGCGTCCCCGCAAACCTTGCTATGCGTCATGGGACATCCGGCAGTTCCCTTGTGTTCTCCGTCTCCCGGCTTGCCAGTCGCCGTCGGGTGTTTCAGAAAGCGGGCGTCACTCGCGTCTTCAGCCAATGAAGTTTGAATTCCACCCATCCTACAAACCCGCCTTGATTTTTGGTGTTTGCATACAGGTTTCATGGCTCGCACTCCTCTATTTCTTCACTTACCACATCTTTCCATTCGCGCTGATTCCCGCAGTAGCCTACTGGTTAATCACGCCGGTCATTATTTTTCGCCACCCTCAGCCGACAAGACTCGACCTCCAGTTGGTTCGCTCTGGTTACTTCTTCTATTGTGTCTTGGCGATTCTTGTCGCATTGGCTTACCTCGCCTTACACCGATGATAAACACGGTCTCGAATTCACTAATCGTGCTTGCCCTTCTAACTTTATCCGCATGTTTCAAGAGACCTGCGGAGACACTCGCCGAAAAGAAGCACAATCAGGCTATCCAGATACGTGAGGACCTTCGCTCGATTGATGCGGGGATTGACCAATACGCCATCGAAAACAACAAGACTGCCGGTGCCCCTGTCGTCTGGGCCGACGTAAAGCAGTATTTCAGATCAGGCAGGCGTCTCTACGACAGCGGTTGCACAGACATCCTTGGCAACTCGTTTACCATCACATCGGTGGACTCAGTGCCTAAAGTCAGCACCACAACCTACTCAATTCTGTCGGATGTGGCTCCTGCTGAGTTCTGGTCGCCATATTGCTAATCGCTGCGTTTCGCGGGGAAAAAGGAGCAAGATTTTCGCACCATTCACAAAAAGCCATCCGTCGTGGACGCGTGGCTTTTTAGTTTGTGCGTTGTCGGCTACGCCCCGACGAAGTGAGCGCAGAAGGCACCGTCCACTTTATCGAGCCAGGGGCGGATGTGGCGGGTGGTGTGGAGGCGGAGGCCGGGCACGGTGCGGGCGGCTTCGTCGGCGACTTGTTCGTTTTCCTCGGGTTCGAGGGAGCAGGTGGAATAGACGAGGGTGCCGCCGGGTTTGAGCAATGTGGCGCAGCGGCGGATGAGGGCGAGCTGTTGGGCGGGGAGGCGCATGGCGTCTTCCTCGGTGAGCCGCCAGCGGACGTCCACGCGGCGGCGGATGACGCCGGTGTTGCTGCACGGGGCATCAATGAGGATGCGATCGAAGCTGCGCGGGGGCAGTTCGGGGGCGTCTTTCATGGTGTCGAGTTCGAGCGTCTGGGTGTTGCGGGTGCCAAGGCGTTCGCAGTTGGCGCGGAGGCGGGCGACGCGGCTTTCCCACAAATCGCACGCGACGATGCGGCCCTGATTTTTCATCATGGCGGCGAGCATGGTGGTCTTGCCGCCGGGTGCGGCGCAGGCGTCGAGGACGATGTCGCCGGGCTGCGGGGCGAGCATTTCGCAGGCGGCGAGGGTGCTCGGGTCCTGCACGTAGCAGAGGCCGCGGGTGAGCCAGTCTTTGGGGATGCTGGGGACGTGGAGGGCGAGGGGGTGAAAGGGATGTGGCTCGGAGCCGGGGAGGGCGGCGAGGAGTTCGTCGCGGGTGGTTTTGATGGTGTTGGCGCGGACGCAGAGCGGGGCGGGGGAGTTGTTCCACTCGGCGAGTGCGCGGGTGGCGTCTGCACCGAAAGTGGCGGTCCATTTTTCCAAAAGGAACTTCGGGTGGCTCCACTGGACGCTGAGTGGCGCGGCGGCGAGTGCGGCGAGGAGCGGGGTGCGTTCGCGGTCGGCGCGACGGAGGACGGCGTTGACGAGGCCGCCGGAGCGACGGGCGAGGGAGACGGTTTCTTTCACCGCCGCCCAGACGGGGATGCGGGTGTGGAAAATCTGGTAGAGCCCGAGGCGGAGGACGGCGCGGGTGTCGTCGTCGAGATCGGAGTCGCGGAGCTTGGCGATGAGGAAGTCGAGTTCGCTGAGGCGGCGGAGGACGCCGTAGAAAAGTTCGGTGACGAGGCCGCGGTCGCGGGTGTCGAGCTGCGCTGTGTCGAGGCGCTCATGGAGGAGGTCGTCGGCGTGGGGGCGTTTGCGCTCCCATGCGAGGAGGAGTTGGTGGACGAGTGAGCGGGCGGTCATGTTTTCGCGCTGAGCAGGCTACTTGCGCACTTTTTTCTGCAACTGCGCGACCATCTGCCGGACGTGGGGGTATTTTTGGCGCGGAGTAAGGACGGCGAGGCTCACGGGATAGCTGCCCAATTCCAAAATCCTGATGTGAACGTAGCGCACGCCCCAGGCGTTCATCGCGGCGCGCGTGCTCTTGTAGATATCAATCGTGTAGCGCCCGACAAGCGCGCTGCCGTAATCCTCGACGAGATATTCGTCGCCCGTCTCCTCGATGCGGAAACGTGTGCCCGCAGGCAGCCAGCTCCAGTCCGCCGCCGCGCTGTGCGTGGGCCGCAAGTAGCCGCCGACAGCCGTTACGCGCCCGCCCGGCTCGCTGTGGTGATACGCGGTCGTCCGCACATACATCCGTGGCGCAGCCGTGGTGCTGATTTTTTCTCCTGCCTTGGTTGCGAGCGTATGCCCGGTGCTTTCCATGCTGGTGCATGCACTCAGCCACAATATGGCGACGAGAACTAAGAGGGCGCGTATGTAGGCCGGGACTGTCATCTGATCGCGGAGCGTATGCGGCGGGCGGTGGAATGGGGAAGGGAGAAAGTGAGGCATGTCGCGATTGACTTCCCGTTTCGCTCGGACACCCTCGCCGTCCTTTCCATGAGCACACAAGCGATCGGTATTGATTTCGGCGGCACCAGCATCAAATCCGCCGTCGTCGAGGACGGCAAAATCATCAGCAGGGGCGCGCCGATTGATACACAGCGGCACCTCGCGGACGGCACGCTGTTCGACGCGATTTTCCAAACCATCGCCACGCTGCGCGGCGCACATCCCGCCGTATGCGCGGTTGGCATGGGGCTGCCCGGTTTTGTGGACACGGTGCGCGGTATCGTCCACGGCTTGGCGAATGTCCCCGGCTGGAACGAAGTGCCGTTGCTCGCCATGATGCGCGACCGCACCGGCCTCGCCTGCGCGATTGAAAACGACGCCAACGCGATGGCCTACGCTGAGTTCATCCACGGCGCGGCGAAAGGCGCGACCAACGCCATTTGCATCACGCTCGGCACGGGCGTCGGCGGCGGGCTGATTCTCGACGGCAAGCTCTACCGCGGCTCGCGATTCGCAGCGGGGGAATTGGGGCACAGCAGCATAGACCTCCACGGCCCGCGCGGCGTCTATGGCACGCCCGGCGACCTCGAAGTCTATGTCGGCAACCGCCAGATCGGCGAACGCGCTGCGCGTCTTTACAACGCCGCCGGGAAACCTCGCTCCGTAGAAACCTGCACGCCCGCCGATCTCGCCCGCCTCGCCGCAGCCGGCGACACCATCGCCATTTCATTGTGGGATTCCATCGGCACGGAAATCGGTGCCGCGCTCGTGAATGTCGTCTGGCTCTTGAATCCCGATGCCATCGTCATCGGCGGTGGAGTCGCAGCCGCAGGAGAACTTGTCTTCGCCCCCATCCGCCGCACGCTCAACGACCGCACCAGCGTGCTCTTTCATGAGCAGCTAAAAATCGCCGCCGCCCAGCTCGGCAACGACGCCGGCATCCTCGGCTGCGCAGAGCTGGCGCTCGCCGCGCGGTGAAGGTTGTCCTTATTTCGACCAGACGCTCCAGCGGACGATTTTCATTGGCATGTCGAACCACACATTGCCAGTCGTAGGCACAACAACGGTGATGACACGGCGAGCCTGTGGGTCGGCTTCGATCCAGCGATTTTCGCCGAGGTAGGCCATGACGTGGCACCCGCTTTTCGTCACGGCGAGGTCACCGGGGAGAATTTGGGAATGGTCGAGTCGGTTGAGGCTGGGTGTGTCGAGAACGTGAGTCGTGAGACCGTCGTGTGCTTCGCCTAGCTCGGAGGCTGTGGTATCGTTCCACCAAATTGAAAAGGCGCTACGAACGCGACCCGGATCAATTGTGCGGAGGCCACGGAGGAAGGATGAATCAATCAGTCCGCGCCGGACAAGACCGGAGCAATCAACGCCTCTGGGACTCTCTCCGCCCCAAATATATTTCACACCGTCATAGCGCTGGAGTCCGATTACATAATCACTTCGCAGCGCATCAATGTTTGGCTGCTTGTTTGACGGCCAACAAAGAAATACGGTGGATAAAAGAGAGATGCCGAGGAGCGAAAGTCTCAGCACGCGGCACCGCCAGAAGAGGAAGATGAAACCGAACCACGCGACAAAGAAGAAAACCAAACCGCACTTGCGGGTGAGGCCGCTGCTGACTGGATAAAGGAGAATGGCGATGAACAGCCCAAGTGCTGCCATCCATAGGAGTTCAAACGATCGTTTCAGTTTGTTCTGGTTCATTTGATGTGTGGGATGCTTTCAGAATGGCCTCAGAATAAATTTTGTAAACGACCTCCTCAACGTTGTGCGTAGGTTCGATCTGCGGACTACAGGGCTAAAGGAGGGCCATTAAGGAACGAGGTTTTGCCAACATTCTAAAATTCTTTTGAACACCCGACCAGGGGCGCGGTCATATGCTGACGTTAGGGGTGGTTTGGGCCGCCCGACGGAGCAGATTCAGGGGTGGGTCTCTCCGTCGGCGGCCCGATTTTTTTCAGGACGAAGTTTTCATGCGGGATGCTCATTCGCCATTTGGCTTTTCCCGATTTCCCGCCCTACAATCCTCCTCCGATGACCTCTGACACGCCGCTCCTCGGCCTACGCGGCTGTGTGATTGATGCCCCCGAATACGGCAAGCTCCGCACCTGGCGCGATGGCGCGGTGGTGATTGCTGATGGGCGTATTGCGGAGGTCGGCGACTTTCAGCATCTTGGAAAAAAATCGCGCCCACGGCCTATTCGGTGGCTGCACTCGGAGCGCGCGGCCATTTTTCCCGGTCTGATCGATCTGCATTCGCACGTCCCGCAATACCCGGCTGTGGCGCGCGGTCGGGGGCAGCTTCTCGACTGGCTGCACGCGTGTATTTTTCCTCGAGAGCGGACTTTCACCGGCCCGCCCGGACAGCGCGAGGCGGCTGCGTTTTTCCCCGAGCTGGCGCGGCACGGCACGACGACGGCGATGCTTTACGCGGCGATTTACGAGGATTCGTGCGATGCGGCGTTTGCGGCGGCGGCGCGCGCGGGGCTGCGTGTCATCATGGGGAAAATGATGATGGATGTGGGCACTTACGGGACGCTCCAGCCGCGCAAGGTCATCAGCGTATCCATGCTGGAAAGCGAGCGCCTCGCGCGCAAATGGCACGGTGCCGCCGAGGGGCTGCTCGAATACGCATTTAGCCCGCGCTTTGCCCTCTCATGCAGCGAACGGCTCATGCGCGAAGCCGCCGCGATGGCCGCGCAATTTGGCTGCTACATCCAGACGCATCTCGCCGAGACGCGCGAGGAATGCGAGCGCGTGCGCCACATGTTCCCTGCGTGCCGCGACTACACGGATGTGTATGAAAAATTCGGCATCGCCGGGCCGCGCACGGTCTTCGGCCATTGCATCCATCTCAACGAGCGCGAGCGCGCCGCGCTGGCAGCGAGCGGGTCGGCGATTGCGCATTGTCCCACGGCAAATCTTTACCTCGGTAGCGGCATCATGCCTCTCGCCGAGCACAAATCCGCCGGCTTGCGCATCGGACTCGGCAGCGATGTCGCCGCCGGGCCGGAGTTAAATATGTGGCAGGTCATGCGCAGCGCCATCGAGAGCCAGAAAGCGCGATCCTTTTACGAAGCGAATGCCACCGTGCCTTCGCCAGCGCAAGTGTTGCACCTCGCCACACAGGGTGCAGCGGATGCGCTCGGAAAAGGCGGCATCATCGGCAGCTTCGAGATCGGGAAAGAGGCCGACGTGACGGTGATGGATGCCTCGATTCTTCTGCCATATCATGGCAGCGCGACAAAGCCCGATGAACTCAGTGCCGAGGACATCCTCTCGCTCTGCATTTATCGCGGCAGCCCCCACGCCGTGCTGGAGACTTTCGTGCGTGGCCGCAGTGTCTATCGCTCCGCAGAGCCTGAGCTGTTTTGAATTGCTGAACGCCCCTCGCCGACTGCACCAATGACCCCAAACGAGATGCCAATCCGCAATCCACAATCCGCAATCTGCTATCCTGACCCCGTCGCGCTCGCGCTCGCCGAGGACATCGGCAGCGGTGACATCACGTGCGAATTTTTCGTGGACGCGTCGCAGCAAGGCTTCGCGCGCATTTTCGCGAAGCAGCCGTGCATCGCGGCGGGCGTCGAGGAGGCGGCACGTGCATTCACGCTCGTGGATGCGGCGACGAAAGTGAGCATCGTTCGCGCGAGTGGCAGCGTGCTCGCAGTCGGCGACGCCGCGCTGGAGGCGAGCGGGCTTGTGCGTTCGCTGCTCACGGCGGAGAGAACGGCGCTCAACTTCATCCAGCAACTCAGCGGCGTCGCCACGCTCACCAATCGTTTCGTCGAGGCAGTGAAGCCGCATCGCGCACGAATCCTCGACACGCGCAAGACCACGCCCGGACTGCGCGCGCTGGAAAAAGCGGCAGTCGTCGCGGGCGGCGGCACGAACCACCGCTTCGGTTTGTTCGACATGGCGATGGTTAAAGAGAACCACTACGCCGCTGACGCGAGCCCTTCGCATTTGCAGGAAAGCATCCGTCGTTTCCGCGCCGCGCGGCCCGGTTTGCGTGTGGAGATCGAGGCGCAGTCGCTTGCGCAGGTGTGCGACTTTCTCGCGCTCGAAGGCGTAGACGTGCTCATGCTCGACAATCTTTCGCTTTCGGAAATGACCGAGGCTGTGCGCTTGCGCGGAGGTCGTCCCGTGCTGCTGGAAGCAAGCGGCGGCGTGAATTTGCAGACAGTGAACGCCATCGCAGCGACCGGTGTGGATTTCATCAGCGTCGGAGCGCTCACACATTCGGCACCCGCGATTGATTACTCGCTCGATCTCGTGCGCGCATGACCACCGACGCTCGTCTGCTCGTCGCGCTGCGCACTGCCGGAGTCCACATGCTGCCCGGCGATCTCGCCGCGCAACTCAGCGTTCCACTCGCTGAAATCGAAACCTCAATTGCCCGGCTGTGCGCTGCGGGTTTCGACATCGAAACCAAGCCCGGCTTCGGTTGTCGCCTGCTCGCTTCGCCGGATCGTCTCATCGCCGATGACCTCCACGCCCGCCTCGGCGACTGCCCGCTCGCCCGCGAGATTCTCGTCTTCAGCGAAACCAGTTCGACGAACGACGTTGCGTCGCGTCTCGGCAGGCAGGGGCACGCGGGTGGGCTGGCAGTTTTCGCCGAGCGGCAGTCGGCAGGGCGCGGGCGTTTTGGGCGACGCTGGGATTCTGCGGATCACGCAGGGCTGTGGTTTTCGTTGCTGCTGCGACCGGAGTTGCCGGTCGCGCACTGGCCGCGCCTCACGACATGGGCCGGAGTCGTCGTCGCTTCAGCAATCGAGCAATGCACCGGCTTGCGCGCACAGTTGAAATGGCCGAACGACATTCTCGTTGGTGGAAAAAAAATCTGCGGCATTCTCATCGAAAGCGCGTGCGATGATTTAGGCGCGTCATACGTCGTCGCGGGCATCGGCGTGAATGTGAACCAGACCGCTTTTCCTTCCGAGTTTGCAGACAGCGCCGCATCCCTCCTCCAGATCACAGGCCGCATCATCGAACGCCCCGCGCTCGCCGCAACAATTTTGCGCGAACTTTCCACGCGCCTCGGCGAGGCTGTGCAAAATTTTCCCAGCATCCTCGCCGACGCTACCCGCCGCAGTGCTTTGCTTGGGTCATGGGTGCGGCTGCACTCGGGCGCGATCCATTTCGAGGGCACCGCAGAGTCGCTCGATGGCGACGGCAACCTCCTCCTCCGCCTCGGGGACGGCACGCTCCAGCGCATGACGGCGGGCGAGGTTACGACGCACGCACCGGTGTGATGAATTTTTCCCCAATTCAAAATAATTCCGCACCCGCGCACAGCCCCTGCTATTTGCAATGTCAGCCCAACCGAAATGCAAATTCTCACCTCCGACTTCCAAGACCAACTCGTTCGCGGGCTGTCCCACCGGATGAACAACATTCTCTCCCTCTTCCACGGCTACCTCGGCCTGTTGATGGATGACCAAAAGCTCGACCCGGTCGCGCGACAGGGCCTGCAAAAAATCAAGGACGGGGCGCGTGCTGCCACTGACTTAATGGAGCGCACCAACTCGCTCGCCCGTCCCAGTTCCTCGGTTTGGCGCGAGATGAGTCTCGCTGAGATGTTCCGCCAGCTCCGGCCAACTTTTGAAAATTCATGCCCCCCGCGTGTTCATATCGAGATCGAATGCACCGACGATCTCCCGCGTGTATGGGTGGACGCCTCACGTGTTCGCCTTGCGCTGACTGAACTCGTTCGCAATGCGTGTGAAGCTGCAAAGAGCCGCGTCACCATTCGCGTCACGGCGAATGAAGGCCGCGTGCAGGGTGAGCTTTTTCATGCCGAAAGCGAGCAGCCGGAGCACTGGCTGAACATCAGCATTACCGACGACGGCGCGGGGATTCCGATGGACAGTGCGGAAAAAATCTACACGCCCTTCTACACAACGAAGCGCAATCAACATTCCGCCGGCCTCGGTCTCACTGTCGCGTGCGGCTGCGCGCAGCAGCTCGGCGGCAAGCTGCATCACAGCAGCAGCCCCGGCGAAACGACTTTCGAACTCACGCTTCCTTCGCGCATCGCGCAGGAATTGAGTGCGGTTGCTTAATGTTTTGTGTGATTTCTCCGCGTGACACGCGAAGGCTCGCGTGTATTTCTCGCTGCATGAAAAATTTCTTCGCTGCTCTATTTTCCGTCGCTGTGATCGGTGCGCACGCTTTTGCCGCCGATGAAGCCAAGCCCGCTGCGCCTGCTGCTGCCGCTGTAAAGGAAGTCGCCGTCATCAAGACCGCCGCTGGTGAAATGGTCGTGGAGTTCTGGCCCGATGTCGCGCCAAAGACCGTCGAGAATTTCATCACGCTCGCGAAAAAAGGTTTTTACGACGGCACCGCCTTTCACCGGATCGTGAAAGGCTTCATGATTCAGGGCGGCGACCCGAAGTCGAAAGACGCCGCGCTCGAGGCAGAGTGGGGCACCGGCGATCCCGGCTACAAGATCAAGGCGGAGTTCAACGACCACAAACATACGCTCGGCGTGCTCTCGATGGCGCGCTCCGCGCATCCCGACTCGGCTGGCTCGCAGTTTTTCATCTGCCTCGGCGAGGCGCCGTTTCTCGATGGCAAATACACCGCCTTCGGCAAGTTGATCAAAGGCGAGGACGTGCTGAAAAAACTCGGCGAGACGCCCGTGGGAACATCGCGCGGCGGCGAGGAGAGCAAGCCGAAGGAGCGCGTGAATGTGGAGAGCATCAAAATAGTCCCCGCCGAACCCGCGAAGTAATCCCTTCCATTTTTTGCAGAAACAAACGCTCGTAGAGCCACCGTCTCATGTCGTCCCGTAAAGTCACACTTGGTCTTGTGCAAACCGCCGTCGGTCCCGATCTGGCGGCGAATCTCGATCACGCCGTCGAACGCACCATCGAAGCGGCAAAGTCGGGCGCGCAGATCATCTGTTTGCAGGAGCTGTTTCGCAGTCACTACTTCTGCCAGATCGAGGATCACAAATACTTCGCCGCCGCCGAGGAAATCCCCGGTCCGAGCACGGCGGTGCTTTCCAAAGTGGCGAAGGATTATGGAGTCGTGATCGTCGCGTCGCTATTCGAGAAGCGCAGTGCGGGGCTGTATCACAACACCGCTGCGATTCTTGAAGCGGACGGCTCGCTGCTCGGTCGTTACCGCAAGATGCACATCCCGGACGACCCGCTCTTTTACGAGAAGTTCTATTTCACGCCCGGTGACCTTGGCTTTCGCACTTGGCAGACACGATTCGGGAAAATCGGCGTCCTCATTTGCTGGGATCAATGGTATCCGGAAGCAGCGCGGCTCACGGCACTCAGCGGCGCGCAGATTCTTTTTTACCCAACGGCCATCGGCTGGCATCCGTCGGAAAAAGCGGAGTTCGGCGCGCGGCAACATTCCTCGTGGGAGACGATCCAGCGCGGTCACGCGATTGCCAACGGCTGTTATGTCGCCGCCGTGAACCGCATCGGCCACGAAGCGCCCGACGGCGGGCCGGGGCTGGAGTTTTGGGGGCAGAGTTTCGTCGCGGATCCGGCGGGGCAGATTTTGAAAAAGGCCAGCGTGGACAAAGAGGAAAACCTCCTCGTGGAAGTGGACCTCGAAGCGCTCGATGTTCAGCGCACGCACTGGCCCTTCCTCCGCGACCGCCGCATTGACGCCTACGGCGACATCACGAAACGATTTATTGATTAAATGAGCGACACCACACCAACGCCCGACGCTCCCCAGACGCCGACGCCCGAATCGTCGCCCACACCCGCCGCGCGCGGCTACCGGATGCCCGCTGAGTGGGAGCCGCATGCCGCGACCTGGCTGAGCTGGCCGCGCCGCGAGGGCATCTCGTTTCCCGGCAAGGGCGCGTATGACAAAGCGATGCCCGCGCTCGCCAAAATGGTCCACGCGCTCGCAGATTCGGAGCCGGTGAACATTAACGTCTGCGACGCTGCACATGAAGCGGATGTGAGAAAAATCCTCACAAAGATCGGCGCGAAGCACGCGCACGTCACCTTTCACCACATCCCGACCAACGAACCGTGGTGCCGCGATCACGGCCCGATTTTCGTGACGCGCAAGGACGAGCCGGAAAAATTGATCCTCGACTGGGACTACAACGCGTGGGGATTCAAATACCCGCCGTTTGACGACGACGACTACGTTCCCACCGCCATCGCGGAAAAACTCGGCCTGCCTGTCGAGCATCCGGGAATGATTTTCGAGGGCGGTTCGATTGATGTGAACGGCGCAGGCGTGCTGCTCACCACGCGGAGCTGCCTGCTGAATCAAAACCGCAACCCCGACATGACGCAGCACGACATCGAGCAAAAGCTGCGTGATTTTCTCGGCGTGCGTGAAGTGCTCTGGCTCGGCGACGGCATCGAGGGCGACGACACCGACGGCCACGTGGACGACATCGCGCGTTTCGTGAGCGAAGACACCATCGTCTGCGCCTACGAAGAGGATGAGAGCGACAAGAATTTCGAGCCGCTCAAGGCAAATCACGACTACCTCGCCAGCCTCAGCGATGAACCAAAACCAAAATCCAAAAAGAAGAAGGGCGACGATAAAGACGACGGCGAAGACGGCCCGACTCCACGCTTTCAGGTTTTGAAAATGCCGATGCCGCGCAAGCTCATGCGCGACGGCCAGCGCCTGCCCGCGAGCTACGCGAATTTTTACATCGCCAACAAAGTGGTGCTCCTGCCCACGTTTGCCGATGCGAGCGACCGTTGGGCCACCGCGATTCTCGAACGCGCATTTCCCAAGCGTAAAGTGATCGGTATAGACTGCCGCGAACTCATCTGGGGCCTCGGCGCACTCCACTGTCTCACGCAGCAGCAGCCCGCGTAGACGAAAGTATTTCAGTCTTGCTGAGTGGTGATGTCAGGCGGCAGCGGAGTGTATGGAGAGAAGCCGCGTTCGATCGCCTGCGCCCAAATGAGTTCCAATCTTCCGTGGCGTGCGCTGGGTGTGTAAGTGTGATGACCTGCGGCTAGCATACGGGCACCGGTAAAAGGTTCTCCGTCGAGGATGCCTTCGACGCGCCCTGCGTCAGTAACGAGCGTGTATCGTTCGGGAATCACCAAATCGAACTCAATGGATTCGCCTTTTGCTGGCGAGTGGAGCGCAATAATTTTTCCAAGCGTTAAAAGGCGCCAGCTGATGGGTAGGTAATTTTGAGCGATGAAGTCTTTGGCATCTCGAGGAAGGCGCTGCTTTGAGACAACTGGTGCGCGTTTGGCTATGAGTTCAGCAGGGATGTTGGTTGATATAATTCCAGCCCTGACAAGTTGAAAAGTTACGCCTTCAAATACGTGATGAGGGTCTGCACGACGGCGATAAATGGTTTCACCTTTGCCATCCATTACGAAATCATCGGGGTTGGTGAGCTTGAGGATGTTTTTCACGATACCCACCCGGAGTGTGGTTCGATCTTCCAAGAGCGGCTCCGTTTTGAGCAGCCACACAATTTGGACTGTGACAAATAAGAAGGGCAGACCGATTCTGATCCAAGATTTGCAGGCAATGAACGAAAATTTGTCGAGCATCCTCAGGATCGCTGGTGCAAGTGCGAGCGCGACGACTGGAACGCCCGGCAGATAATCCTCGGCGGTGATCATCGGCCAGTATTCTTCGAGGAAGAGCAAAAAGCACCCGCCCGTCATCGCGGCCACGGCCACGCGCATACGCTGCCCAGATGCGGCAAATTTCGAGCACTGCCAGCTTCCCCAAGCCAGAACCGGGAGCATGATTGCCACGATGTGGTTTTGGCGCGTCAGCAGGTGCTGATGCAAGCGCCCCCCGGCGACGTTGTGTTCGATGACGCAGTAATACAGATCAGGCAGCGCACCCTTTGCCCAAAAATACACTACGAATATCCCCGGCACCACGAGTGCACACAAGAAAGCAAACGCGATAAATTGAAGCACCTGCCGCCATGGCACACTGCGTTGTTTCCACCAAACAAAAGACAGAACGATCAGCGCAGCCACAGCCAATGAAGCAATGAAAAGGCTCGTCTTCATCGAGGTCGCAAAAGCCGCGCCAACAATAACCCCGAAGCCAGACGCCGTTTTCCACGATGGTGTTCGCGTGAGCACAAAGGCCAATGAAGCAAGGCAGAGCGGAGCCCATAGATCATCAGTGCGGAATTCCGTGGATGTGAAAAAAAACACAGGCCAAGCCCCGCCGATGAGCGCAGCCCATGCCGCCGTGCGTTGATCGTAGAGCTTGCACCCCGCGCGATACACGATCCACAGGCACCACAAGAAGAGCGGGAGCATCGCAAGGCGCATGAATAAAAGGATGTCACCGCGCACACCGAGCACTTTGAAAAGCGGGGCGCAGAGCATTTGGAAAAGAGGGGAGTGATTGTCGAATACGTCGCGGTATTGCAGCTGACCGTTAGCCCAGGCCCACACGACATGGAGGTGTTGCGGTTCATCGGAGTCCACACGCAGATGAAAAGCGTAGATCACCCGTAATACGATGAAGAGGGAGAGCAGCGTAAAGAGGATGATACGCTCAGTTTTACTCAATGAGGCAGGGATGCCGGTGCAGGGTTTGTTCAAGGAAAACGCATCCCATCATGCCGGTTGGAAATTGGCCAGTGAAGACGAGATGACGAAATGTGCAGGCTCCGAAATTTGTGCTTGTATAAAAATAATTGCGCCGCGCGAATTCATACCCCGGAGCATTTAACCCCCAGAAAATACATCGGGCGATGGCCTCCAAAGGACCGTGCGTGACATTGGCCCTCCCGCTGGTGCATTCATGCACACGACGATGAGCACCAGCCCTCAACCCGCACAGAAAGGCCGCCTGCCCCTGCTCCGCTGGCTGCGTCAGTGCCGCATGACGGTGGTTTTCAGTGCAGCGCTCGCGATATTTTTGCTCACGCAAAGCGAATGGTTCCGCGCGCGTGAAACTGTCCAGCGATGGGAAGGGCAGGCGCATGATATTCGTTTTCGTTTACGTGGAGCGCGACCGATAAACTCAGAGATCGTCATTGTCGGCATCAAGTCTTCCAGCCTGGATCAGCACGGCTACGCAAGCCACATAGAAGACTCCGACGCGCTGCGTTTAATGGCTGAAAATACATGGCCCTGGCCGCGCACGGTTTTCGCCCGCGCCATCGAGAAATTATTCTCCGCCGGCGCCCGCGTGGTTGCGGTGGACGTTGTTTTTGCCAGCGAGCGCGACGACGACGGCGAACTGGCCGCCGTGTTGAAAAAGTATCCGGGTCGCATCGTCCTCGCCTCCATTGTGCAGGTGAGCCAGAGCGATGCAGCGGGTGGAACCCTCCAAAATAAATTCGCGTTCTTTCGTCCGAACACCCAGTTCGCAGCGGCACTTGGCGAGGAGAATATCGGTTTCGCAAAATACACCAAGGATGCTGACGACGTGATGCGCCGTTTTTCCTACCGCACGTCGGTGATGCGGGAGTCCGGGTATGAAGACGACTCGATGGACCTGATTACTTTTGCGCCGCTTTCTGTCGCGCGGTTCACGGGTAAACAGGTGCCGGCCAATGGCGGCGGCATCATCAACTACAGCGGGCCGCTCGGCAGCTATCCCTCGGTGCCTATAGAGAATCTCTTCATCAAATCGTCGTGGGCTACTGATCCGCGCACGCGAAATGGCGAAGCGTTTCGCGACAAACTGGTCTTCATCGGCCCAATCGCTGAAGTCATACACGATGTCCACGGCACACCATTTCTCGGCGAGATGCCCGGCGTGGAAGTTCACGCCCAACTCGCCTCTAGCTTGCTCGAAGGCAAAACGCTGCATGAGGCCTCCATTGGCGTTGCACGCGGTGTTGCTTTTCTATGTGCGCTCGCATCTGCGCTGGCTGTGCTCTTCATTCCAAACGCGCTCGCACAAGTAGCCGCCGTGCTTGGCATCGGGGCGCTCTTCGCCGTTGGAACACAGTTTGCATTTACGCGTGGCGGAGTGTTGGTGCCCGCTGTGTCCGCGATTTTCGGGCTCACAGTCACGGGCGCGCTAGGCGTGGTGTATCAATTCTTCCTCGAGCAGTGGGAAAAGGCGCATACTCGAAAGGTGCTGAATCGCTTTGTTTCCAAGCGCATCGCGGCGGTGGTGCTGAAGAACGCGGAGGAGTTTGAGCACGCGCGCCGTGGCGAGAAGCGCCCGGTGGCGGTGTTTTTTTCGGACATTCGTAGTTTCACCACTTGGTCGGAAAACGCGGCTCCAGAAAATCTCGTCGGACAGCTCAATGAATACTTTGAGCGCGCAGTGACGCACATCGAGGAGCGCGAGGGGAACGTGCAGAAATTCATCGGCGACGCCATCCTCGCCACATGGGGTGACACACATAGCTTCGGCTATCCCTTAGATGTGGAGCGTGCTGTGGCAACAGCTATAGCCATGCGCGCTACGCTGCGTGAATTAAATGCCGGATGGGACAAGCGCGAGGATCGGATCGTCATCAGCATTGGCATGGGCATCAGCCATGGCGATGTGGTCGTCGGGGAAGCCGGACACCCCGAGCGCCGAGATTGGACGGTGCTCGGTGATGGCGTGAACTTCGCCGCAAGGCTGGAATCGGCGACGAAGCAATTTCACACCGACTGCCTCGTGGGTGAGAGCGTCGAGGTGCTCACACGCGACCGCTTTGTCTATCGGCACGCGGATTTCGTGCGGGTGAAAGGGAAGAACAAACCGGTGAATATTTTCATCCCGCTCAGCGACGCGACGACTCCGCCGCCCGAATGGCTCGCCGATTACCACAAGGCGCGCGCTCTTTATGTGGAGCGAAAATTTACCGAGGCAGCCGCGTTGTTCCGCGCAGTGAATTCGCGCATTGGCGGCGATGATTATCTTTGCGAAACGTATGCCGCGCGCTGCGACCGCTACGCACAGGAGCCGCCGTCTGCGGATTGGGACGGCTCCTACACGCTCACGGAGAAATGATGCGCACCTTGCCCGAATGCGGGCGTGTCGCTAGCGTCCGCGCCCTCGCATGAAAATCCTCGTCCTTGGAAGTGGCGGGCGCGAACACGCGCTTTGCTGGAAATTAAAACAATCCCCGCGTGTGACCGCAGTTTTTTGCGCGCCGGGAAACGGCGGCATCGCGGAGGTGGCGACGTGTGTGCCGTTCAAAATCAGCGAGCACGACGCGCTTGTTGCGTTCGCAAAAAGCGAGGGCGTCGGGCTGACGGTGGTCGGGCCGGATGATGCGCTGGCGGCTGGAATCGTGGATCGTTTTCAAAACGAAGGTCTGCGCGTTTTCGGTCCGACACAAAGCGCGGCGCGACTGGAATCGTCGAAGGTATTTGCGAAGGAGTTTATGTTCCGCCACGGCATCCCGACGGCGGCGAGCGGACAGTTTTCCTCCGCGCAGGAAGCGCGTGCTTTCGCTGCGAAAATGAACACGCCCATCGTGGTGAAGGCGAGCGGACTGGCGCTCGGCAAAGGTGTGATCATCGCGGCGACGCACACCGAGGCGGATGCGGCGATTCGCGAAATCATGGAGGAACGGAAGTTTGGCGACGCGGGTGCGGAGGTGGTGATCGAGGAGTTTCTCGAAGGTGAGGAGTGCAGCATCCACGCGCTCGTGGATGGAAGGAGATTTCTGCTTTTCCCCAGCGCGCAGGATCACAAGCACGCCCTCGATGGCGACCGCGGCCTGAACACCGGGGGCATGGGCACATTTTCCCCCGCCGACAAAGTGCTGCCGCCCTCGCTGGAGCAGCGTGTTCGCGTGGAAGTGCTGGAGCGTTTCGTCGCAGGTGCGCGTGCCGACGGGCTGGATTTTCGCGGGATGCTTTTCCCGGGCCTCATGATCACAAAGGACGGGCCGAAGGTGCTGGAATTCAACTGCCGCTTCGGCGACCCGGAGACGCAGGTGCTGCTCACGCGACTGGAGAGCGACCTCGTGGATTTGCTCGAAGCGACGATTGATCAACAGCTCGATGCGGTTTCGGCGCGATGGAAGCCCGAGGCTGCGGTGTGCGTGATCATGGCGAGCGGCGGCTACCCCGGTGCGTATGCGGGCGGAAAAACGATCACTGGTTTGGAAAAAACAGACGCCAGAGTTTTCCACGCAGGCACGAAGAAAGACGGCGATGCTTTCGTGACGGCAGGTGGTCGTGTGCTCGGCGTCACGGCCCTCGCGCCGACGCTCGCGCAAGCCCGCGACCGGGCCTATTTAGCCGTGAAGCAAATCACCTTCGACGGCGCGCAATATCGCACGGACATCGGAGCGAAGGGCCTTTGAGCGAACGCTCGAACGCCCGCTTGGAATCCTCCGAGTGTGTGTCTATCTTGCCGCGCCATGAGAATTATTCTCGTCCTCGCGCTTACCGCCGCGCTCGTTTCCGCGCAGGAAATTCTGCCCGATCCGAAGCCGGTGACACTTGCTCCGCCGACGGAACCGGTGAAGCCCGCGATGAAGGTCACGCCGCCGCAGCCAAAGGCGGAGCAACGTCTGCCGCTCGGTTCGCGCGAGGCGGCGGATGCTTTGACAGACGAAGAACTCCGCAAGGTTGTGGAAATGCTCCGCGAAAATTACATCCGCCCCGATGCGCTCGGCGAACAGGCGCTTGCGCGCGCCAATTTGCAGGGTGTGCTCGACCGCCTCGGTGCTGGCGCACGCATTTATGCCAAGCGTGATGAACCAAAAAATCAGCCCAGCCCCTTCCACAGCGAGTTGCTCGACGGCGGCGTTTCCTACATCCGCCTCGGTGCGCTGATGCAGGAAAATATCGCGGCGATGGACAAATCGTTTGACGACTTTTCCACCAAGCCGCCCACAGCACTCGTGCTGGATCTACGCGCGACGCCGCACAGCACGGACTTCGAGCTTGCCGCGGAGGTGACGCGCCGCTTTTCGCCGAAGGGCCGCGTGTTGTTTTCCATCAAGCGTCCGAAGGTGAACGACGAGGAAATCCTCACTTCGCGCGAAGACCCGAAGTGGCGCGGCCTGCTCGTGGTGCTGGTGGATGGCAACACTGCGGGCGCCGGCGAAATCATCGCCGCTGTGCTGCGCACACACGTTCGCTCATACATCGTCGGGCAGCAGACGCAGGGTGAGGCGGCGCAGTTTGAAGACCTGCCGCTGCCGAGCGGAAAAGTGCTCCGCGTTGCGATCGGCGAAGTCACGCTGCCGGACAACTCGCCCGTCTTTCCTGGCGGACTCACACCCGATCTTGCCATCGCGCTGCCGCAGGAAAAAACCGATGCCATCCTCGCGTCCGAGATCACTGCCGGGGTCGCGTCATTTGTTGCGGATAAGGAGCGCCCGCGCATGAATGAAGCTGCACTCGTCGCCGGCACAAATCCCGAACTTGATGCTGTGCAGGAGCAGCAAAAATTAAAAGTAAAAGGGCCGCTGCCTCAGCCGTCGCCGCGCGATATCGTCCTGCAGCGCGCGCTCGACTATATCACCGGCGTCCGGATTTACGAGGCATCGCAAACAAAGACGCAGTAGGTGGAATGTGTGTCACGGCGCTGTAATTTCGACAGGAACCGAGACTGTGTTGTTTGAGTAGTCGTCTTCGTCGAGCACGTGGTCGGGGTTGATTGTCACTTCGAGCGTGTAGTTGCCCGGCGCGATGCCCGTCACGTCAATCCACTGGCCCGCAAGTCCGCTGTCGTAGATGTCTGACCAGCCTGACTGCATACCCTGCATTCCGCAGTTGTATTTTGAGTAAACAGGCGCGGTCGCGCTCCATGGCCGCACGTCTTCGAGGCAAAAGCTGACCTTTTTACCGGATGCTACTGGCGCGCCGTTTTCATCGAGCAGACGATACTGTGCAAAGCCGAGGAAGTGATAATGCCCGTGGCAAGCGTGGTATTCGTAGATCGGGTTCAAACTGCCGTCGGGATTATGGACGGGCGGCATGACGAGATCCGCGCCGCCCATGTTGCGGCTCTCGGTCGTGAAGCGTAGCAATGTGTGCGTGCCTGCAGTGATCAGGCCCTCATCCACTTCGCAGTCGTCTGCCGCGAACGTGTCCACGCTGATGTAAGGATCGAGCGCATCGGCCCACACGGTCAGGTCGGGCTTTGTTCCGGCATAGCTCGCGACAATGTTGCACTGGCTGAAATTCGTCCGCGCCCGCAGCAGAACATACCAGTCTCCTGCGTCGGGATTTTCCACGGTGATTTCAGCGCGGTTGCGAAATTTATTTGAATGTTCGTCGAAAAACTTTCCGACAGGAGCCGCGTCCTTCCTGAGAAAAATTTCGCTGTTTCCGCTGTCACCGCTCGTCTGCACATTGAGCTTCGTCATGCCTGCGGGGACGGTGATTTTAAAAACTGCGCTGTGTCCGTGCGTGCCTGCGCGATGCGTGAAGGCGTTGCCGTTCGTGAGCGTGGTGATGGTGCCCTGCGGGTTCACAAAATAATCCGCCTGCAAGACCGGCCCGGCCACGTGCGCGTGTGTGTAGGCGCGCACGCGCAGGTCGGTATCCGTGGTGAGTTTGAGCGGGCGTGGAAAAACGGGCGAGGCTTCCGTCGGGTCGTTTCCATCGGTCGTGAAGCGCAGTATGCAACCGGCGAGGGTGCAGCGCGTGGATATGCTCGCCAGCTCGGAGTATGTGCCGGGCGCTGGTGTGAGAATCGGGACGGGAATGGTGCTCTTGGTGCGCTGGTATCGGGCGACGAGCCGAACACCGCTGAAGGGTCTGTCTGCATGGACAAGGACATACCAGTTTCCAGCGACGGGTGTGGTGATGACGATTTTCTCCGCATTGGTTTCGTTGACACTCGCTGCGTCGTAGTTGTTTTCCGTCGGATGCGCGCCGGAGCGCGCAAAGATGTCGCAGTCTCCCGCGCCTCCGCTGGTGCTGAACGTGAGATTTTTTGCACCCGCAGGCACCACGATGCGAAAGACAATGTCTTCGTGAAGCGTGGCGGAGATCGGGTTTGCCGGGATGCCGGGTTGCAAAAGCTTCGGCAACTCAGTCACCGCGAGGGATGCCGGCAAAAATGACGACAGGATCGCGAGCACGAGCACGAATTTGCGAAAATGAACGGGCATGGAGTTCCGCTTGCGGCGGGGTGAAGACGTATCCACCGTGCAGAGCCATAGTCAAATGATGAAGACACCGAAGTTTCTTTTTGCACTTCGCGCCATGCTGGCGGCGGTGATGCTTTCCCGCGCTGCGCAGGCGGGGACTCCCCTCGTGCCGGGCTTCAGCGACACGGTTTTTACCGACAACCTTGGCAACACACCGACCGCGATGGCGTGGGCACCGGATGGATCGAACCGCCTTTTCGTTGCGCTCAAAGAGCAGGGCATTCGCATCGTAAAAGACGGTGCGTTGCTCGCGACGCCGTTCGTTACTTTTCCGCAACTCTACACGGCGAGTGAGTGCGGCGTTCTGGGTGTGTGTTTTGATCCGGACTACACGCAAAATCACTTCGTCTATGTCTTCGTCACGGTGAGTGCATCCGAACAGCGCATCGTGCGATTCACCGACGTGAATGATATCGGCACTGCGCGGGCAAACATCATTACGGGACTGCCCACGCTCGGCATCAATCACGATGGCGGCGCGCTCGGCTTTGGTCACGACGGGAAACTTTACTGGGCCATCGGCGACAATGGGCAAAAGCGCGGAGTGGATGGCGATTTGACCACGCTCGCGGCGAAAGTCGGGCGCGCCAATGCGGACGGCTCAGTGCCAGCGGACAATCCGTTCAACGACGGCGCGGGGCCGAATAACGACTACATCTGGGCGACCGGTTTTCGGAATCCATTCACGCTCACGTTCCAGCCGGGCACTGGGAAACTTTTTCTCAACGTTGTCGGCAGCACGCCGGATGGGCAGACCGAACCGAACAGCGGCCCCGGCTACGAACAGGTCTTCGCGCTCAGCGCGGGTGAAGACGGCGGCTACGATGATTACGAAGGCAACCAGCCAGTCGGCGTGCGCTACACGACGCCGTTCACGCGGCCCTACGCGCATCCGGTCATCCAATACAAAACCGAGACGACCGCATCCGTGAATTACCAGCGTAGCATTGCCAGCGTTCTGCGCAGCGGTGGAAATGTCGCCGTCACCACGACGGCAGCGCATCCTTTCCGCGTCGGTCAGGCCGTGGAACTTTCCGGCACGGGTGTTGCGTTCGACGGCACGCTCACTGTGCTCACTGTGCCGACGGCGACGACATTCACCGCGCTCAGTGCGGGCGCGGATGCGAGTGCAAACGCGGGGACTGTTTCCCTGCTCGCGCAGGGCTCGGCGATTTCGGGCGGTGCATTTTACGAAGGCAGCGCGTTTCCGGCTGTTTATCTCGGTAATTTTTTCTACGGCGACTACACCGGCGACCACATTATGCGCGCGCAGTTCGACGGGCAGAACCGCGCAACTTCCGTGGAATACTTCATCGCCGACGCCAGCTCGCCGATTGACATCGCGGTCGGCCCCGACGGCGCGCTCTACTACGCCAGCATCGGTGAAGGCTCGATCCATCGCGTTGCATGGACTGGAGTTCCCTCGGACATCGTCGTCACGCCCAGTGTTTTGCCGCTACTCGAAGGTAACTCGGGAGTTTGCACCGTGCGCCTCGGCAGCGCGCCCGCCGGGACTGTGAACGTGAGCTTTCACCGCGTATCGGGCGGTGCAGACATCGTTGTGAACGGCAGCGGCGATCTCACTTTCACCTCGCAAAACTGGAGCGTCCCTCAGTCCGTTAAAATCGCCTCTGCCGTGGACGCAGACACGGTGGATGACACCGCTACATTCCTAGTCTCAGCGCCCGGTCTCAGTCCCGAGACGGTGGAGGTGAACGTGACCGATACCAGCGCCGTCGCGCCCATCGTGAGCACCAACACGCTCACAGTGAGCGAAGGTAAATCCGCGACATTCACGGTGCAATTGCCGGCACCGCCAGTGCGCCCCGTCACGCTTGTCGTGAGGCGCTCCCTCAATCCTTCAAAAATTCGTGTGACCGCAGGACAGACGATACTTTTCACCAAACAAAACTGGAACATCCCCCGCACTGTCCGCGTGGCTGGCGTGCAGGATGCGAACAAAACCGACGAGCAGGCCGCGCTGAAAATCACCGCTCGCGGCTACGCATCGCGCACCGTGGCCGTGACTGTGCGTGACAACGATCCATCACCGCCCGTCTTTACGAGCACGCCTGTCACGAGCGCCGTCGTCGGCCTCGCTTATCACGCCACCGTTTCTGCGCGCGGTCTGCCTGCGCCGATTTTTTCACTGGCTCAGTCACCGATGGACATGACCATGGATCCCACCACCGGCGCGCTCGATTGGACGCCGCAATCGCTCGGTGATTTCCCCATCACCATCCTCGCCCAAAATGGCCGCCGACCTTCCGCCGCGCAGAGCTTCATCCTCAGCGTGCTCGCCGACCAGCCGCCTACTGTGCAAATCACCTCGCCTGCCGATGGAGCGGTCGTGAGCGGCACGCACTCCGAGTTCTTTGGCAGCGCGAGCGACGACTACGGCTGCGCAAAGTGCGAGTTCTACATAGATGACGCGCTCGTTTTCACCGACACGAACCGCGAAAACCACTTCCATATCAACGGCTCGCACAATCTCTGGGACACCACGCTTCTCTCCAACGGCCAGCACACCTTGAAGATGAAAGTCTTCGACGACAAAAACCAGACCGCCACTTCCAACGTGCAGGTGACGGTGGCGAACTGATCCCAGTTTTTTTGCAGCAAAAAGTTGCTGTGATTCCCCTTTGCCCAAGCCCTTCGCGCCTGCTACACCGCGCGGACTTTTTCGCTGCACATGCCCAAAGACACGTCCATCCACAAAATCCTCCTCATCGGCTCCGGCCCCATCGTCATCGGGCAGGGGTGCGAATTTGATTACTCGGGCGTGCAGGCTTGCAAGGCGCTCAAGGAGGAGGGCTACACGGTCATCCTCGTGAACTCGAATCCGGCGACGATCATGACGGACCCGGAGTTTGCGCACCGCACTTACATCGAGCCGATCACGCCGGAGGTGGTGGAGAAAATCAACATCGCGGAAAAGCCGGATGCGCTGCTGCCGACGCTCGGCGGGCAGACGGCGCTGAATTGCGCGATGAAGCTTTTCGAGGGCGGCGTGCTGGAGCGGCACGGCGTGAAGATGATCGGCGCGAATGCGGCGGCGATTCACAA
>CAIYUV010000055.1 GCA_903929475.1 uncultured Spartobacteria bacterium
AGCGGCCGGAGTTCATGGGCCGGCATCGTCCACGGAGCCACTCCGAAATTCAAATGCGTGACATCCATTTTCATGCGCAACTCACGCAAACTTCGCTGCTAACAAAACACCGACCGCGCATCAACCGGACACCCGTGGCGGAGCATCTAAAGTTTTAGGCGGAGCATTTAAAGTTTTAGACGAAGCATCTAAAGTTTTAGACGGAGCATTTAAAGTTTTAGACGAAGCATTTAAAGTTTTAGACGAAGCATTTAAAGTTTTAGACGGAGCATCTAAAGTTTTAGGAGAACCGGGGGGAGCTACCGGCGGGGCGGGGAAACGCCCATCCATGGCTGCGGGATGTTCACGCCCTGCGAAAAAAATCGCCGCTTTTTGCGAGAAAATCCCTTTCTGCCGGTGGGGGCCGGTTTTCCCGGCTCCCTGCGGCTTTTTCGAGAACAACAAAACATAAACAAACAAACATATGAGCAAACAAACATATGAGCAAACATGCACCACAATTGAGGGTCTCGCTCGCATTTGCGACCGGGACCGATTTCACCGTCGAGAAGCTCGCAGGCGTGCTTCTCGTCTCACTGTATGGGAATGCCAATTTCCCATCTCCACCGTTCGCCAACACCGTGCTGGATACCGCGCGCACTGAATTCCTGGATGCGATAGACGCGCAGGAAAACGGCGGCAAGGCGGCCACGGCGGAAAAGGACAGCAAACGGGAGGCGCTCGTCGCGCTCCTGCGTCAACTTGCCGCCTATGTGCAGACGGCCTGCGACAATGACATGGCTAAGCTGCTCTCCAGCGGCTTCAACGCCGTGAACATGAACCGCGCGCAGACGCCGCTGGATACTCCGCTCATCAAGGAAATCATGAACGGAATCTCCGGGCAGCTCATCGTAAAAGTGAAGCCGGTGAAAAACGCGAAGAGCTACGAAGTGCGCGTCGCCATAGTCGCCCCCGGCGGAGCGACCGGCCCGTGGCAGGATGCGGGTGATTTCACCGACTCGCGCCAGATGATCGTGGAAGGCCTCACGCCCGGCACGACCTACACGGTGCAAGTCCGCGCCCTGGGCGGCAGCACCGGCCACAGCGGCTGGAGCGACCCCGTCATCCACATGGCTATGTGAACTGCGGAGGAAACTCCGCCCGCGCACCAAGCGCCCGCCATTCACCAAGCCGCACGGCCCGCGCTGTGCGGCTTTGGTTTTGCAGTGAGCTACACAGTGAAGACGAAGGTGGCTCTCATGCGCTTCGGATACGCGGGGAGCGATGCCGAACATGGAATGACGAATGGCACCCGCATCATCCGTCAGCCGCGATTCATCATTTGTCATCCCTATGTAACAACGTAGAATGTGGTTATCATTCCGACTGAGATTGTCCTCACCTGCACAGACCAACGACAATTTCCGCCTCGTCGCCCGGCGGATGCTGCCTTTGCTCGCGGCAGTGTTGCTGCCGGTGCTGGCGTGGGGACACGGGCCTTTGCATGAGAGGATTGCGGAACTGAATGCGGAGGTCGCAAAAAAGCCGGACGATGCGGAACTGCGTTATCAACTGGCGGAGATTTGTTACCAGCATGGGGATTGGGAAATTGCGCTGACGCAACTGGCGCGTGTGGATGAGCTGGCGCCGGGGAAATTCCCGACTGATTTGCTGCGGGGGAGCGCTGCATTGGGCGCGGGCAAGGCCGGGGATGCGAAGGAGGCGCTGGATCGTTTCATCGCCAAGTATCCGGGAAATGCGAAGGCGCTCACGCTGCGGGCGCGGGCTTTTGAACGACTGGAAAAGGGGGAGCAATGCCTCGAAGACTATCGCGCCGCGCTGTCGGGGGCCACACGCCCGGAGCCGGATCTTTTTTGCGAAGTCGCCGATGCGCTGGCCTTCCGGGGACACACGGATGAGGCGCTCCGCGTGCTGGATGCGGGGATGGCGAAGCTGGGAACCATTCCATCGCTGGCACTCAAGGCGATTGCGATGGAGGTGACGGCAAAACATTTCGACGCTGCTCTCGTGCGAATGGACGCGATGCAAAAGTCCGCACCGCGCCCCGAGCCGTGGATGGCGAAACGCGCCGCGCTGCTCGAACAAGCGGGCCGCAAGGAGGAATCCAGGGCGGCATGGGAATCGCTCGCAACTCATCTTGCCGCTCTGCCGGACAACGAGCGACAGTCACACGCGATGAGCACGCTCGCCGAACAATCCAAAGCTGCACTGGAAAAGCTCAAAAAACTTTCTATTTCTCCTCAGACTGCTCTGCAATGAACCAACACCTCGCCCGCCTGCTTGTGATCTGTGCAACTCTGGTTGCAGGGATTTCACACGCACAAGTGAGCTACACGGGCGGCGTCTATAGCCAGAATTTCGACGCGTTGCCGGGGACGACAAACAATACACCCGGCGTGACGTGGACGGACAACGTCACGCTGCCGGGATGGTATGCGAACCAAACCAAGTTCAGCGTCACGGACGGAACCCTTGGCGGAAGCGCGGCGACTTTCGATCTGACGAATGTAGCGAGCAATGTCGGGCTTTTCAGCTTCGGTTCTTCATCATCGAGTGACAGAGCACTTGGAGCACGCTCAACGACCAGTCCCACCGGGTACAACCCCGTTCTCTACGGCGTGAAGCTGGTCAACAACACAGGGAATACGCTGACGAATTTCACCGTCATCTATTCCGGCGAGCAATGGTTCAAAAGCTCCGCCGCGAGCCAGCACTCGTTGAATCTCGCCTACCAGCTTGGTGCCACCAGCATCAGCATCGGCACATGGACAACGATGACATCAGGCACTTTTCTGTCACCAGTTTTCACAAGTGGAGCTGCCACTCTGAATGGCAACCTTGCAGCAAATCGCGCACTGAAAGTGGCGACCGTCAGCGGTGTTTCATGGGCTGTCGGCCAGTCACTCTGGATCCGTTTTACTGACACAAATGAGGCTGGCAACGAACAGGGCCTCGCAGTGGATGATTTTTTCTTTCTCGCCGATCCGGAGACAGGACTTTTTTTCAACGGCAGCACGAGTTTCGTCACCATGGGCGCGGGATCGGTGCCGCTCGGCACGGGCAGTTTCACCATCGAATGTCGCTTTCTCAAAACCGGCGCGGGTGTGAGCACGACCACGGGCGGCGATGGCGTAACGGCGATTCCGCTGGTGACAAAAGGACGCGACGAGGGCGAAGGAAACACAACCGATTGCAACTACTTCCTCGGTATTGACGCGAACAACAAACTGGTCGCCGATTTCGAGCAACTCAACGCCTCCAACAACGGCACGGCATACGCCGCCGGTCAAAATTTTCCTGTCACCGGATCAACGACGTTGCAGGACGGCGTTTGGTATCACGTCGCAGCCACCTACGACACGACATCCGCCACATGGAGTCTTTATGTGAATGGCGTGGCGGAAACGCTTACTACTCCCCTTCCGACTTTTGCCGGAGTAGTTCCTCGCAGCGACAGCATCCAGCAATTCGGCATCGGCACGGCGTTGGATTCATCAGGCAATGCCGCCGGATTTTTCCAAGGCTGCATAGACGAAGTGCGGGTGTGGAATTACGCACGTTCCTCCGCAGACATCCTCGCGAACATTGAGACGAAAATTACCACCGGCGTCGCGGGGTTGCTAGGGCGCTATGGCTTCGATGCTGGCAGCGGCACGACTGCGGCAGGAATCACCGCCACGGGTGCCGCGCCAAACGGCACGCTCTCCGGCAGCACGCTTCCGCAATGGGTGAACACGAAGGCTTTCGCCAACAGCCCAAACATTCCACCAAACGTCGCGATGACCAGTCCGGCGGACGGTAGCACATTTGATTCGCACGCTCCGCCAACGCTTGCAGCGACAGCGAGCGATGTTGATGGCTATGTCGCAAAGGTCGAATTTTACGACGGCCCCACGAAAATCGGCGAGGATACCACCGCGCCATACACCTACTCGTTCCCATCAAACCTCGCTTCCGGAACACACTCTTTCACCGCGCGGGCTATTGATAACTTGGGCGCCATCTCGACCTCGAATGCAATCAGTGTCACCGTTGTAAATCCCAACAACGTGGCACCGGCCATCAGCATCAGCGCCCCAGTCAACAACTCGGCCTTCACGGCGGGCAGTGCAATTTCCATCACCACAAACGCAAGTGATACCGATGGGAATGTCACCAAAGTCCAATTTTACCAAGGGGCGACATTACTCAACGAAGACACCAGCGCACCTTTTACCTTTTCGTGGGCATCGTCGGCCACCCTTGGAAATTACACATTCACAGCAGTGGCGACCGACAATGACGGAGCCACTACCACCTCAGCGCCGGTGACGATCACACTCACTTCACCGCAATACAACTATTCGCAAAATTTCGATTCCATGGGGAGCGGCACGGCGCTGCCAAGCAGCTGGTCCTTCATTGGCACACTCGGTGGAAACACTTCAACATGGACGGACGCGACCGGCATTCCTGCAAATTCAGTGGGTGGCGGAACTTCAAATGCAACGCTGATCGCAGCGACTACATTTGCCGGTGTCAGCGATACACAGGGATACAACTTTGCACTTCCTGCATCCACCACCGACCGCGCACTTGGCACCTCGCCAAACACTGCCAAAGGCACGGCTTTGCAATTATCCCTGACCAATACTTCCGGCGTGCCTTTAAACTCCATCCGGCTGGGCTACGATATTCGCCGTTTTACCGCCGCACCCACAGCGAATGAACTTCCAGGCTATCAAGTGTTTTACAGTCTGGATAGCGGCACCACGTGGACAAATGTTGCCGCACTGAACCCCACACTTAACGGACCCGATGGCGTCGTTGTGCCCAACACAGTGAGCGTCACAACGGTAACGCCGACCACTGTCAGTTTCACAAGCACATGGGCCAGCAACGCCACGCTGCTGCTGCGCTGGGTGGATGACAACGCGGGGCAGTCCGCGCCCGACCAAGTCATCGGTCTCGACAATGTAGCCGTCTCTGCCGGAGAACTCCTTCGCGGGCCATATTTGCAGATGGCCGCGCCGACTCGAATCACTGTGCGCTGGCGCACCTTGTCGAGCGTCACCGGGCGCATGCAGTTCGGCGCGACTTCCGGTAACTTGGATCAAACCGTGGACGAACCAGCACCCACTACAGAGCACAGCGTCACGCTCACCGGGCTGACGCCGAACACGACCTATTTCTACAGCATCGGCTCGGCGACCGGAACACTCAGCGCCGACGCTTCGCTGACCTTCACCACACCACCCGTGGCAGGAACTGCGCTTCCCACTCGCATCTGGGCACTGGGAGACGCAGGCAAGGCAAACGCCAGCGAGGCCGCCGTGCGCGATGCCTTTTACGCATGGACGGATCGCACGCCAAACTTTGTCGTTCAGCTCGGAGACAACGCATACAACTCAGGCTTGGACACGGAATATCAGGCCGCCGTTTTCGACATGTTTCCCGCGATGCTGCGCAAAACTCCCTTCTGGTCGTGCATCGGCAATCACGAAACCAATCAAAGTCATATCTTGAGCGACGCCTTTCCTTATTTCGACATCTATACTTTGCCCACGGCGGGCGAGTGCGGCGGGGTGGCATCAGGCACCGAGCACTACTACTCTTTTGACTACGGCAATATCCATCTCATCTGCCTGGATTCAATGATGGCGGATCGCTCCCCGACAGGACCAATGGCAACATGGCTGCAAAGTGACCTCGCAAGCACAACAGCAACCTGGATCGTCTGTTTCTTCCATCATCCACCTTACTCCAAAGGCAATCACAACTCCGATGATACTGTTGTGGAGTATGAATTGGTCGAGATGCGCCAGAATATCGTGCCCATCCTCGAAGCCGGCGGAGTGGACCTCGTCCTCTGCGGACACAGCCACGTCTATGAACGCTCAAAGCTGATTGATAGTTTCTACGCGACGCCAACGCTCGCAAGCAGCGGCATCTTCAAATCCAATGGCGACGGACACGAATTCGGCGCGACTGGGCCTTACATCAAACCCCTCACAGGGCCACGCGACCATTTCGGCACGCTCTACACGGTTGCCGGTTCTTCGAGCCAGACCTCCTTGACTTGGACTGGCGGTAGCTCAGCGCTGGTGAACCCAAGTCCACACCCCGTCATGTTCACCTCGTTGCTCGAACTTGGCTCCGTCATTCTCGACATCAACGGCAACCGTCTCGATGCGAAATTTCTCAACGGCGCAGGCGTCGTGGATGACTACTACACCCTCATCAAACAGGGTGCCGCTGACAGCGACGGCGATGGTATTCCCGATGAATACGAAATCGCGCATGGACTGGACCGCCACAACCCGGCAGACGCATTGCTCGATAGCGACGGAGACGGAATCAACAATCTGAACGAATACGTTCTCGGCCTGAATTCGCAGGTGCCGGACAGATACGTCTTCACAGCAAATCGGAACGCGCAGAACGGCGCAGTCTCGGTGAACTTCCCCACCATCACCGCACGCAATTATCGCGTGTGGTATAGCGACAATCTGACGACATGGAATCCCGCCTCCCCCATCATCGCAGGCACAGGCACGAATCAAGTGTGGGTGGACGACGGTTCACAAATTCCCCCGGCTGCTGGCAACCGGAGATTTTACCAAATCCGTGTGACCACCATTCCGTAAGCCCCCCGAATTTACGGCAGCTTCTCCAGCGTCTGCGCGAGATCGGCGATCAAATCCTTCGCGTCTTCCAAGCCGACGCTCAGGCGCAGGAATCCTTCGCCGATATCTTCGGGATAATTGAGCACGCCGATGTCGGGATTGTCGCCTTCCTGCGGATAATACTGCACCAGCGACTCCGTGTGCCCGAGACAGACGGCGTGCGTGATGAGGCGTAGGTTTTTGAGAAAAGTGAAATAGTCCGGCTTCGCACATTTCAGGATCACATTCATCATCCCGCCAAAGCCGGTCATTTGTTTCTTCGCGATGGCGTGCTG
This sequence comes from uncultured Spartobacteria bacterium, assembly GCA_903929475.1. GTDB lineage: Bacteria > Verrucomicrobiota > Verrucomicrobiia > Chthoniobacterales > Chthoniobacteraceae > SXWH01. The sequence continues at coordinate 6,941 of CAIYUV010000055.1, forward strand.
CGGGTGACTCTCCAAACCGGGATAGCGCACGAGTTTCACCTTCGGATGCGACTCCAAATAGCGCGCAATCGCCATGGCGTTTTCGCAGTGCTGTTTCATCCGCAACGGCAACGTCGCCGCGCTGCGCATGAGCAACCATGCGGTGAAAGGGCTGATTGTCGCGCCGAGATGCACGCTCGCTGTGAGGCGAATCTGCGAGATGAGATCCTTACGTCCAGTCACGCATCCGCCGAGGCTGTCGCCGTGGCCGTTCACGTATTTCGTCAGGCTGTGCATTACCAAATCCGCGCCGAGTGCGATGGGATTTTGCGTCACGAGGCCGGAAAAGGTGCTGTCCACGGTGAAAATCGCGCCGATGCTTTTTGCGATGGCGGAAATGGCCGCGATGTCGCTGACGAGTGTCGTGGGATTGGCCGGGGTCTCGATGTGGATGAGCTTCGTGTTCGGACGAATCGCCGCGCGCACCGCCTCGGGATTCGTCGAATCCACGAGCGTCAACTCCACGCCAAAGCGTTTGGCAAAATGATCCACCAAAAACCCGTGGATGCCGATGTAGCAAATCCGCGAGCTGATCATGTGGTCGCCCGCGCTCAGCAACGTGAAAAACGCGCCGGAAATCGCGGCGACTCCGCTCGACGAAACCACGCAGTCCTCCCCACCCTCCATCCCTGCGAGGCGCTCTTCGAGATAGCGCGCGTTCGGATGGCGCGAGCGCGGATAGTTGAAGGCATCGGGATCATTCCAATCAAACGATTCCGCCAGCGTCTCCGAGGAGCTATTAAGCTCAAAGCTGTTACCTAGAACGATGGGCCGGCGAATGGCCTTCGTCTCGGAATCCACCCCCTCCCCGCAATGAATGGCGCGCGTGGCCTCCCCTAGTTTTCGTGTCTCTTCAAATGGCAGATTCATGTTTCGTTTCGTCAGAATTTTCGGGAATGTGCTTCTTGTCGAAAGTGTCGAACTTCGCCGGATTGATCATCACGCGAATGGCGCTCACGGCGATGACGAGGCAGAGAAACAGTGCTGGCAGACCGCCGAAGTTGGAAAGCATGCGGATGCCGTCAATCTTTGCGAAGGTGATCATGATCCATGCGACCAATCCCACCAGCGATCCCCAGAAAATTTTGACGTAAGCGCTGGACTCGGGTTTTTCCAGCGACACGCCTTTCGAGCAAAGCCCGGCCATCGTGGAAACCACCGCAGCGGTGCTGGTGATGAACGAAATGAAGCAGACGATGAGAAATGCCGGGGTGATGTATTTCACAAACGGCAGGTGCTCGATGAAGGAATACATCAAGTGTCCGTCGCCTTCATTCTTGTGGACCTTCCAAAAATCCACCGTGCCGGAAATATCCAGATGGATCAGCGCGCCGCTGATAATCGCCATCCAGATACCCATAAAGATCGCGGGGAAAACAATATTGAACAGCAGATAGGTGCGCACCGTGTAACCGTAGGCTATGCGGCCAAAGAACAAGCCGTTCAGCGGCGCCCACGCACACCACCCCGACATATACATTTGCGTCCAGTTATGCGGCCACGGGTCACCCGGCTTACCATCGGTAAAGAGCGCCTTTTGAAAAAAGTGGCCTACAAAGTTCTTCAGCCCCTCGAAGGCGTTAGTGATGATGAAGCCGGTCGCGCCGTTGATGAAAATGAAGGAGAGAAACAGAACGAAGAGCACCGTCTTGATATTCGCGAGCACGCGGATTCCTTTCGCCAGTCCGATGACCGCAGCGCCGGTGTAAGCCGCCACCGCCGTCGCACACAAAATACCAAGCAATTGATTAGAAGGCGCGCCCGCAACTCCCATGTAGTAATTCACACCGCCACCGAGCAGCAGCAGCGTCCCGCCCAGCGACGCCGCAACCGCCGCGACCAGCGCAAAGAGACAAATGGCATCAATGATTTCGCCGACGCGGCTGCCCTTGTAGCGCATCATCAGCGGAGCCAGCGGCGCGCCAAGCGTAAAAGGTCGCCGCATATTGTAGTAGGCAAAGGCAAACATCAGCCCCACTAGCGCGGCGAAGGACAAAGGCAGAATCGTATTGTGCAAGAACACCGTGGAAGTGGCGAACGTCACCGCCTCCGGACTGCCGGGCGTGATGCCGAGACTCACGGGCGGATCGTGCAGATAGTTCACTGGCTCGACCGGCCCCCAGAACAGGATGCCGATCCCGATGTTCACGCAGACAACAATCGCGAACAAATTCCATTTCTTCAGCAGCGGCTTCGCATCCGCACCGCCAATCACCGTCCTGCCGAACGGCGAGAAAAATAAAACGGCGCACACGATAAGCATGATCACAGCCGTGAGTGGAGCAACCCAGCCGACATGGTTGATCACAGCCTTGTAAACCGTGTCCAACTGCTTGTGAAAACCCTCCGGATTCCACGCGTTCAGCACCAACGCCGGCAGCAGCAGCAGACACGGCGGCAGGAAGACCAGCGGTTTGATTTTGTTCATGAAAAAATCGGGCTATTTCAGCAGCCGTGCGATGCGGAGGAAGTCGCTCTTGATGCCCGTTGTTCCCTTCTCGCAAAAATCAGCCGCAATCTCGCCGTAGGCCGGGATGAACTTGAAACCCGCACCGCACAACGGACCGCACAGCGTCACGCGGTCGTGCCCGGGGAGTTTGTCAATGATCGGCACATCGTCCACCGTGTGATCGTAGAGGCACGTGCGCAATGCGACGAGCGGGCCGTTCGCCTCGGGGAAATACTTCCTCAGCCCCTTGCGGATGAACTCCTCGTCCTGCGCATTCGGCGTGCGGTTGAAATTATCCGGGTCCACCGATTCGCCATTCCAGTGCAGGCCAATTTTGTAGCCGGGCACGTCCGTCATCATCGGGAAGCCGTAATAAATCCCGTCCTCGTCCTCGATGCACCAGCACGGCATCGCCTCCGGTTCATAAGCCTTCACATTCTGCAACGGCCACACCCACGCGAAACTCACCCGCGACGCCGTCACTGCGATGCCCATGCCTTCGAGCAACTTCCCCGTCCACGGCCCGGCGCAAAAAACAATCTTCTCCGCCGAATAAGTCCCACGGTCAGTGACCACCGTCACACCGTTCGCGTCTTCCTTCCAACTGAGCACCTTCGTATTTCCGAGAACGTCCGCGCCGCGCTGCATGGCGAGACGCACGTGCGTCGTAATCGTCACCTCCGGCCTAAGCAGCGCGCCCTCGGGATCGTAGGCGCCCCAATACGGCTCACCGATCTTGAACTGCGGGAAACGCTCGTTCACCTGCTGGATACTGAGGTCCTCGAAACGTCGGTTGTGCTCCAGTTTGTAGGCTGGGAAATTCCGATGCGGCGCGAGGTCGAGGAAACCCGTCTTCACCATGATGTCCTTCTGCCCCGACTCCTCCACCAGCTCGTGATACAGCTCGTAAGCGCGCAGGATGATCGGCTCGTATTCGCTGCCTATGTAAGGCGCGATCTTCGTCTGCCGGGAATTTCCATGCGAACCGCCGAGATTGTGCGGCACGGAAAACTGCTCGATTCCAAGGACACGCAGCCCCCGCTTTGCGAGTTGATAAACGGTGGCCGAGCCTACGGCGCCGACACCGACGACGATGACATCATACGATTGGGACATGGAATTTTCTGTGTGGTTGTTGCTGAAGGTGCCTGCGGGAAGAACCGTTTCCAGCTAGGGCGCAGCGATCCCGACATCAAGGTAAAAAAACTCCGCCAGCAGTGCCGCACCCGGCTTCCACATCCGCCAAAGTTGCAGCACCACGAGCACAAACAGACACATTCGTATCCACGCAAGCCCGGCCGCACCGGCCTACTCGCCGAAGACCGTCACCGGGAGCACGTCGCTGAACTGGCCGAACTGCGAGTTGCCGTCGCGGAAGATCGCCTTGAACTTCCACACCGCGCTCTGGCCCGGCGCAGGCAGCGGGTGCCCGCAGAGCAGGCGCGAGCGGAGCGCCACCTGCACCATGGCGAAGGTGCCCGTGCCGAAGTCCCCCCACAATTCCCAGGATCGAAATGGGGAGATCTTCACGCGCAGTTCCGGCG
>CAIYUV010000056.1 GCA_903929475.1 uncultured Spartobacteria bacterium
AAACCAAACGCAGGCAGGTCGCGGGTGGTTAGAACTCTCTGTCCATTGATTTTCAGGAACGTGTTGCCAAAATTATCGGCCTTCAGTTCCATGACCGGAGTCCACTCGCTGCTTCCGTCCGGCGAGATATTGTGTTCCCAACTCCAGTAGGCTCCACCATCTGCGTAGCCGGCTTTCGAGCGGAGAATGGACGATGCAAAACCGTCTCCCGGCAGGATGGCCGAGGAAAACTCCAAGGAAAGACCCGGCATGGGCAAGCCCTGATAGTAGGCGTTGGGCGCGACTCCGAGATTGAAGGTGCTTCCAAGCATGTCGAAATCACCATCAATAAACAGGTTTCCAGAAACTGCGGCGTCGTTTTCAACTTTCAGTTTATCGACGATGGCGTCGCTGGCTGATAAACGGGATGAGCCGTTGAGGAGGAGGAGAGCGAAAAGTCCCAAGTTCTTCTTCATGTTAGTAAGCATAAATCGCCCCGTGCCGTAGTGTCCATTTCATTTCCGTTGTCCTGCCTGCGAAGGCGGCGTGGCGCTGTTGCTTCCCGCCGCACTAAAGGTTCGCGCCCCGCACGAACATTCGCGTTGCCCAATCCCGCCATTTCCGCAAAAATCCACTCCCATGAACTTCCCGCCCCGTGCTATTCCGACAGAACCGTCGCCCATCAAGGCCCTCACAAACACAGCACTCCTTTTTTTGATCACTAGTTAGGCCAATGAAGCCGCTCGTCCTCTTGAGCCTTTTGTTGCCGCTCCTCTCTCACGCTGTCGCGGCAGAACAGACATACGGCTCCGGCTATGAGCCGAAGCCGCCTATTCCATTTCCGTCGGCTTATAAGGACTACCAGATCCTTCCCGAGACGTTTTCACCGGATAAGCAATTCGCGTTCATCTATCCGAAGCGCTCTCTTCTATACACGACTATGAATTGTAGCTTGTTCTTAGCAGCGCTGAATCCATTTCATGTCTTATCGCGAGTTCCGACCGGCTACACCAATCTTGCGGAGAACGCTCGCGGCTATTACGCAGCGAGATGGTCGAAGGACTCCGCCACTGCGGTGTTTGTCGCCGGTAGCAGATGGGGGCCGGAGAAGGTCTGGGCATTGCAAGTTCGCGGCGGCAAGGTCGCTAAGCAGATTGATTTGACGGCTGAAGTCCGGCGGCAAGTGCTGCCAGACTTCAAAAAGTCGCACGCGCCGCGATACAACGAGTATTACGACTTTGTTTTCGAGGACGAGAATGATGAGGGCTGGAAGCCCGACGGCAAAGGCCACGTGATGATCGACACCACTTGCACGACTGACCCAAAGGAACTAGAGGCGCACCGCTGGGCGGTGCGGTTCAAAGGCACATGGGATATCGAGGGCAGCAAATTCCTGCAAAAGGAGTTTAGACGAATTCCTCCAACGCCTCTCAAATAACATGAAGGTTGTGTTTCTCTTGTAGTGAGACGTTCGGGCCTGCCTGCTTCCTTGCCGCCGGGCTAATTTGCCGCGCGAATGGGCCCAAGACCGTAATATGCACGACTCGCTGCGCCGAAGACGTAGTGGCGGGTGAGTAGGTAGAGCAGCCACGTATCAAACACTGCTCCGAATAAATGAGGAAGGAACTTTCCCGATCCGAGATCGAATTCGCGGAGAAGGATCATGAGCCAGTCCCAGCTTCCGGCGATGCAAAACCACAAGAGCGACACGGATGAGATGTAATATGTCGCCGTCGCGCGCCGAAAGAAGACCAGTGCCACGAGCGGCACGATCATATAGAAAAAGGTCGCTGCTTCCACGACACCGAGCGGCGGGATCCTGAAAATCCAATAAACGCGAGCCGCGACGATCGCTCCGAAGAAAAACAGCAACCACTTCTGCGATTTCGGGCGCTTTCCGCCGCGCACCGGCGACTCTGGCAGTAGCAGTTCGCCGCTGGGTGGATGGTAGGGATTCTCGTTGTTCATCGCTGTCGCTGTATGATGTGGCGTCTCGCCGGGCAATAGCGGAAGCCGGGTGCAAGCGCGGCGCAGCATTTTCTCCCTCGTAAAAGCGCGCGCGGCGGAACAAAAGACGCCATGAAGAATACGCTCGCCCTTCTCGCGCTGCTTTTGCTTTCGCCGTTGGATGCGGTTCGCGCCGCCGATGCGCCGTCTTCGGAAAAGCCGAACATCGTGTATGTGCTCTGCGATGATCTCGGCTACGGGGATGTGCATTTTCTCAATCCGCAGCGGGGGAAAATTGCGACGCCGAATGCGGATCGCCTGGCGGGGCAGGGGATGGTTTTCACGGATGCGCACAGTGGTTCGTCGGTGTGCACGCCGACGCGCTACGGGTTGCTGACGGGGCGTTATTCGTGGCGGACGCATTTGCAGAGCGGTGTGCTTTTTGGGGAAAGCAAGGCGCTGATTGCTCGGGAGCGGCTGACGGTGGCGGCTTTGCTCAAGCAGCACGGCTACGCGACGGCGTGCATCGGCAAATGGCATCTCGGCATGACGCTGCCGGACGCACAGCACCTCGGCGACGCCATCGCGGACGGGCCGACGACGCGCGGGTTCGACACGTTTTTCGGCATCAGCGCGTCGCTCGACATGCCGCCGTTCGCTTTCATCGAAAATGATCGCTACACCGAGGCTCCGACCGCGACGAAGCAATGGATGCGCAAAGGCCCCGCCGCGCCGGGATTCGAGGCGGTGGATGTGCTGCCCACGCTCACGCGCAAGGCGGCCGAGACCATCGCGCTGCGCGCAGCGGAGAAGAAACCGTTCTTTCTCTATCTCCCGCTGAATTCGCCGCACACGCCCATCGTGCCGACGAAGGAATGGCAGGGCAAAAGCGGGCTCGGCGCGTATGGCGACTTCGTGATGGAGACGGACTGGGCGCTCGGCGAGGTAATGGCCGCCATCGAGAAGTCGGGCATCGCCGACAATACGCTGCTCATTTTCACGAGCGACAACGGCTTCGCGCCCTACGTGGGCACGGAGAAACTGGAATCGCAGGGGCATTTCCCGAGCGGGCAATTCCGTGGCTACAAGTCGGACATTTGGGACGGTGGGCATCACGTGCCATTCATCGTGCGCTGGCCGGCGAAAGTGAAAGCGGGTGCGCAAAGCACGCAGGTGATCTGCCACACCGACCTCATGGCGACGTGCGCGGAAATCCTCGACGCGAAACTTCCCGACACCGCAGCGGAGGACAGCGTGAGCATCCTGCCCGCGCTGCTCGGCAAGGAAACCACGCCGCTCCACGAAGCCATCGTGCATCACAGCGTGGACGGAAGATTCGCCATCCGGCAGGGGAAGTGGAAACTGGAATTCTGCGCAGGCAGCGGCGGCTGGGGGAAACCCGGCGACGCTGAGGCGAAAAAGAACGGCCTGCCCGAAGTGCAACTCTACGACCTCGGCGCGGACATCGGCGAAGCGACGAACGTGCAGTCCGCCAATCCCGAAGTCGTCGCGCGCCTCACCAAGCTCGCCGAGGATTTCATCGCCAACGGTCGCAGCACTCCCGGTGAAAAGCAGCCGAACGACGCGCCGATCCGCCTTTTGAAAGACGGCAAAGCATCCAAATAACGGGCGGCATTCCGGCTTACTCTTCCCATGATGAAGAGTATCTGCCGTTTCGCATTGTCGTTCCTGTTCGCGTTCGCCGCCGTGTGCGCAAATGCCGCGCCTGCGATGCCGAATCATTTCTTCGCGATGGACACCGCGGGCGGCTCGCTCGATTTGCTGAAAGAACTCGGCTACGCGGGGCAGGCGGGCACTTTCCGTGGAAATGCGGACGACGCCGCGCGGCAGGTCGCCGAGTTGGAAAAGCGCGGCATGACCATGTGCGCCATCTACGCGGGAGCCACACTGAACAAGGACGGCTTTCACTTCGGCGGGGATTTCGCCGCACTGCTCGCTGCGCTGAAAGGGCACGACGTGCTCATCTGGATTCACACCAGCAGCAAAGACTTCCGCCCTTCCGCCGAGGAGGGCGACGCGATTGCCGTCCCCGCACTGCAACAACTCGCCGACCAGGCCGCCGCAGCGGGCCTGCGCATCGCCATCTACCCGCATCGCGACATGTGGACGGAGCGGGTGCAGGACGGCATCCGCCTCGCGGGAAAAGTGAACCGCAAAAACTTCGGCGTGACCTTCAACCTCTGCCACTGCCTTGCCGTCGGCGACGGTGAAAAAATCCCGCAACTGCTCGAACAAGCCCGCCCGCATCTTTTCATGGTCACCATCAATGGTGCCGACGCCACCGGCGCAAAATACATCCAGCCCCTCGGCAGCGGCACCTATGATCCGGGCATCGTGCTCCGCAAACTGCAACAGATCGCCTACACCGGCCCCGTCGCGTTTCAGGGCTTTGGCATCGGCGGAGACCGCCGCGAAATCCTCACCAAAACCATGCTGGCATGGAAGGCCCTCGGCGGGCAGGCGGCGAGGTGAAGTGCATGGATACATTCTTGCACCGGGCCTGCGTGGTTCTAGGCTCGGCGCATGAACACCATCGAAATTCTCGAATCGCGCATCGCTCCAGCCCTCGTCTTTCCCACGGTTGTGAAAGGCGTGCTCACACTCACCCACGACAACACGACCGGCGCGGGCGAAGACCTCGTGGTTACGCAGACCGGCGTGGACACATTCACAGTCAAAGACACGCTGCCAGCCGTGGACACCGACTTTGGTTCCTTTACCGGCGTGAAGAGCATCACGGTGAAATTTGGAAGCAACGACAGCACTCTCGACCTCAAGGTTTCCACCGACGGACTTTCGGGCGCGCTCAATATCACGACGACCGGTGGGACGAACACCTTCAAGCTCTCCACAGCCAACAGCGTCTCGGGTCGCATCGTGGGGAAGGTGAACATCATCGGCGCAAGCGGCAGCGATACCGTCAATGTCAGCGACGGCATCGCGATCTCATCGCCTGTGACATTCAATGGAAATGACGGCTCGGATTCATTCTATCCCTCGGACGCTTACCTCGCGAAGAAACTCACACTCGAGTCCGTCGAGAACATCACCACCACCAACAACACGCCTGTTTTCATCGGCGGGATGCTCGTGGAAAATGAAGACGCAGGCTCCGGTGTGGTGTTCGATCTGAACAGCTTCTCGGTCATCGGCGGAAAGCTCAAATACTGCGGCAGCGCTACGGTGGACGACTACGTGACTCTCGAAGGTCAGGTGACCGGCTCTGCGCTGCTCATGCTTCTCGGTGGCAGGAATAATGTGAGCGCTGCCGGGACTTTTGCCTCCTCACTCACCATCACCGGCGGCAGCGGGGACGACAGCATCGCTTTCAACTCGCGCCAGACGAACTTTACGGTCGGTCTAGAGGCCTACATCAACCCAAGCATCGCAGGCGCACTCACGATGAAACTCGGCGACGGCACCAATGAAGTCACGCTTGGAGGCGGTGCGTTTTTCGCCAAGGGGCTCACCCTCACCACCGGCGCGGGCGATGACACCGTGAACTTCACCAAGTTTAACGCGTTGCAAAACGTAACGCTCACTCTCGGCAACGGCGCGAACACTCTCAACGGCACGACCGCTTTGCTGGATACCGCATCCATCGTCGGCGTGTTCAAATACACCGGGGGCACGGGCGTTGACACACTCGACATCAATCACCTCATCGTCGGCACCATGAATGTGAATCTCGGCAACGGAGCCAACGGCATCACCGGCGCCGGGCGCGTCATCGGCAAATCCGCCACCATCCTCGGCGGCGCGGGCATTGATACGCTAAACTTCGCCCTCGCGAGCGATGCCGCCGCACTCACCGTGAAGCTCAATGCCGGCGACGACAAACTCACCTTCCTCGGCGGCGCACTTGCCAAAGTGACACTCGATGGCGGCATCGGCGACGACACCCTCGTCGGCGCATTGCTGCTCCCTGCGGTGAAGAAAATCACGGGCTTCGAGATTTAAAGAGGGCCATCTTTTGTGTGTGATTTCGCCCCGCTTCCTCCATGTCCGGGAACGGGGTTTGTGAAAATGCGGCACAAACGTGTCGCAGGAGGGAATTTTTGGAAACCGATGGATTGGCAGTGTTCGAGCGCTCCACCCCAAACTGCCCCTTCCCCGCGCAGCGGAGTCACCGACTTGCGCAAATGAGTGACTGACTGGTGTGAATCACTGACTGATTCGCGCAAATGAATCGCTGATTGGCGCAAATGAATGACCCACTTGCGCAAATGGGTGACTGATTCGCGCAAATGAGCCGCCGCACTCCGCAAAACCCCGATGAAAGCTTAAAGCGCCCCGCTGCACGGCGCATGGACCTGCTTTTTCACGCCATTTCGGGCAAAAACACGCACCCCGCCGCCCGGAACTTTCGCGACGCGTGCATAATTTTCGTAAAAAAACATCCCGCCCCGCCCCAAACTCCCCCATCCCCGAGCAACGGACTCACCGACTTGCGCAAATGGGTGGCTGACTCGTGCAAATCACTGACTTTCTCGCGCGTCGGACTGACTTTCTTGCGTGTCGGACTGACTTTCTCGCGCGTCGGAATGACTCCGCTTGCTGTCGGAATGACTCCGATTGCCGTCGGACTGACTCCGTTTGCCGTCGGAATGACTCCGTTTGCCGTCGGAATGACTCCGTTTGCCGTCGGACTGATTCCGTTGACCGTCGGAATGACTCCGTTGGCTGTCGGACTGATTCCGTTGGCTGTCGGACTGATTCCGTTGGCTGTCGGACTGATTCCGTTTGCCGTCGGACTGATTCCGTTTGCCGTCGGACTGACTTTCTCGGCCCAAAGAATAACAATTTGGGCCGAGAGAATGAGAATCTCGGCCCAGAGACTGACAATTTGGGCCGAAAGAATGACTGACTGGGCCGAAAGAATGACTGACTGGGCCGAAAGAATGACTGACTGGGCCGAAAGAATGAGTGACTGGGCCGAAAGAATGAGTGACTGGGCCGAAAGAATGAGTGACTGGGCCGAAAGACTGACAATTTGGGCCGAAAGAATGAGAATTACGGCAGGAAAAATGCCCATTTTCACCGCCCCAACAGAGAAGACCGCCCGCCGCGACAGAGAAAGCACCCCATTTTTCAGGAAAACCGCCACCCTACAACACCACTTGTCTTTCACCACGAAGACACCAAGCACACGAAGAAGAGGGACACCCGCGTGCAGCGAAGCCTTCATGCCCTTCCAATAGAAGTGCGCAATGGAGGGCCAAAGGCCCGGCCCATGCCAGCCCAGGTCAAAGCGAGGCACGAGCGACGGCCTGGGTCTGGCATTGGAAATGGCCAAAGGGCTGAAAGCCCGATCCAATGTTCGTGCGCATGGTGAGAAATGGAGCCGGGCCTTCAGCCCTTTGGATGTCCGGGCGCGAAAACCTTGGGCGCTGCCCAAGGCTGGTATGAAACCGGGCCCTTGGCCCTCCATCGCAAAACCCGTCTCCAAGCTCCGCCCGACAAAAATCCCCGTGCCGCGATGCGCCCATTCACTCCTTCCCGCCTTTAGCAGAAAACCCAAGCGCCCCCTTCGTGCCTCCGCGCCTTTGTGCGAGGCAAAAATCCCCGTCCCAAAGCGTGAGGCACAACAGCGCACGGTGCAGCGGGGCAAAACAAAACATCGCCTTGCTAGAAAAGCCAAAAGCAGTTCCCCTCGCTGATATGTAAACAACGCCGCGCGTCATGCGGCATGATACCAAATTCGTTACTGCAATGAATCTCGGCTTTCTAAAACGCTTCAGTCTTCGTCAGAAAATTATGACGGCGCTGGCTGTGTTGTTTCCGATTTGTTCCATTTTGTTGGCGCGCGAAGCAGGCTTCGGCGCGGGAGGAATTTTGTTTCTCTCCGTTATTGTTGGAACCCTCGTTTTTGTAGCTGCCGCTGGACGCGATAGGTGTTTCTTCACCGGACTGTTCACATCTCTGCATTTCAGCATCTGCTTTGTCTGGGCTGTCGCAAAATTGGATGCGGGCGAGGGATTATTCGAATCGGATCTTCCCCTAATTTTCTCGCAGTGGTTTCTTTACTTCGTCATCTGTCCAACTGCGTTTGCTTGGATCGTTACTCGCTTCAGCAAGCATGAAACACCAAACCCCTGACGCTTTGCTGAGGCGAAATAGCGAGAGAGGTGTTCACTTTCCAAAAGCAAGAGCGGCAGCCAGCACACCACCACTCACGGGTGTCCGGTTGATGCGCGGTCGGTGTTTTGTTAGCAGCGAAGTTTGCGTGAGTTGCGCATGAAAATGGATGTCACGCATTTGAATTTCGGAGTGGCTCCGTGGACGATGCCGGCCCATGAACTCCGGCCGCT
>CAIYUV010000057.1 GCA_903929475.1 uncultured Spartobacteria bacterium
AGCGGCCGGAGTTCATGGGCCGGCATCGTCCACGGAGCCACTCCGAAATTCAAATGCGTGACATCCATTTTCATGCGCAACTCACGCAAACTTCGCTGCTAACAAAACACCGACCGCGCATCAACCGGACACCCGTGAGTGCGTTTATGGCACTGCGGAAGCCGCACAAAGTAAAGAAGCAGTTTCAATTTTCGCCGCGGCGAGGCAGCCGGTTTTAGCGAATTTCGAAAACGATACGCGGTGAGGTGTCAGGCGGTTGCGTGTGTTCACAGGAAGTAATGAGCACTTGCTGTCGTGAGGGAGAAACTTGCACAGTGCATTCGTGGAAAGTGGTGCAGCCATTAGGAGTCGAACCTAAAACCTTCTGATTCGTAGTCAGATGCTCTATCCAATTGAGCTATGGCTGCGTTTGCCCGCAAAACGGGAAGCGGAGAGAAGCACAGTGATGTTTTTGTGGCAACATTTTCGTCGGGAAAATTGCGGAGGCTGTGCTGTTGTGCATTATTTACCAAGTTCCTGTGTGAGCATGGAAAGGGTGAGTTGGCCGATGATGCGGAGGCTGTCGGGGCTGAGTTTGTCGAGGGTGTCTCCGCTGGTGTGCCAGGGTTCGTAGTCGAAGTCTATGATGTCCATGGCCGGGATGCGGGCAATGATTTGCAGCGGCACGTGGTCGTCGAGGATCGGGTCGGAATAGGCACCGAGATGTTTGCGAGTGCCGAGTTTTTCGCCTGCTGCGAAGAGTGCGGAGGAAAGTTGCGGCGGTGTGTCGTTGGGGAGCGTGACGGTCAAATCCTTGTCGCCAATCATGTCCCACAAGACAGCGAGCTGGAATTGTTTCGAGCGGCCACTCTCACGCAGGGCGCGTGCGTAATGGCGACTGCCGACGAGTCCGTCGGGCCCGTCGAGTGGTTCGCTGAATTTATCGACAGCCTCCTCGCCGTCAAAAAAGACGAGTTCAAAATACTCGGCGAACTGCGGGGTGGTTGCTAGGACGCGGGCGAGTTCGAGCAGCGCACCGGTGGATGATGCGCCGTCGTTGGCACCGACAAAATTGATGCCGGTCATGCGCTTGGTGTCGTAGTGCGAGCAGACGATGGCGCGCTGTGTGTTTGCGGACACGGGCTGCACTGCTGTCGCTGAAAAACGCGCGATGAGGTTCACAAATCTCAGCGCGCCCTTGCCGGGCACCGGGGTGTCTTCAAATTCCTGCCGCTCGACCTGCCAGCCTGATGCCTTGAGTGTGTCTGTGATGTGCGTGCGCGCTTTTTCGATGGTGGCGGAACCGGAGGGACGCGGACCGAGAGCGACCTGCGCGCGCACGTGCTCGAATGCCTTTTCGCCGGAAAATTCCTTCCACAGATCCGCCGGCGTGCTGATGCGTGGGAAATTCTGCGCGGTGCATTTTGGTGTGGCGTCCTTGCAGCCGCCGATGAAGAGGCAGAGCGCGAATGCAAAAAATATGTCCCTTGCGATGGAGCTCACTCTTCCTCCGGCAGGCCGATGATTTTGAGCAACCGCTGCAAGTCGTCGTTGCCGTAATACTCGATTTCGAAGCGCCCCTTTTTTTCGCCGTGGTGAAATGCGATCTGTGTGCCGAGATGCTGGCGAAGGCGGTTTTGCAAATGCGCGATGGCGGGATCGATCTGCGGGCTGCTGGCCGCACCGCGTTTGGGTTTACGTGCACCGTTGCCTGCGAAGTGATCTGCCATGAGTTGCTCCGTTCCGCGAACGGTGAGGCCGCGTCGCAACGTTTCCTCGGCGAGCTTGAGCTGTTCCTCCGCGCTCTTGGCACCGAGGAGAACCTTGGCGTGGCCGACGGTGAGGCGCTCCTGCACGACCCAAGTTTGGACCTGCGCGTGGAGGTCGAGCAGGCGCATTGTGTTGGCAATCGCCGCGCGGCTCTTGCCGACTTTCTGTGCGATGTCCTCCTGCTTGAGCATGAAGTCTTTTGCGAGGCGCGAAAATGCACGCGCTTCTTCGATGGGATTCAGGTCTTCGCGCTGGAGGTTTTCGATGAGCGCGAGTTCGAGCACATCCTGATCGCTCGCGGTGCGGACGATGATGGGTGCGTCCTTCAGCCCTGCGCGTTGTGCTGCTCGCCAGCGGCGTTCGCCTGCGATGAGTTCCAATTTTTCCCCCACGCGCCGCACGATGAGCGGCTGCATGATTCCCTTTTCCTTGATGCTGTCAGCAAGTTCCTGGAGATGCTCGTCGCGGAATTCGGAGCGCGGCTGCCATGGTGAAGGAACGATTTGATCGAGCGTGACCATCTGGACGCGCTCGCCCTCCTCCTTGTGCGGAGTGGGCGAGGCGACACGAGGATTGATGAGGGCGCTGAGCCCTTTGCCTAGCGCGGGTTTTACCATAGCACCGCGATCCGTATGTGCGCGCGGCGCGCTCGGCAATCACGAAGAAAGACAAAGTGCGCGGGATTCGCTATCGAGGCGGCGTGCTGTTTGAAAAAATCACTCTCATCCACGATGCCGAGCCTCACGCCGCTGCGCTGAACATGGCGCTCGATGAGGCGCTGTTGCTCGGCGCGGATCGTCCGTTGGTGCGTGTTTACCGTTGGGCGGGGCCTGCGGTTTCGTTTGGCTATTTTGGAAAGTATGCGCCGATTGCTGCTGCATGGCCGGGGCGTAAACTTGTGCGCCGGATGACTGGCGGCGGCGTGGTTTCGCATGGCGAGGATATAACTTACTCGATCATCGTTCCTGTCGCGCATTCGTTTGCGCAATGCAGTGCGCGGGAGAGCTACTGTGCGATTCACGGTGAAATTGTGAAGTGGCTAGCCTCGTGTGGAGTTTCAGCTTCGCTCGCACATGCGCCGGAGGGGCAGGGGAATGGCGTCTGTTTTGAAAGTGCGGCTGAGGCCGATGTGATCGCTGGTGGTCGGAAGCTTGCCGGTGCTGCGCAGCGCCGCACGCGTGAAGGATTACTTTACCAAGGCAGTGTGCAGGGAGTGCCGGTAGAATGGCGTGCGGATATTGCGTGGGCTTTTGCGGAGGAGTTGGAGATGCGGGATTTCTCCGCCGCCGAGCGGGAATTGGCGGAGCGACTCGCCGGGGAAAAATACGGGACTCGTGCGTGGCTTGAGCGTGTGTGACCTTGAATCTGAGGCCGCGCGTATTCCCATCAATTCGCCCGCTGACGATTGAGTGCTACGGGGTGGTGACTCTGTAAAATCTGCTGTCGTAGCCTGTGGCGGTATCGGTGTAGTTGATGGTGTGCTGGGCGGAGGTGGTTGGATAGGTTTGGAGGGTGGTCCAGGATGGGGCTGACAGGGTGTCCTTGTATTGAATCGTATAGGATTTGTAGGCTTGGGCTGTGAAGGAGAGCGTGCAGCCGGGAGGGGAGACTGATTTGGTGATGGAGTTGATGCTGAATTTGCTGTTGGGGTCGTTGGGATTGGTGCCTGCGAGAAATTCCTGAAGGTTGGTCATGCCGTCGCCGTCGGAATCGAGGGAAGCGTCTGCAGCATTGTTCGGATTAAGGCCGTTGGCGGTTTCCCACCAGTCCTGAATGCCATCGCCGTCGGTGTCTGTGAAGGTGACGGAGAGTTGGGCGTTTCCGCTGATTGCGAAGCCGTAGGAGTTGGAGACGAAGACGCTGTATTGGGCAGCGTCGGATGGAGTGAGGTATGGGATGGTGTAGGATTGGGATGTCGCCCCTGTGATGAAGGCGCCATTTTTTCGCCACTGGTAGGAGAGATTGTGGCCTGATGCGAGAACGGTGAAAGTGACGGGGGTTCCCTGTTCCTTGGAGAGTGTCGGTGCCACGCCTGCAACGCCGTTGGTGCTTGTGGTTACCGCCGATACGCCCAGTGCTGCTGTGATGGCGACATTGAGCGTGCTGTCATTGCTCGAAAGGTATTCCGCCTTGGTGGCCAGTGTGATGAGTGCGCCGGAATTGTATGCGGTGAATCTGGCACCGACAGTGGGGTCGCTGTTCAGCGCCGAGACAATCGCCTCGGCGATCTTCGTTGCGGTGGTGTGTGTGGCTTGTATCAAGGGCACATTGACAGTGGTGGTTGAAAAAAGCGCACTGGTGACTGTGACGGGAAGATTTCCGCTGCCCGTTGCTCCCGCTGGTGCAGTCACGGTGAGTGTTTCTGTCTGCGCCACACCTGCGGGGTGCGTGATGATGATGGGGACACTGTCGGGGTAAAGGACGCTTTGTGGGACGTCTGCGATGAAGACTCCCGGGGTGCCGTTTCCGGCCCATCTGAGGATGATGCTGCCGGGGCCGGTGCTTTGGTAATATTCAAGGACGATGTCGTAGAGTTGACCAAGGGTGAAGGTAATGTCGGCGGAGTTGGTGGTCGCGGTGGCGTTATCGGCGACGTCGATCCAGTTGTTGATAACGAGACTGCCGTTGACGTAAAGGCGTGTTCCGTCGTTGGCGACGGTGGTGAATTTAACGGGGCCATTTTTTGGTGCGCGGATTTGGCCGCTCCAGCGGACGCTGAAGTTTGTGTTGGTGAGGCTGGGGAAGCCGTAACTGGTCGGCCATGTGCTCGTGGCTGTGCTGAAGTTGACCGTAGCGTCTATGCGAGTTCCCACGATGGGTGCAGTGAGGGTTTTATTATTGTAGAAGTCGCCTTTGAGGCCCGGTGTGACAGCGGTGGTGACGAAGATGGTTATGGGGGCGGAGATGGTGGTGCCCAGACTGTTATCGGTGGCTTTTGCGGTGATGGTGTGCGTGCCGGAGGTGGATATCCAAGCGAACGAAAATGTGGGTGCTGCAGTGGATTCGCCCATTTTGGTTGCGCCGTCGAAGTATTCCACCTTGATGACAGATCCGTCCGGGTCTGAGGCATTGGACGTGAAGGTGATTGTGGCGGGCGCTGTGTAGGCAGAGTTGTTGGCGGGGGAGGCGATGGAGATGTTTGGAAGCTGGTCAATTCCATTTGGAAAACCAGCGCTGATGCCGTTTGCAAACCAATTGGCAGGATCGTCTCCATAGGCGCTGGAGTTTGTCCGCTGCAGCGAGGGGCCTGTGCCGTCGGCAGCGGTGGGCCATGGGGCGAGGTTGGTGTAGCGGACGGTATCAATGATGTCGTAGGGGACAACAGTCACCGGCAGGCCATTGACGATGTTGGTTACGGGTGTGTCAGGCATTTCGAGCGAAACGCGCTCGCCATTGCCCTGCAAGTTGCCGCTGTATGGGCCGAAAATTTGAACGCTGCCAGGGACGTTGTATTTTGTGCGGAACGTGGCGGGGTCTATGGAGACAATCAGGGCGTAGCCGTTAGCCGGGATGCTCTGGCTTGTGGCAAATGTGTAGCCGATGCCGCTGACTTTCCATGTGTTGGCGGGGTTTGCGGGGTCGTAAAGCGGAACAGAGGCGTTGCTGATGTTGCGGATTTCGACGAACTCATCGTAGCCAGTGTATGGGTGATACATGATCTCGTTGATCACAAGAGGCCCGACAAGCGGGCCGCTGTTGGCAGAGCCGAAGGTGCGGCTGATTTGCCGGGGGAAATGCTCGTCTCCGGCACTGTTGATGTAGCGGCCAAAGGAGACATTCAATTCCGATCCGGAGAAGGAAAAACCGTGGCTGTAGCCGGTGAGATTTCCATTGGCGTCGCCGGCAAAAAGATAGGCATCGTCGCCTGCGGAATTAAGCGCGAAGCTGGGGAAAACGCCCGGCGTGGTGTTGAACTGGGTCTCATCAAATACAGCATAGCCGCCCGCAGGGATCACCCTTGGCGCCGGGATGCGGTATTTTTTGGGAACACTCGGGTCGTCGCTGAGCCACCAGTTGCCCACGTCCACACTGGCGTTGGTGGGATTATAAAGCTCGATGGTATCCACAAGTGGCGGGCCTGAATTGGTGAGGACTTCATTGATCACCACACTGGTGATCACTGCCGGGTCATCCGTGCCCGGTGAGCCGTAAATATTTGCGCTTGCCCGCCAGTTTGTTCCGTCGCTCGAGTCGTAAATCGTATTCTTCGGAACCAACGAATTGCCGCTGCCATCCGCAGAAATGGGCCAGGGCGGCGAGTCGCCGTAGGTGAAGGAAAAAATGATTGTGCTGCTGGGGGCGATTAACGTGATTGCCTCGCCGCTGTTGCTGAGTTTGCCGGAGTAGACGCCTCCCACGGTCACACCCGGATAGCGTGCGTGGAAATTGGTCTGCCCTGCGGTCACATCCCGCACCAAGACACAGAAGCCTCCCGGCGCGAGGGGGGTGTTGACAGGAAAAGTGTAGGTGATGCCTTCGGTGAAAGAGCAGCCACCGAGATCAATGCTCACGTTGCCGATATTCTTGAGCTCAAGAAATTCAAGCTCATCGCCGGAGACAGCCCCATTGGCTGGCGGGTTGTAGTTGATCTCCGTGACGACGAGTTTAGTGAAATCCTGTGTGACGAAGAAAGTGGCTTGATCCAATGCCCCCCATGTGGAGCCATTTAAAATACGGACGCTGATCGTGCGCGAGTTTGGAATCGTGATTGGGCCGGAATAAACAAAAGCCGAAGGGGAGATGCTGTAGGTGCCGTTTGAACTATTGTAGAGACGCGGATCCGTGCCATCTACTGTGTAATAAATGGTTCCAGTCTGACCCGAACGAACGGATAATGTGATGGTGCTGCCGGCGCTGACTGTCCCTCCGCGAAGGCTCCATCGGGGTGAGTTGATGAGACCCAGAAGATACGCCTGCCGTTGGGTGGAGAAGGTTTTCATCTGCGTGATGGTCGCAGTAGGTGCCCAGCCTGTCAGCAGGCTGTCTAGTGTGGCATAGAGCGTCGGGTTGGGATTGCTCGTGGTATCGGCGTCCATGACCGTGCTGTAGATGTTTTGCAGTGCGAAGTAATACTTGGTGAGGAACGCGTC
>CAIYUV010000058.1 GCA_903929475.1 uncultured Spartobacteria bacterium
AGTGGCCCTCCACTCGAAGCTGCTCTGCGCCCACGCACTGCCCGCCGCCGGCCAGAGCGAGGTGTGGAAATTCAAGGCCATCTACCGCGAGGGCAACTCCCACTTCGGCCAGTTCAGCGACGTGCTCCCGGTGCGGGTCTCCGGCACCTAGGCCGCGAAATCCGCAACAAATCCCCCAAGCCGCACGGCTCACGCTGGGCGGCTTTGGTTTTTTTTGCAGGGCGACGGGGCTGCGTGCAAAGGCGCAAAGACGCTAAGGCGCAAGGCGGGGGTGGTGTCGGCAGGGAGGATGGGGGCATTTCCGATGGTGCAGTCGCCCGCGGGATGATGCTTCCGCAGGGGCTGTAACTGCGTGCCGAAAGGGACGCGCATTTCAAAGTGGGGGTGGCGGAGAGGGAGGGATTTGAACCCTCGATACGGTTTAACCCGTATGACGCTTTAGCAAAGCGTTGCTTTCGACCACTCAGCCACCTCTCCTGTTTCGAGTGGCGGGCAGTTAATGTGCGGAGCGGTTGCGCGTCAAAGAATTTTCATGGGGGATGAAAAAATATCGGGGCGAGCCGGTGGCGGGGTTGCGAGCTAACACTCTCGTTTCTTTTCATTGGCGATGTGTCCGGCTATGTTGCGCGGGATGTTTCGCCACTTACTGATTGCTGCGTTTTGTGTCTTTGTTTTCAGCGCGTGCTTGCGCCTGCCCTGGGTGAAGCCGATTCCGAAGGCGTCTGTGGTGAGTTTTCCGAAGGCGAATCCTTTTGACGGCACGAAGCGCGATCCGAGGCGCGTGGGACGTATTGCGATGGTAAATGTGGACGGCGGCTTTGTGCTGGTTGATTCCGATGCGTGGGCGCCGCCCGTGGCGGGAACGGCGTTGAAATGTCTGCGTGACGGGGTGGAGACGGGTGTGGTGGCGGTCGGGAAGGAGCAGCGGGGTGCGTTCGTGACGGCGGATATTGTGAAGGGTTCGCCGCAGCGCGGGGATGATGTTTTTCAGTAGCGGGTATTTTTTCCCGGCGTTGCAGGCTGAGAGCAGGAGGAGGGGGACGAGCAGGGCGTGGGATGCTTTCATCTGCGATGATTGCGCTACGGGCGGCTATCGCGAAGCAAGTGGACGGTAATTTTGTCTCGCTGTAATGGTGTGATGCGGGGCAGTGTCGCTGGCTTTATGCCGGAGAATATCAACTTGCCTTGGTGGAAGACGCTGAACCGTTATCACTGGCTGGTTTTCATCGTGGCGACGATGGCGTGGGTGCTGGACTGCTTGGACCAGCAGTTGTTTGTGCTGGCGCGGGATAATGCGGTGAAGGCGTTGTCGCCGTCGGGGACGAGCAAGGATGATCTGCGTTGGTATGGCGGTCTGGCGCAGGCGATTTTCGTGGCGGGCTGGGCGATGGGGGGGCTGATTTTCGGTTCGCTTGGCGACCGCATCGGGCGTGCGCGGACGCTGGCGGTGACGGTTTTTCTTTACTCGCTCTGCACGGGGCTTTCGGCATTTTCGAAGTCGTTCACGGATTTTGCGGTGTATCGCTTTATCACGGGGCTGGGAGTGGGCGGGGTGTTTGGGCTGGCGGTGGCGCTTGTCGCGGATGCGCTGCCAGATTTGGCGCGGCCCAAGGCGCTGGGGCTGCTGCAATCGTTGTCGGCGGTCGGTAATGTGACTGCGGGAATTTGCGCGATGTCGCTCTCGGGGATGAATCCGATGGTGTCGTGGAAGTATTTATTCTGGATAGGGACGGCCCCTGCGTTGCTGTGCATTTTCATCATGGTGCGCTTGAAGGAGCCGCAGAAATGGCTGGAGGCGCGTGCGGCGAGCAGGGACGGGACGGGGCGTGCGATGGGTTCGTATGGAAGTTTGCTGGGCGAGGAGCGATGGCGCACCCCGGCTTTGCTCGGGATGTTGCTGTGTGTTTCGGGGGTGGTGGGTCTTTGGGGCGTGGGTTTTTTTAGCGGAGCGCTGGTGAACCCGGCCATCGAGACGGCGCTCAAGGCGCAGAATTTGAGTCCGGCGCAAATCAGCGAGGGCAAGCAGTGGTGGACGGCGGCGAATCTCATCGTGCAATACATCGGCGCGTTTTTCGGGATGTTTATGTTCAGCAAGCTTGCGCAGGGGATCGGGCGGAAAAAGGCGTTTGCCATCGGTTTTGTGTGCGCGTTCGCTTCGACGATTCTGTTTTACCGCTGCTTCCACACGCGGGCGGATATTTGGATGAGTGCGGTGATGGGCTTCTGCCAGTTTTCGCTGTTTGCCGGATTTGCGATTTATCTCCCCGAGCTTTTTCCCACGCGGTTGCGCAGCACGGGCACGAGTTTTTGCTACAACGTGGGGCGTTTCATCGCAGCAACGGGGCCGTTCACGCTCGCGGTGCTGCAAAAAAATCTTTCGGAAAAAGCGGTGACTGCACTGGGCGCCGGTGCGGGTGATGTCGCGAAGGACGCGGCCAGACTGGATGCGTTTCGCGATGCGGCGTGCTGGCTGGCGGGGATCTATGTGCTTGGATTGATCGTGCTGCCGTTTTTGCCGGAGACGAAGAACCGGCCCATGCCCGAGGACGAGGAATTAAAAAAAGTGTAAGTGCGGCAATGGGCTGGAAAACCAGTATTGATGCGGGTTCCGCGGGTGGCGAACGGATCACGCCGAAAATTATTTCAAAAAAGTTCTCAGTAAATTCCGCGAGTCGGGTTATTGAGCCAGAAACCAATTATGTTTCTCTCTAAAGCCAAAAAGAAATCCGCATGGGTCATGAGCGCGCTCGAACGCTACGAGCGTCCGCTTTTGCAATACGCGCTCAGCATCGTGCAGGATCTCGACCGCGCGAAGGACATCGTGCAGGAAACGTTCATGCGTCTGCACACGCAGGAGCAGGCGAAAATTGAGGGACATCTTTCGCAGTGGCTTTTCACGGTGTGCCGCAATTGCTCGCTGAAGTCGCTGAAGAAAGAGGATCGCTACATTTACGTGGAGCATCAGGAATTTGAACACCACAGGGTGGATAACATCACGCCTCTGCAAGACATGGCCCGCCGCGAGACGGCGACGCGTTTGATGGAGCACGTGATGACTCTGCCGAAGAACCAGCAGGAGGTCGTGCGGCTGCGTTTTCACGGCAACCACAGCTATCAAGAAATCAGCGAAATCACCGGACTGAGCGTCGGAAACGTCGGCTTCATCCTCAACGCCGCAATGCGTAATTTGCGCGGCAAGATGGAACGCGACGAGAAAGACGAGAAGATCATTTATTTAGCAAAACTAGCCGCCTCCTAGGACGGAACCAATGAGAGGAAAAGTAACAGATATAGACCTGACGAACTACGCGCTCAATGAGCTGTCTCCTGAGGAGAGGCTGTATGTTGAGAGCATGCTTGGCGTTTCCGAGGAGTGCCGCAACGATGTGTATCAAATGCTCGAACTCAGCGAGATGCTGAAGGATGGCTACGAAATGCAGGAGCAGCAGGCTTTGCTCGTGCTCGACGAATCGCAGCGTTCAAAGGTGCTCACGATTTCGCGCTGGAATTTTCGCGCACTGCTCCGGCAGGCCGCGGCGATTGCGCTGCTAGCCACGGGAATTGGTTACGCGATTTTGCATCCGGATTTCTGGCAGCGGGGCGCAACCGCCCAAAAACTGGCGGCTGCGGGCGAGGCGGTGGAAACTTTCGTAGTGGACGTGCGTGAAAAGGGCTTTGCCAAAACGGCGGATGAATTCACGGCGCGCATCCAAAACAGCAAACCTGCTGCAAACAAGGAATGGCAGTTCGCGGTTGCGCCTGCGGTTTGCACACCGACTTCGTGGGATTCCACGGTAAGCGTTCCGGATATTTCGGAAATGTGATTTTAATGACTAAGACTTTTTAAACCCACTGATTTAACAACACGCGCCGCTCGTAAGAAATGCGAGTGGCGCAATTTTATAGAGACTCAGAACCACCAATGACCACCACTGCAACCACACCGATCAATCAACTCGACGACAAGGCAGCCGCCGCCCTGCTCGTAAGTTCATACAACAAAATCACGGCCGAGATGGGCAAGTTCATCGTCGGACAGCAAGCTGTCATCGAGGAACTCCTCATTGCAGTTCTGGC
>CAIYUV010000059.1 GCA_903929475.1 uncultured Spartobacteria bacterium
GGAGCCTTGCTGCCGTCCTTGTAGGCGGCGGGCACATAGACCGTAATCTTGCGCTCGACCCGCACGGGCTTCTTGTCGGGCTGAAGCGTCTTGTCGGTGCCGGGGAAAATCTTGCTCGCCGCCAGCGGCATCGAAAACACGAACGACTTCCCCTTGGGATTCCCGCGATCGGTGAGGTCGGGATCCATTTTGTATTCGGGGCCGACGGTGAAACTACCATCGCCATCGCTCGCAGGATTCTCGTCCAACTTTTCCGCCGCCAGCGCAGCGAAACAAAACAGACCGGACGTGACGATGATGGCGAGGGTGCGTGCGAAAAATCGCTGACAGAGTTTGATGAGCATGGCGGATCGTCGCCGTGCGACGGATGAAGTCAATGCTGCGAGATGCTTCGCTCTGCGTGAATACGCAGCAGGCTAGGCGACTTCCGCTGTTGACGGGTCAATAATCGCCTTCACCTCCGAGATGCGATTAGCGGGGAAGCCGCCCTGCTTCGCGTGCTCGCGGACGAGTTCTTCGTTGGGCGCCATGTAAACGCAATAAACCTTGTCGTCCGTCACGTAGCTCGCGACCCACTTGATTTGCGGCCCGAGTTTGTCGAGAACGCTGCACGATTTTTGTGAAATCCCCTGCAACTCCGTGGGCGTGAGTTTTCCTGCTCCGGGGATTTCGCGTTCGATGATATATTTTGGCATAGGCGCTCAAAGGAGTTGGTTTTCTTTCCGCCTGCAATGACAAAGGCTCCAGCGCACCCATTCTCCATGGCTCTCAAAGCAATCATCTACAAAGCCCTCATCCAAATATCGGACATAGACCGCGGCATCTACGGCGACCACGCACTCACCATCGCGCGCCATCCTTCCGAGACGGACGAGCGCATGATCATCCGCCTGCTCGCCTTCGCGCTGAACGTCCCGCCCAACCACGACCACGGCGCGCTCGAATTCGCAAAGGACATGTGGGACGCCGACGAACCCGCGCTTTGCCAAAAAGACCTCACCGGTCAAATCGAACACTGGATCGAAGTCGGCCAGCCCGACGAAAAGCGCCTCCTCCGTGTCTCGGCGCGTGCGGGCCGCGTCAGCGTCTACAGCTTCGCCTCCAGCACGCCCGTTTGGTGGAAAGCCATCGAGACAAAACTCACGCGCCTGCAAAATCTCACCGTGTGGCAGATTCCCGCCGAACAAAGCCGCGCACTCTCCGCGCTCGCGCAACGCAGCATGGAATTGCAAGTCACCATGCAGGACGGGGCCATCTGGATTGGCGACGGCACCCGCTCCATCGAAGTCGCCCCGCAGCGCCTTTACGGCAGCGGGCAATAGTTGCAGGCTATCAGCATGAGGTTGGATATTACCTAGAGAAAGAAATAGTCCGCCCTGTGACCGGGAAAGCAATGGAGTGGGCTGGGATAACTTGCTCTAAGGCTCACCAATATTGGCCTGCCTCTCCGCAATACTGCCCGGCGTCTCCGCAAGGTTGTTTTAAGGCTCCGCAAGGTTGTTTTAAGGCTCCGCAAGGTTGTTTTAAAGCTCCGCAAGGTTGTTTTAAAGCTCCGCAAGGTTGTTTTAAAGCTCCGCAAGGTTGTTTTAAGGCTCCGTAAGATTGTTTTAAGGCTCCGCAATACTGGTTTACGTCATCCCAATACTGGTTTACGTCATCCCAATACTGGTTTGCGTCATTCCAAGGTTGTTTCAGAGCATTCCAAGGTTGGTTTGGAGCATTCCAAGGTTGTTTCAGAGCATTCCAAGGTTGGTTTGGAGCATTCCAAGGTTGTTTCAGAGCATTCCAAGGTTGTTTCAGAGCATTCCAAGGTTGTTTTAGAGCATTCCAAGGTTGCTTTAAGGCATTCCTTCCTAGGGTTGCGGCTTCCCTTTCTAGGGTTACGGCTCTCCACCATTGCTCTGAGCCTGCCCAACATTGCTCTATGGATGAAATGCCCTTTTTCTCCCTGGAATCAAATCATCAGACTGGCACTCCCCCCAAGCGCCGGCGCTCATCCCAACGGGATGAAATCATTCAGCCCAGGGTTGCGAGGTAGGAGCTATTCTGAGTGGCTTCCCGATCCATCCATCAACCCTGAATGGGTTGCATCCGAACGAACGGGGGTATGTCACAACTCTTTCAGAGTGGATGGATGTTTGGGGGACGTGGACCCAGCGTAGCCCCGAAAGCATCCGGGGCAACACTGGGCTGAATGATTCCATCCCCTTGGGATTGCCCACGGCTGCGGGTTTTTTTTGAGGGGAAGTAGGGACAGTCAGATTCTTTGCACTTCGGCGGCATCTGCGAAAAAAAACTCCGCAGCATGATGAGTCATTGAACTCCTCAGCGACGCCTGCTACTCGTGCGATCCGAAATTTCCACACCATGAAAACCACACTGCTCGCCGCCGCCCTCGCTTTCACCGCCACTGCTTTGCACGCGGAGGATGCAAAACTTCAATCCATCCCGCTCAAGGACATTGATGGGAAGGAGACTTCGCTGAAGGCGTTTGCGGGCAAGGTGGTGCTGGCGGTGAATGTGGCGTCGCGCTGCGGGAACACGCCGCAATACTCGGGCTTGCAGGCGCTGTTCGACAAATACAAGGAGCAGGGCCTCGTGGTGGTCGGCTTTCCGTGCAATGACTTCGGCGCGCAGGAGCCGGGCTCGAATGCGGAGGTGAAGGAGTTTTGCTCGACGAAATACAAGGTGACTTTCCCGATGATGGACAAGCTGCACGTGAAAGGCCCCGAGCAGCACCCGCTGTATAAGGCGCTCTCGGGCGAGGGCGCGGCGTTCCCCGGCGATGTGAAGTGGAATTTCGGGAAATTCCTCATCGCGCGCGATGGGAGCGTGGCGGCGCGCTTCGAGCCGGGCGTGAAGCCGGACGACGCGAAGGTGACCAAGGCCATCGAGGACGCGCTGGCGAAGAAGTGAGCGTCGCTGAAAAGCAAAGCCAGCTCGTCGCGAAGCTGCGCATCATCGAAGACCCGCAGGAGCGTCTCGCCGCGCTCATGTCGCGCGCAAAGAAATGGCCCGCACCGCCCGCCGATCAACTCACCGACGCCAACCGCGTCCTAGGCTGCCAGTCGCGCGTGTGGGTGACAGGCACGATGGAGGAAGGTGTTTTGCGCCTGCGCATGGAATGTGACGCGCCGATGGTGAAGGGCCTCGTCGCCCTCCTCTGCGAAGTCTATGACGGTGCCACACCCACCGACGCTCTCGCGGTGGAGCCGACCATTTTCGACGACCTGGGCTTCACAAGAATGGTGACGCCCACGCGACTCAACGGCCTCGCCGCCGTCCACGCCCGCATCCGCGAAATGGCCGTTGCGTTCTCTTAATTACACTCCGTCGTCTTTGATGAGCGGAAGCACCACCTCGAACGCCGTGCCGTGGCCCGGCACGCTCTCGACGGTGATGCGGCCCTTGTGCGCTTCGACCACGCTTTTCACGATGGCGAGACCGAGGCCGGTGCCGCCGGATTTTCCCTGCGTGACGAACGGCTCGAAGATGCGCGGCAGCAATTCGGGTGGGATGCCGGTGCCGGTGTCCGAGATGCGAAACACCGCACCGCCATCGCGCTCGAAGGCGCTGATGCTGAGGATGCCTTTATCCTGCATCGCCTGCACCGCGTTCTTTGCGAGGTTGAGCAGCGCGCGGACGAAACGATTGAGATCCACGGTGACGGTGCCGTTGCACTGGAAATCCTCGACGACGTGGATGCGTTCGCGGACGAGCGGGCGCACTTGCGCAAGAAGCTCCTGGAGTATGGTGTCCACCGTCTCCACTTTGAGATGGATGCTGCTTTTCCCACGGGAAAAATCGAGCAGCTCCTGAATCATGCTCATCATATTCTCGGCGGAACGGCGAATGAGTTCCGTGCATTCGAGCGTGCGGAGATCGTCCGTCCTCGCCGCGATGAGGTCGGTGCCGCAGAGGATCGCGGAGACGGGATTGTTCAAGTCGTGGATGATGCTGTTTGCCATTCCGCCGATGGCGCTGAGGCGCTCGGTGCGCCGAAGTTCGGCGATGAAGTGACCGTTGAGCCCGCGCAGCCGCTCCACATCCGTGTGCAGGAAATTCATGTAGAGGCTGCCGGGAGCGATTTCGAGAATGTGCTCGAACATTGTCCTGCTCAGCCGCGCGAGAATGGTGCCGTCGGTCGCCGCCGTTGCGGTGGCGCTGCGTGGTTGCCCGTCAATGAGCGCCATTTCGCCGAAGTAGTGATTTTCCTGCAAAAAGCCGAGCGTTTCCTGCTGATCATTGCGGCCCTTCTTCGAGATACGCACGCTGCCTTTGCCGATGAGATAGAGGCAATTCCCCTCGTCACCTTCTTGAAACACTTCGTCGCCGCTTTCGAAGTGAATGAGTTCGATGTCGCGGACAATTTCCGCCACTAGCTCGGCGGGAACGTCCGTGAAAAGCTGATTGCCTGCTATCAGCGCGCGATCCGGGTGCTCTTTCATCGGTGTAATCATGGCAAAATCTCGGGAGTCGCCGTCACTTTACGCATTTCATGCGTTGCGCAAGCCAGCGCCATGGCTGGTGAAAAATACAGAAGCAAAGTCGCCTTTCATCCATAGCGCTAAAGCTGGGGACATGCCACTGGGGACGCTAGCAGACAGCCGGAGCACTTGCACCCGTTGCGGCGGGCGGTTAAGGACGCGGTGATTATGAAACGTTTCGCCATTCTTTTCTGCTCGCTTGCCACTGCCGCCACTCTCTTCGCGGAGGATGCGGCGACGTTTGCGGTGAGCGCGTTCACTTTTACGCGCCCGGCGGCGTGGAAGCAGGCGCAGCCGAAGTCGCCGATGCGCAAGGCGCAACTCGAAGTGCCTGCGAAGGACGGCGGGAAGCCGGCGGAGGTGGTGTTTTTCTTTTTCGGCAGCGGGCAGGGCGGCGATGTGCAGGCGAATGTGCAGCGGTGGCTGGGGCAGTTCACTTCGGCGGAGGGTGCGCAGAAGGTGGAGCCGCAGGATTTCGGCGGGGTGAAAGTGACGCTGGTCTCGACGGAGGGGACGATGAAGGCGAGCCCGATTTCGGGTGTGACGGAGGAGCAGCCGGGGTTCGGGCTGCTCGGTGCGATTCTGGAGCACGCGGACGGGCCGGTTTTCGCGAAGATGACGGGGCCCACGGCGCTGGTGAAGGAGAGTCGCGAGGCGTTCATCGCGATGGTGAAGAGCGCGACGAAGAAGTAGGGCGAAACTTTCACTGCGATGTCCGCGAGTTTTTACGTCAGCGCACTCATTGAAATCCTCCACTACGTCAGCGATGACCTGCTGCACTGTGATTCGGGGACGACGATTGCGGAGTTGTTCAATGATGAGTTCGATGATCTGGATTTCGAGCTGGCGCTGACGTGTCTGGAGGCGACGCATCGGGTGGCGTTCAAGGAAGCGTTTTGGAAAACGCCGCTGGAGGAGCATGAGGAATTGACGCTGGAGGAACTCATCGAGAAATACCTCGATCAACGCGAGCAGAAGGACCCGCTCTTTGTCACGAAGCGCTTTATGTTCTTCGAGGGTAGCCTGAGTGCGGCGCTGCGTGAGGAATACGAGGGGCCACCGCCACCGGATGAATACTAAAATGAAATTATTTTGGAATGAACCAGTGCGATTTTCGCGGCATCGCTTGACGCTCGCTCGCGCGCCACGTATCTCCGCTTTCCTCGCGTGAATCAACACCATCGCCCGAAAGACGAGTGCGGCGTTTTCGCCGTCCACGGACATCCAAACGCTGCGTTACTGACCTACTACGGTCTGTTCGCTTTGCAGCATCGCGGTCAGGAGAGCGCGGGCATCGTGACTGCTAACGGGCCGGGCACGGCTTTTCAAAAACACGTGGACATGGGCCTCGTTTCGCAGGCCATCAAGCCGGACGACTTGGAGAAATTGAAAGGGACGCGCGCCATCGGCCACGTTCGCTACTCGACGACGGGCAGCAGCGTGCTGGGAAATGCGCAGCCGCTCATGGTGGATTGTTCGCGCGGCCAAATCGCCATCGGCCACAACGGCAATCTCGTGAATGCGGGCCTGCTCCGTGCGGAGTTGGAGGCGAGGGGTTCCATTTTCGCCACGACGGTGGACAGCGAGATCATCCTCCACTTGCTCGCTCAGCCCAACGAAGCTGGCAGCGTGCTCTCGGCGCTCCGCCGCGTGCATGGCGCGTTTTCACTCGTGATCATGACTGAGTCGGAAATCATCGGCGTGCGCGACCCGAACGGCTTCCGCCCGCTTTCGCTCGGGATGCTCGACGGAGCCTACGTGCTTGCGAGCGAGACCTGCGCATTCGATCTCATCGGCGCAAAATTTATCCGCGATATCGAGCCCGGCGAAGTCGTCATCATCAACAACGACGGCATCCGCTCCGAGCACCCCTTCAACGAAACGCGCCGCTCGTTCTGTGTTTTTGAATACGTCTATTTCGCGCGCCCGGATTCGATGCTCAACGACATCAATGTCGCCCGCGTCCGCACAGAAATGGGCCGCCAGCTCGCTCGCGAAACCGGCGTCGAAGCCGACCTCGTCATTCCCGTGCCGGACAGCGGCATCTACGCAGCCATGGGGTTTGGTGAAGAACTGAACATCCCCTACGTGCAGGCCTTCGTCCGCAATCACTACATCGGGCGCACATTTCTCCAGCCCTCGCAGCTCATCCGCGACTTCAACGTGCGCGTGAAGCTCAACCTCATCCGAGAACTCGTCGAAGGAAAGCGCGTCGTCGTCGTGGACGACAGCATCGTGCGCGGCACCACAGCGCTCGCACGCGTCAATCACCTCCGCGAAGCCGGCGCGACCGAAGTTCACGTCCGCGTAAGCTGCCCGCCGCACAAGCACGCCTGCCACTACGGCATTGATTTTCCAGACCCGAAAAAACTCCTCGCGAACCAGCACACACCGAAGGAAATCGCCGGCTACCTCGGTGCGGACAGCGTCGGCTACCTGAGCATTGATGGCATGGTGAAAGCCACGCAGCAGGCGCTCGGCTCACTTTGCCTCGCTTGCTTTAATGGCGAGTATCCGGTGCCCGTTCCCGATGGCGCAGGTAAATACGTCATGGGCAAGCAGCGCGGCCTCGTGCCCGATAGCAGCCCGCAGACAGACATGTTCGGCAAACTCAAATAGCACCCAACGATTTTCCAAATGGCAGCAAATCCAAAATCCAAAAAAGCCTACGCCTCCGCTGGCGTGGATGTGGACCTCGGCAACCGCGTCAAGAGCGGCATTCAGGCGCTCGTAAAAGGAACGCACGGCCCCGAAGTGCTCGGCAAAATCGGCGGCTTCGGCGGACTTTTTCGCCCGAACTTTCGCGGCATGAAAGACCCCGTGCTCGTCTCCAGCGTGGACGGAGTCGGCACAAAGCTGAAACTCGCATTCATGACCGGTCGCCACGACACCGTCGGCCAGTGCCTCGTCAACCACTGCATCAACGACATCGCCGTCATCGGAGCAAAGCCGCTCTTCTTTCTCGACTACATCGGTGCGGAAAAACTTGAACCCAAAGTTTTCCAACAGCTCCTCAAAGGATTCTCCAAAGCCTGCAAAGCCGCGAAGTGCGCCATCATCGGCGGCGAAACAGCGCAGATGCCCGGCATGTATCAGCCCGGCGAGTATGACCTCGTCGGCACCATCGTCGGCGTCGTGGATCGCCCGCGCATGATTGACGGCTCGGGCATCCGCCCCGGCGACATCATCCTCGGCCTCGCATCGAACGGTCTCCACACCAACGGCTACACACTCGCCCGCAAAGTCCTCTTCGAGCAGATGGGCCTCAAACTTTCCGCCAAACTCGAAGGCGTCACAGGCACACTCGGCGACGAGTTGCTGCGCGTTCACAAAAACTACCAACCCTTACTCTCCACGCTGCCCGCTGGCGTCGTGAAAGGTCTCGCACACATCACCGGCGGCGGCCTCGTGGATAACTTCCCGCGCGTGCTCCCGAAAAACTGCGACGCCATCGTGGACACCGCGAGCTGGAAAATCCCCGCCATCTACAAACACATCGAACGCGGCGGCGGCGTAGATCACGCCGAGATGTTCCAGGTTTTCAACATGGGCATCGGCATGACCATCGTAGTCGCCCCTCGCGACGCCAAGGCCGTGCAGGCCAAACTCAAAGCCCGCGTGATCGGAAAAATCGAAAAAGGCACCGGCATCGTGCGTTTAAAATAACGGCTGAAATTCTTCTCCCCGAACAGCGCGGATATGCGGTAGAAGCACGCGTTGCCTATGCCAAAGATTCTCCGCCAGCGTGCGTATTCGTGGTTAATGTGGATCGCGCTCTATCTCGCGTTTGCGTATCCACTCGCGTGGTTG
The DNA here is from genome assembly GCA_903929475.1 of uncultured Spartobacteria bacterium. Lineage (GTDB taxonomy): Bacteria > Verrucomicrobiota > Verrucomicrobiia > Chthoniobacterales > Chthoniobacteraceae > SXWH01. The sequence goes on from CAIYUV010000059.1 coordinate 8,298, forward strand.
CTTGGCGAACCAACTCCTGTTCCTCCAGCGAAAACCGAGGCTTTGCCAGCGGTGCCGGACTCGGGAACCGGCCCGGAGATTTCCGTGCCGCCGATGGTGCCCGGAAATGTGATGCGTCCGCCGCGCAATCGAATTGACCAGAGCGATGCGGAAGTCGCGCGGAAGTCCGCTGGCTGCATTGAGTGCCACAAGACGACGGACGCACACTCGATGCACGCTTCGCCAAACGTCGTGCTCGGCTGCACGGATTGCCACACGGGAAATCCCAAGCGCGGACTGAAAATCGAGGAGGCGCATCCAAAACCGTTGAATCCCGAATACTGGCCCAGTTCCGCAAACCCGCCGAACTCCACCGTGCTGCTCAATCACGAGTCGCCGGAGTGGATTCAATTTGTGAACCCAGGCGATCTGCGCGTGGCGGAAAAAAGCTGCGGACTATGCCACGGCGACATTACGAAACGCGTCGGCCACTCGATGATGAATCACGGCGCGATGCTGTGGAATGCGGCGGGCTACAACAACGGCGCGATTCCTTTAAAAAATCCGTTCGTCGGTCAGGCATACGGCGCGGACGGCATCCCGCTGAAACTCGAAGCGCCCTTTGCACCGACTGCGGAGGAGACGCGCAAGTATGGCTGGCTCGCCGCGATTTATCCCCTGCCGCGCTTCAATCTTTCGCAGCCGGGAAATCTTTTCCGCATCTTTGAAAAAGGCACCGAGCCGCCGCTCACGCTCGGCACACCCACGCTCGACGAACCTCCGGGCAAGCCGGGCCGTCGCCTCAGCGAACGCGGACTCGGCACGCTGAACCGCACTGACCCCGTCGTGCTCGGTGCACAAAAAACACGTCTTCACGATCCGATGCTCGGTTTCTTCGGCAGCAACGATCGCCCCGGCGACTACCGCAGCAGCGGCTGCTCCGCGTGCCACGTCGTCTATGCCAACGACCGCTCGCCCACGAACTCCGGCTGGTGGAGCAAATACGGACACCAAGGTCTTTCCTTTTCCAAAGACCCAACAATCCCGAAGGACGAACGCGGACACCCAATCAAACACGTATTCTCCCGCTCCATCCCGAGCGCGATGTGCATGAACTGCCATATGCATCAGGGGAATCTTTTCGTGAATCCCTACCTCGGCTTCGTGTGGTGGGATCAGGAAACCGATGGCGAACACATGTGGCCGAAGGAACAGCACGATCCCACGGATGAAGAAATGGTTCAGTCGGCACGTCACAAGCCCGAGGCGGCGGCGGTGCGCGGACTGTGGGGTAAATTGGATTTTCTCGAAAAAGTGAGCGAGTTGAACCCGAAGCTGAAGCACACGCAATTCGCCGATTATCACGGACACGGCTGGGTGTTCCGCGCGATTTTCAAGCGAGATAAAAAGGGCAACATGCTCGACATCGAAGGAAATAAGCTGCCCGAGGGCGACTTCAAACACGGCGTGCACTTGAACGACGTGCATTTGAAAAAAGGGATGCAATGCGTGGATTGCCACTTCGACGTGGATGTTCACGGCAACGGCCTGCTCTACGGCGAGCCCCGCAATATCACGACGATCATGTGCATAGACTGCCACGGCACGATCAACACACGCCCGACGCTCAAGACGACCGGCGCAGGCGGAACTTGGGACGGAAAATCACGCAAGACGGAACCTGTGGATTTGTCGAAATCGGTCACGTCGTGGAAGCCGCGCTTCCAGTGGGAGGGCCTCGACACGCCGCAACCGCGTCTTTTCCAAAACTCATCCATGTCGCCCGACGTGCGATGGGAAATCCCGCAGACGAAAGACGTGATCGATCCCACGCATCCGCGCTACAACGCGAAGGCCGCCTACGCAAAAACGATGCACCGTGATGGAGAAACTTGGGGCACCGTGCCGGAGACGAAGGACTGCCCGGAAAAACTCGCGCACTCGAACGAGAAATTCGACTGCCAGATTTGCCACACGAGCTGGGCGACCTCGTGCTTCGGCTGCCACCTGCCGATGAAGGCGAACCAGCGCGTGCCGCAGAATAAATTCGAGGGCGTGCTGGATCGCAATTTCACCACCTACAACCCGCAGGTCGTGCGCGACGACGTGTTCCAGCTCGGCTTGGATTCGACTGTGAAAAATCACCGCCTTGCCGTGCTGCGTTCGTCGTCCGCTGTCGTCGTCAGCTCGCAAAACGCGAACCGCGAGTGGGTGTATTCACAGCAGCAGACTGTCAGCGCCGAAGGCTACGCGGGGCAGGCTTACAACCCGCACTTCGCACACACCACAAGCGGCGTCGGCACCACAAAGAACTGCACCGAATGCCACCTCAGCAAAACAAACGACAACAACGCTTGGATCGCCTCCCTGCTCGGCTTCGGCACAGGCAGCGTGAATTTCTTTGGCCGCTATGCATGGATCGGAGCTGAGGGCAGCGTCCACGCGGCTGTGTGGACGGAAGACGAGGAGCCGCAATCGCCCATCGGCTCTTCATTCCAAAAACTCGCCTACCCACGCAATTTCGCGAATCACGAAAAGGCCGGACGCGAACTCAAGACCGGCTACGAGCATCACTCCGGCGAAGTCCACGACCTCACGCTGCGTCAGGAATATCTCTACGCCGCGTGCGGCAAGGAGGGCTTGCAGGTGTATGACGTGGCGAACATTGACAACAAAGGCTTCAGCGAACGCTTCCTCACCTCGCCTGTCTCGCCGCTCGGTCAGAATACCCACATCGCGCTCGCAGACTGCACGAGCGTCGCGCTGCCGAGCACGCTGCTCAACGATCCCAAGCGCGTGCATCTACCGGAGAACGACGAGCAACCCATCCACGCCGTCTATGGCTACATCTTCGCCACGGATCGAAAAGAGGGCCTCGTCATCGTGGATGTCACGTGCCTCTTCGATGGAGATCCCGACAACAACTTCCTGAAAAAGGACGCCGTCTTTAATCCCGACGGCAAACTCACCGGCGCGGAATACGCCGTGTGTGCAGGTTCACGGGTCTATGTCTGCACGCCGCGCGGCCTCGCCGTTGTGGATGTTCACGACCCGCTGAAACCACGCCTCGCCGGCGAATACACCGGCGACTTCCTGCGCGAGCCGCGCTCCGTCGCCATCCAGTTCCGCTACGCATTCGTCACCGATGCAGACGGTCTGAAAGTCCTCGACATCTCGGAGCCGACAAAACCCCGCCCCGTTCGCGGCGCGACCGTGAAACTCCGCCACGCTACCAAGCTCTACGTGGCCCGCACCTACGCCTACATCGCCAACGGTGCCGACGGCCTCGCCATCGTGGACGTGGAAAATCCCGAGCGCCCGAAACTCGACCAACACTTCACCGCCAACGGCGCGCTCAACGACGTGCGTGCCGTGCAAATCGGCAGCGTCGCCGCCAGCATGTATGCGCTCGTCGCCGATGGGAAAAACGGCCTGCGCGTGTTGCAGATGATCTCCCCAGACACCGTGCCCACCGCCTACGGTTTCACCCCGCGCCCGGCCCCGCGCCTCATCGCCACCTATCGCACCAAAGACCCCGCGCTCTCGGTCAGCCGCGGCTTGGATCGCGACCGCGTCGTGGACGAAACCGGCGGACAAACCGTCGTCTTTGGCCGACGCGGCAGCCGCCCCTTCCACGTGGATGAAATGCAAAAGTTTCTCCGCCACAAAGAAGGCGACATCTTCAAAGTCGAAGACGTCCGCTCCCGCCTCACCGAGGAAGAACGCACCGTCGGCCCCGTGAAAGTGAAAGTCCCCGTCATCAAATTGGAAACCCTCAGCGGAAAGGAAATCCCCCGCCCCCAACCCGCACCCAAGCCCGAGCCGGTAAAAACTCCGCCGCAGCCAGCGCCAGCCGCCACGCCCGTAGAGCCAGCAACACCAACGACCGGTTCGCCGCTGAAATAATCCGCCCGCTGATCCCAAAGCGGAACCAAACGCATGAAAACCTTCGCCGCCCTTTTTCTCGCCCTCGTGCTGTCGCTGCGCGCTGAAGAGCGCCACTTCATCGAGTTTGAGGGCACCGCTTCGCCAGACGGGCGCTACGCGGTGGCGTGGAGTTTTCCCGCCAATAAAAAGGTGGACTGGCTGAAACTCACGAGAGGAGAATCTCACTGGGAAATGACAGAAGAGCAGCAGAAGTATTTCTACGCTCTGCTCGGCGATACTTTGCGCAAAGTGGAAAACTACATCATCGACACAAAGACAGAGCAACCAGTGCTCACGTTGCCCAATTTTGACCATTGGGCTTTTCGTGACACCGAGCTACCGCGTTCTGACATCCATGCCGCATGGACGCCTAAGGGGGATATGGTTGTCGTCACACAGAAGAATTCGCACTGGGGGCTGGCTGCTGTCACTATTGTAAGGCTACCGAAGGAAGCGAAGCCGACCGGGCAGGATATCCTCAAAAACTTGGAACGACTGATTGAGCAAGCCGTCTCCAAAAAATTCTCCAAGGACCGCGTTTTTCAGCAGGATCGTGAAAAACTCGTTTTTAGTTTTTCTGAATTCCAATTCCTCGACGCCAGCCGACTTGGATTGCATATGGAGGTATACGCACACAAAGATGCTGACGATGGTTTCGAATACGAGGCAGACGCCGTGTTCAGCCTGCGCACCACAAAAACGAAAAATGGCACATCGCTTACATGTGAGCTTGTCTCCCTCTCTTCCAAACAGCCCGCGTCAGCAAATACCAAAACGGAGCCGCTCAAACCTGCAATAAAAGCACCCGCACGCTGAAAATATACCCATCCCTGAAACGCCAGCTTGTTATTGGAACGCAGCGAATTTCGAGTGGCAGCGGTGCCTCAGTTGAATTTTAGAGGCTCGGGTGTATCCAGTTTGGTTTCAGCGTTTGGCGATGGAGGGACAAGGATGGGTTTGGGTGCGGGAGCGTTGGGGTTCACGGGTTGCGGAGGTTCGGGAAGTGGCACGGTGTCGGTGCTGATGAGCGGGGCCTGGGCGTTGCCGACTCCGGCGATTTGTTTCATTTTCTCGACAGCGAGTTCGGAACCGTAAGGGTCAGTTCCGAGGACAGCTTTTTCTTTCAAGACGATTGCGACAACGGTCTGCGGTTCGCGGCGGATGGCGCGTTTGGCGTTGGGGTCTCCACCGGCGACGACATTCTCAGCGATGACTCCGCTGTGGACGGGGCACGGGTCTTTGGGGGCTTGTTCCTCGGTGGCGATTTCCTGGTAGGTGGTGCGGACTCCGTTTTCGAGGCACTTGTCGGTCGCGAGGCCGCCGCTGTTGCGACAGATTTCGACGCGGATGATTCCCTTCGGCATGGTGAATTCATGCGGCTTGTAGTCGGCGAAGCTCGCTTTCATCAGCTCGGCCCACATGGGGAGTGTGATATCTTTGCTGAATGCGCCGCGGTAGATGCTGCGCTTGGGTCTGCCGCGCTGCTGATCAAAGCCCATCCACACGCTGCACGTGATTTCGCTGCTGTAGCCGACGAACCAGAGGTCGGTAAAATTGTAGGCGGTGCCGGTTTTTCCACCGAGCGGGATTTTGCGAAGGCCAAGCTCGGTGGTGGCGCGCTCGGCGGTGCCGTCGGGTTCGAGGACTTGGGCGAGGCAGTCGTGGACTTCGTAGGCGGTGGTGGGCTTGATGACGGCGACGATGTCGGGCTTTTCCTCGAAGATGATGTGGCCGAGTTTGTCTTCGATGCGGGAGATGATGAAGGGTTTCGCGGGGCGCGAGCCGCCATTCGGGAACATCGTGTAGGCGAGCGTGAGTTCCATCGGGGAGACTTCGCTGCCACCCAGGTAGGTTTTTGGATAAGCGGCGAGTTGAGAGGTGATGCCGGCGTCTTCGACGAGGCTGAGCACGTCCTCGATGCCGGTCATCATGCCGAGGCGTGCGGTGGCGGCGTTCTTGGATTTCACGAGGGCGGTGCGCGCGGAGATGGTGCCCTCGAAGTGGTTGTCCGCTCGCTCGGGGCCCCATTCGCCGAGGATGCCAGTCATGCCGCCGATCATCACTTTCGTGTTGTCCATCACCGCGTCCTGCACGGCGGTGCCGGGGAAGAATCCCTTTTCAAAAGCCGCTGCGTAGACGAGCGGCTTGAACGCGGTGCCCGGCAGCACCTGCACTTGCGTGGCGCGGTTCAGTTCGCTGTGTGCGAAGTCGCGTCCGCCGACGAGCGCGAGGATCGCGCCGCTGTGATTGTCGAGCATCACAGCGGTGCCTTGGAGATACTCCGGTTGCATCCGTTTTCCATCGGGGCCGGTCGGCTGCTTGTTCGCGGCTTTGTAAATCGCGTCGTATTTTGCGTAGGTCTGGTGGTCGTAGCCTTCGTGGCGCTCGACGGTCGCGAGTTGCGAGCGGATGGTCTCCTCGGCTTTCTTCTGCAGCGCCGCATCCACGGTCGTATAAATGCGCAGCCCCTCGCCGAGCGCGGTGTCCTTGCCGAATTTCCGCAGCACCTGCTGGTAGACCATGTCGGCAGCATAGTTTTCCTGGTGAAGTGGACGTTTGTTTTTCAACACCGGCTCCTCTTTGAAAGCTGCGTCGTATTCCTCACGGGTGATTCTTTGCTGCATGAGCATGTTGTTGAGCACCACGTTCCGCTCGGTGATGCACGCCTGATAGCTGCCCCACGGCGAAAGCTTGTCCGGGCTGCGCAAGAGCCCCGCGAGGATCGCCGACTCGCAAATCGTCATGTCCTTCGCGCGCTTGCCGAAGTAGCCCTTCGCCGCCGCCTCCGCGCCGTAGAAACCGTTCCCGAAATAAACGCGGTTCATATACAGTTCGAGAATCTTGGTTTTGCTGAACTGCTTCTCAATCTCCAGCGCGACGAACATCTCGCGCAATTTGCGATCCCGCGTCTTGTCGTTCGGCGGAAGCTGCTCCGGGAAAGTATTGCGCGCGAGTTGCTGCGTGAGCGTGCTTGCTCCCTGCTTCGTGTAGCCCGCGCGCCAGTTTTCATACACGGCGCGCACCACACCTTTGTAGTCCACACCCTTGTGTTCGTAAAAACGCGCGTCCTCACGCGCGATGACGGCGTCGATCAGATTTTTTGGCAGATCATCAAAGCGCACCTGATCGCGATTCTGCGTGAACATGCGCCCGATGATTGTCCCCTTTCGATCAAAGATAAGGCTCGCCGACTCCATCGCCTCCATCCGCGAGTAATCAAACAGCTTCGCCTTCGCCTCATACTCCGCCTTCACCTTGAAATAAACGACCGCCCCCGCGATGCCGACCAACAGCAACGTGAAGAACGGAATGGTGAACCACCAACGGCGATACCAGCGTTTTTTAGGTTTGGGCAAATCCCACATGAAGCGCCGTAGAATGTCCAAACCCCACGCAGAAGCAAGCCCGGTCAAGCCGCGTAGAAACGCAAAGCTTTTGGCTCGCACGGGCGGGCAGGAAATGAACGTCACAATGACTGTCGCTCACGACAAAGCCTCGCGGCACTTGCCTGCTTCCGTGAACGCCGTGCGAGACCCTTCCAGTGAATCCTGATTATCCTGTTTCGAAAGAGCGGCTGGATATTTGAGATTGGATGGAAAACGGGAATCCGTATCGCCGCATCCATGGCGAGCAGTGCGGCGTGTGAGTGAAGCCGTGAATCAAGCAGGATGAAACCCGTGAGCAAAGGGATTGATACCGTGAGGAAAGGTATCCATCCCGGCAGAAAAGGGATGAAGCCCTGCGCAAAAGGTATCAATCCCCTGCGGAAAGGTATCCATCCCATTTGAAAAGGTATCCATCCCGCGCGGAAAGGTATCCATACCGCCGCAAAAGGTATGGCTACCATTTGGAAAGGGATGCATCCCCCGCGAAAAGGGATGAATCCCCGAGGAAAAGGGATGCATCCCGGAAGCGGTGGGATAAATCCCAAATGAAAAGGGATGAATCCCGGAGGAAAAGGGATGCATCCCGCCGCAAAAGGTATCCATCCCGCGAGAAAAGGTATCCATACCGCCGCAAATGGTATCGCTACCTTTTGAAATGGGATGAATCCCTTTTCAAATGGGATAGCCCCCTCCGGCAAAGGGAACGCCCCTCCAACAGAGAAGAACGCCCCTTTTCCAGAAAACAGCATTGCCCGCTGCCGCCGCAGCGTCCCTTCGGGCTGCCTGCGGCAGGCTGTCTCGCTCCGCTCGGCTCCCAAACCCGCGTCCGCCCCCAATCCGCAATCCCAAATCTTCCGCCCGCCCTCCCCGCTCCCTTCGTGTCCTTCGCGACTTTGTGGTTCAACGCCGCGTCCTCGCCTTCGCCGCATACTCCGCCTTCACCTTGAAATAATCGCCCGCCACCGCACTACCGACCAACAGCAGTGTGAAGAGCGGAATGGTGAACCACCAACGGCGATACCAGCATTTGTTTGGGCAAATCCCACATGAGGCACCGTAGGATGTCCAAACCCCACACAGACGCAATCCCGCTCAAAGCGAACGTATCAAACTCACAGCATCGAAGCTAAAGTGCTCGCAGAATTGGAAATCGGTGCTGGACAGCGGGTGCTCCGCATCTAACGTCGGCGCGCACCGAATCCTGACGGTGTGCTTTGATTTTGAGAAGGCGACGTATTTCGCCCATACACTTCAAAGGCAGCCACTTCAACTCAACGCAACCAACGCTACCATGAAAGCCATCTCACTCACCCACACCACCGGCACGCTCGTAAAATACACCCGCTGGCTCACGCGACTTTTCACGTTGATGGTGCTCGTTATCTGCGGCTTCTCGCTCACAGCTCCTTCGGCAAAAGCGGCATCACTGACCGGCAAGACCGTAAACCTCAATGTCCGGTATCAGGTGACAACGCAGGAAGGTGTTTCCATTGATCAATCCCTCTACACAGGGAATTTCGTGGTAAACGGCACGCAGGAGGTGAGCACACCGTTCACTTTCACCTATGTCAGCGGCGGGTTTAACCAGACGTTCAGCGGGACGCTCACCGCCACTGTCAGCGGCAACGCGATGACGGTTGGATTTTCAGGGCAGGAACAGCCGGGGGGGGCTTGTATTCATCCTGTCCAACGTCAATCAGGGCACATCCGTCGCTTCGACCGCGCAGACCGGCTATTCGGACAACAACAACTTCGGCAACCAGGCAACAGCACCGTCTTTCGACAACTCTGGCAACGGCTCCATCACATCGGGTTTCTTTATGGCCGGCTTTCAGCCGGGTGAGGTTCTTTCCCAGTCCATTTCTTTTTCTCTGATCACCGCGCCCACCGTCACCACCAACGCCGCGACGAATGTCACCACCTCCGGCGCGACACTGAACGGCATCATCAACGGCAACGGCGAAACCGGCGTGGCCACGAAGTTCAGCTATGGCCTGACGACCAACTACGGGAGCACTGCGGCAGCCTCGCCGTCCTCGGTCTCCGGCAGCACGGACACGGCGATCAACGCCACGATCAGCGGATTGATTCCCGGCGTCACTTACCACTACCGTGCGGAGGGAGTGATTGGGGGCACAACGACCGGGGGAGCCGATCAGACGTTCACCATCCCTGCGGCATCCACCGTCAGCGTGCTGGGCACTCCGGCATGGACGAATTCCGGTGCTACGCTTTCCAACTTCACCGTCCCGGCAGGGAATAACCGTGTGCTCGTCGTGGCGGCCTCTGCGGAGAATGTCAGCGGGGCGACGAGCGCGCTGGACATCACGAGCGTGACCTTCAACGGCAGTGCCATGACGCTCGGTGCAAAAAAGAATGATTTCGTGCTCAACAGCAGCATCGGCTACACGGTAGATGGCCTTTATTATGTGGCGCTCGGCACCAGCGCCTCGCCGACCACGGCGAACATCGTAGTGACACCGGGGAGCAGCGCGACGGTAAGTGCCATCGGGGCGGTGGCGTTCCAGAATGTGGACCAGACGACTCCGCTCAATGGCTTTCAGACCGCAAACAGTTTGACCTCCGCGTCCACCCTGACTGCCACCAGCACGGCAGGCGACATGGTGATTGACTTGATGGACAACTATAACGCCATACCCGTCGCTGGCACTGGCCAAACCGTTGCTGTGGCAGGCCCCGACACCCTTGGTGGAGCCTTGAATTATGCGGTCTCGCTCAAACTCGGTGCCGCCAGCGTGCCGATGGCATGGACCTCAACCGGCGGCGGCGAAACCCAGCAAGTGCTGGCCAATATCAAGCAGGCGAGCGCGGCGATCGCCCCGGCGGTGACGTCGAATCCCTCGAACCAGACGGTGACTGCGGGTGGCACCGCGACATTCACTGCAGCGGCGAGCGGCACGCCGACGCCGACGGTGCAGTGGCAGGTGAGCACCGATGGTGGGGCGAACTTCAGCGATGTGAGTGGTGCGACGAGCACGACGCTGAGTTTCACGGCGGCGGGCAGCGACGGGGGTAAGAAATTCAGGGCGGTGTTCACCAACACGTCCGGCAGTGCGACGACTACGGCAGCGACGCTGACGGTGAATCCGCTGCCGATCGGCGGGGCGACTCATGTGGCAGTGGGCAACACTGCGACTGCCACCGATGCGACTGCTGGGGGCACTTGGACGAGTTCGAATCCCTCCATCGGCACCGTGGGAGCTGCCAGCGGCATTGTCAGCGGGATTTCAGCAGGCACTTTCACGCTGACCTACACGCTGCCCAGCGGCGGATTTGCGAGCGAGACATTCACCGTGGATCCGCTGCCGACGGCGTTCACCGTCACGGGCGGTGGAAGCTACACAATGGGCGGAGCCGGGGTTGCCGTGGGACTCAACGGCTCGCAGGCCGGGGTGAACTACCAGTTGTTCAACGGTGCCGCGCCGAGCGGTTCTGCCGTGGCCGGCACGGGCGCTGCGATTTCCTTTGGCAACCAGACTGCGGCGGGGACTTACACCGTGGTGGCCACGAATGCGACGACCAACGCCACGAGGTCCATGGTGGGTAGCGCGACGGTGACGATCATCCCGGTGGCGGATCTCGCAATTAGCGTGACCGACGGGGTGACGACGGCGACGCCCGGCGGTTCGGTGACCTACACGATCACGGCGAGCAATGCCGGACCGAGCAATGTGACCGGCGCGACGGTGGCGGACACTTTCCCTGCATCGCTCACGGCGACATGGACGGCGGTGGGCGCGGGCGGCGGCACAGCTACGGCGTCGGGCTCGGGGAATATCAATGACACGGTGAATCTGCCCGCAGGTGGCTCGGTGACTTACACGGTTACTGCCGCGATTTCCGCGGGTGCGACGGGAACGCTGAGCAACACGGCGACCGTGAGCGCACCCGGAGGTGTGACTGATCCGACACCCGGCAACAACAGCGCGACGGACAGCGACACGCTCGCACCGAGGGCCGATCTCGCGATCACCAAAACCGATGGTGTGACAGTGGTGAACGCGGGCGGGACGGTGACTTATACGATCACCGCATCAAACGCAGGCCCGAGCAATGCGCCGGGCACTACGGTGGCAGATACGCTGCCAGCTTCGCTCTCGAACGCGACGTGGACGGCTGTGGGCGCTGGCGGCGGCACGGCGACGGCATCCGGCTCGGGGAATATCAACGACACGGTGAATCTCCCGGCGGGTGGCTCGGTGACCTACACCGTCACGGCCAATATTTCCGGCTCCGCATCAGGCACGCTGAGCAACACCGCCACAGTCAGCGCGCCAAGCGGCGTGACGGATCCAACACCCGGCAACAACAGCGCGACCGACAGCGATTCGGTGAACACAGCACCCATCGTGGCGAACCCAACGAGTGCGAACATCGCCGCGACCAAAGTGACGTTAGGCGGTGAAGTGACGAGTGACGGCGGACTGCCAGTCACCGTGCGAGGCGTGGTGTATTCGCTGACGGCGAGCAATGCAGATCCCGTTATCGGCGGCAACGGTGTCACGAATCTGACAAGCAGCGGAACCACCGGCGTCTTCACCGTGAATGTGACCGGGCTGGTTCCCAACAGCGGTTATTCCTTCAAGGCGTATGCGACCAACAGCATTGGCACGACCTACACCGGCCCGGCGTCCACATTCACCACGCTGACCGCGCCCGAAATCGCCATTGAGCAACCAGCGGGGACGGATTTGACCGCAGGCACAGCGAGCATCGGCTTCGGCACGGTGAATCTCGGCAGCAATGTGCCGAAGACATTCACCATCAAGAACAGCGGCAGTGCGGTGCTCAACATCACCAGCGTGAGCACGACTGGCGGTCAGGCGGGTGACTTTATCGTGAATACCGGAGGGATGCTCAACAACGTCCCAATCACCAATGGTCAGACGACTTTCACCGTCACCTTCACACCGGGCACAGCCGCTGCGAAGCAGACGACCTTGCGCGTAGTCACCGATGACGAAGACGAAGGCACCTTTGACATCGCGCTCACCGGCACGGGCAATGCCCTGCCGACGCTCACGCTACCGACCTCACCCGTGCTTGCGGAGACCACGGTTTTGAGCGGCACAACGGTGAACTTTACCGTCACCGCGAACGACACCGAGGATGGCGCGCTGACACCGGTCGTGACTCCGGCAAGCGGCTCGAATTTCCCGCGTGGGGACACGACGGTGAATGTGAGCGCGACCGACAGCAACGGCGCTGTTGTGAACGGCAGCTTCGTCGTGCATGTGCAACTTACCAAGCCGGTGAATACACCGACGCTCGCCAAAGGCGACGCGGCACCCGGCGCAGGCACAAACGGGCTGCCTCCGGATGCGAAACTCTCGACGTTTGGGATGCCTGCAATTGATGACGTGGGGAACGTCGCATTCACCGCAGCATGGACGAGCGCCACCGGCGGCAAGGGCAGCGGGCTTTTCACTAACACAGCCTGCATCTCCCTCGTCGGCGCGCCGGTGCCCGGAGTGAGCGGTGCAAAATACAAAGGCTTCAGCGATCCGGTCATTGATGGCGGGCGCATCGCCTCGATCATCACGATGATGGGAGTGCCTGCGATCAGCAGCAGCGCCGTGCTCACTGCGACCACGAGTGACGACGTAGAAATCGTCGCCCGCGCAGGCGATGTCGCGACCACCGACGGCGCGAAGTTCAAGAGCTTCAAATCCGTGGAAGTGCGCGGCCTCACCATAGCCTTCGCCGCCAAACTCATCACCGGCACCGGCACGCCCAAGGCCACAACCGCCAGCGACGAAGGCGTGTGGGTCAAAGACCTCACCAGTTCGCTCGTGCTCGCATTGCGCAAAGGACAATCCGTCGGCCCGCGTAAAATCAAAACGCTGACCTCGTTCGATTCCAGCACTGGCTCGCGCGGTCAGGGGCGTGGCTGGCTCGAACTCACCGGCAGTGCCGCCACCGTGCAGGCGCGCGTGCTTTACACCGACAGCACACAAGCCGCGCTCAGCGTGCGCGTCTCGGGCGGCAATGCGACCGTGAACACCCTCCTGCACAGCGACGACGTTCTGCCCGACGGCTTCCAATTGTCCGGCCCCTTCGGCCTCCCAGCAGAGAATGCCAGCGGCCAAAGCGCACTTCTCACCTCCACCGTATCCGACCGCGGAGCACGCCCCGGCATCGAAACGAATCTCGACGGGAAAGGATACATCCGCATCGTTGCGCGCGACGAAGGCACGCCCGGCAGCAGTAACTACTTCTCCACACTGCAAGACCCCGTGCTCGCCGAGGACGGTGGCGTCGCCTTCCCCGCAAAAATCCGCGGCACCGGCATCAATGGCATAGCGGCCAACACACTCTGGTGGCAGCCCGTGGGCGGTTCGCTCACACTGCTCGCCCGTGGCGGAGCCATCAACGGCGGCGCACAAAACGACCTTCCCGTCGGCGCACAATGGAGCGCCTTCAACTCCCTCGCCATCGCAGCGGATCGCGGTCCGCTCTTCTCCGCCTCGCTCGTCGTCGGCAAAGGCGGCGTGACCACCGCCAACTCAAAAGGCGTCTGGGCAGTGGACTACCAAGGCAAACTTCAGCACCTCTTCCGCACCGGCGAAACCGTCAACGGCAAAACGCTCAAGAGCTTCACCCTGCTTAACGCCACCGTCGGCAACTCCGGCGTCACACGCAGCTTCAACGACAACGCCCAGGTCGCCTGGCTCGCCACTTTCACCGACGCCTCACAGGCCATCATCACCACTAACGTGCCGTAAAGCTGCGGCATGTGCGCGGCGATAAAATCGCCTCGCTGTTTCCGTATTTGTCATTTGCCACATGCGGGTGCGCTGTTTATTCCGAGTCCATGCCAAAGCTCCACATCACACTCCATGACGGCTCGCAAATGGATCACGAACTCACCGACGAAACGGTGACAGTCGGTCGCGCGCCGGACAACACGTTTCACCTCGATGATGCGAGCGTCTCCAGCCACCACGCACAGCTCTCTCCGAAGGACGACGGCTTCGTATTAAAAGACCTCGGCTCCACCAACGGCACAAAGCTGAACGGCACGTCGCTGAAAGCGAACGAAGAGCACATCCTGAACGCCGGGGATAAAATCCAATTTGGTAAAGTCGAGTCCGTCTTCGACCCGGACAACGCCGGCGAGGAGACACAAGAACTGCCCGAGGTGGAAGACCATGTGCTGCCCGTGGCCAAGAGCAGCACCAAGCCGTCGAACTTCATGAACGCATCGCCGTTTCAAAGAAAGACGGCCAGAAAAGATCCAATCGGTGTCGCCCTCTACGTTCTCGCCGCCCTGAGCATCATCGCCTCGCTGCTCGTCACGGTGATGGTTTTTGCGATGGAGAAGCCGTAATTGATCCGTCGCCTCGCGCAAAAAAGCGCGAGCTTGAAAAACGGAACGACCCGAGTTGCGAACAACTCAAAGCGAAAATGCTGCGGTTCATTTCCCCGCACGTCGCGGACTGTGACTGTTTTCCGCACCGGCCTTTGGTGCTTCACCAATTCCAATTTCTGACATCGCATGATCGAGCACAGCCTCGGCCTCTCCGGGCTTGCCCTGCTTCATCAATGGCTCGAATCCCTGCATGATTTCAGCCACCGCCGATGGATCGCGCCCGCTCTCCTGCCATTGCTGAACCGCGGCCTGGATGCGTTTAATCTTTCCCTCCAGCCTCGCCCTCAACTCAGCGTGCTGCGGAGAACCCTCACCGCCCGGCTCCGCGTGCTGGTTTCGCAACGTGCGCAGCCGTGCCTGCTGTTCTGTCGTGAGCTGGTTCTTGATGGAGGCCAGCGTTGTGAGATGGAGGTGTTTCATGGCGCGCTCCGCATCAAGCACCTTGTCGAGCTGGGCCAGCAGTTTTGCCTCGTCCACGTGATCGGCCTTGGCGATTTCAGCCAGCGCCTCCACCTCGCTCCGGAGCCGCCTTTGTAATTCTGGCGCGCGCGCACTGACATCCTCGACCTTCTGCCGCAGCCAATTTTGTTGAGCGTCGGTCAAACCAATTTCCTGACGGGCCTGCAGCAACATCTCCGGCGGGAAGAACTGTGCGCCCAGAGGATCGGATTGCGGCGGCTCCGCCAGTGTTTGAAACGTGGTGAATGCGATCACTAAAAGTGAGGCGAACGATATTTTTGCGGTGGTGGTTTTCATGTTCGTGATGGTGTTGATGTTTGGGTTTCTGTTTTTGTTGACTGTGCGAAAAGCTAGTTGCTACCTGAATTTTCCGGCGCACGACCGTCCGTCAGCGGTGCGAGCAAAAATGCAGTCGGCGAATCCCACCTGAGGGGCGGAGTTGATTCGCCGGGCCACGTCGAGACGATCCTCATCGCCGACGCAGCGAGCGCCGACGCGTCGGGTTGCATTGCAGCCGGAGGCGTGTTCGGACTTTTGAAAAATATCGTGCCCGCGAAAAACAACACCACCGCGGCGAGCGCTGTTCCCGCCACATACCGCCATGAAATCTGTGTCCGCGCCGGTGACTTCCGGCTCATTCGTTCAAACGACGGTGTTCGCTTCGCCTCGTCCCGCCGCAAAGCGCGAAAGAGCACCTTTAGTTCCTGATCATCGTTCCCGTTACTCATTGTTCGATTGTTTTTGTTTCAACAAAAGCCTCAGCCGCGCCTTGCCTCGCTCGTAATGCCGGCGCGCCGTTCCAACGCTGACGCCCATCAGCGATGCCGCCTCGGAAAGGCTCAGTTCCTGGTAAAAAACGAGGTGCAACACTTCGCGTTGACGGGGTGCCAGTGCAGTCATGGCGCGCGAAAGCTCCGCAAGGGTTTCAACAGCCTCGTCATCCGCTTCACATTCCGCCTCCGGCGCGTGCTGCTCCTCCGCACCGGCCAGCGGCACCAGCCGCCGCAAGCGCCGCCACGCACGACGACGCCAGTCGTATGCTGTGTTCCTGATGACGCCGAACATCCACGTCTTGAAAGCCGATTTCCCATCGTAACGCGCCCTCCCTTCGAGCACCTTGAGGTAGGCCGCCTGAAGCACATCCTCCGCCTCCGTTCGATCGTGCCCGCAGCAACACATCGCCCAGCCAAAGCTATCGGGATGGAAACGTTCCAGTTCACCAAGGTGTCCGCGGTCTTCGTTGGGGTCGTCATTGTTCAAGTGTTGCGTCATTGAGTCGTTCATCCGCTGCGATTGTATGACAAAAATATTCCGCATATTTTCAGTCCACATTGGAACATGTAGATGCTGCGCATCCACAAAAGCCCTGACCACACACAAAATCAGAAGCTCAGCGCCCCGTGAAAAATCTCTCCACCTTCGCCTTCACGGCGGCATCCATCGCGATGAGCGGTGGCCAGGGGCGCTTGAAGCCTTCGCCGGGGATTTTCTTCGTCGCGTCTATGCCG
The DNA here is from genome assembly GCA_903929475.1 of uncultured Spartobacteria bacterium. GTDB lineage: Bacteria > Verrucomicrobiota > Verrucomicrobiia > Chthoniobacterales > Chthoniobacteraceae > SXWH01. Next base: position 24,950 of record CAIYUV010000059.1, read on the forward strand.
AGTTTGCTGCCGCTGGCTATTTCGCTGGTGGCGTGGTCGAGCACGTCGGACGGGCCTTTGGTGAAGATGCTGTCGCGCTGCGGGTCGGTGTTGGCGCAGAGATGGAAGAGGACTTCGCTGGTGTTGTGGACGTTCACGTCGGCGTCCACGACGACGATGTATTTGCTAAACATCATCTGCCCCATGCCCCAGAGGCCGTGCATGATTTTGTAGGCCTGCATCGGGTAGGTCTTCTTGATGCTGACGAAGACGAGGTTATGGAACACGCCTTCCGCCGGCAACGCGATGTCCACGATCTCGGGGAAGTTCATCTTGAAAATTGGAAGGAAAAGTTTCACGGACGCGCCACCGATGTAGAAGTCTTCCATCGGCGGCATGCCGACGATGGTGGCCGGATAGACGGCGTCTTTGCGATGCGTGATGGCGGTGACGTGGAAAACGGGATACGGCTCGGGCAACGTGTAATAGCCGGTATGGTCGCCGAACGGGCCTTCGTCGCGGAGCGGCTCGGTCGGGTCAACGTAGCCTTCGATGACGAAGTCGGCGTTGGCGGGGACTTCGAGGTCGTTGGTCTCGCACTTCACGAGTTCGACGGATTTCTTGCGGAGGTATCCGGCGAGGAGAAATTCATCCAAGCCATCGGGCAACGGCGCAGTGGCGGCGAAGGTGAACACGGGATCGCCGCCGAGAAAAATGGCGACGGGCATGCGCGTGCCGGTTTCGTAGTAGCGGCGTCCGTGTCGTGCGCCGACTTTCTGGAGCTGCCAGTGCATGCCGGTGGTGCGGTCGTCGTAAATCTGGATGCGATACATGCCGACGTTGCGTTCGCCGGTGTCCGGGTCGCGCGTCACCACACACGGGAGGGTGAGGAATCTGCCACCGTCCAAGGGCCACGATTTGAGGATTGGGAGGTCAAGGAGTGACGGTAACGCGATTTCGGATTTCGGATTTCGGATTTCGGATTGGATGTCAGTGGCCTTCGGCCACGGCTCTTTTCGCGATGGGGGTGCGTCGAATTTTTGGATCACATCCTTGCACGGGCCAGTGCTGACGATCTTCGGGCGGGCGTGGCGGAGTTCGAGCGCCTGGCCGAGCAGCTTCATTGTCTGGCGGAGTCCGACGGGCGGTTTGGCGTGAAGTAGCGCGCCGAGTTCGGCGGCGACTTCGTCCACGGAGTTTGCGTCCATGCTCATCGCCATGCGCTTGTGCGAACCCATCGTGTTGATCGCCACGGGGAATGGCGACACCACGCCGTTGACCGTCGGCTTTTCGATGAGCAGTGCCTTGCCGCCATCGGGCGATTTCATTTCGCGGTCGGCGAGTTCGGTGATTTCCAGTTCCGTCGCGACGGGCGTGGAAATGCGTTTCAACTCCCCTGCCCTGTCGAGTGCGTTGACGAAATCGCGAAATGAGCCGAATGCCATAGGCCGCGACGCTAAACAGGAACAGCGCGCAGGTCACACTTTTCTCACGCGGGCTTGCCACGCAGGGAGGTGCTGCGCATTTTCTCTGCACAAACGTATGTCTGGTTTTTCGCATCCACCACTCGGCCCACAATTCGCCTCAAATACAAAGATTTGCCGTGTGCTTGCTCGGATACTTATTTTTACAATGTTCGTATCTGCATCAGTAAATGCACAAGCTGACGAGAATCCGCAGCAACAAGCTGCCTCCCAAAAAGGAATCGGGACGCCGGTGCAGGCAACAGGTGCAAGATCACTTCAAGTCCCTGTGAATTCACAAAAATCATTGATTGACGCGGTCGGGGATGGTTTCGCGGACGAAACATGGGAGTATCCTTCCGATCTAATGCCCCGCAAAATTCCCGACTTCAATTTTGTCAACGGGCCTCAATATCTCGGACTGAGTCCAAAGGGGGCCTGGCGCAAACCGGTCCTCTTCAAACACGCAACTACGGGAGTGAAAATTTCACTCAATTGCTATAATCGCGCCAAGAAGGATGAAGCTCCTGCCATCGCCCCAAAAAAGAAACTCTCTGGAACCCCGTTTATGCCTCTTCTGGAGCCTGACTTTCACTACCAACCTCAAGCATTCCACGAACTCAAAGCAGCGGCAGCGTCCGAAAAGGATCGGGATGTCTTCGTATTCCGAGACGGCGATCTGTTGTTCAAAATAGAGACAAATGAAGGTGATGCCCGGATGAGGCAACGCGTGGCTACCACATTTGCCGAGGAGATTTGGAAATTCCGGCTCAAACTGCCGCGGTGATTTTTCACCTCAAAAATATACTCCAACATCTGTTGGTCTCTGCCAGCCAACGACAGCTCTTTTCTCACGCGGGCTTGCCACGAAGCAAAGCACCACACACTTTCCCCGTGCATGAAACTCCTCACCCTACTCTCACTCGTCACACTCACCGCAGGCGCTGCGGACAAAATCAAAGTGCTCATCGTGGATGGGCAAAATAACCACGACTGGCGTCACACCACACCGGTGCTGAAACAAATCCTCGAAGAACCCGGCATCTTCAGCGTGGACGTGGATACGGCACCGGGCGGTGGTGCGGTGGCGACATGGTCGCCGAAATTTTCCGGATACTCAGTCGTCGTCTCAAACTACAACGGCGCGCCGTGGTCACCGCAGACGAAGGAGAATTTCGAGAAATTCGTGAGCGAGGGCGGCGGGTTCGTGAGCGTCCACGCGGCGGATAACTCATTCCCCGAATGGAAGGCTTACAACGAAATGATCGGCCTCGGCGGCTGGGGCGGGCGCAATGAAAAGAGCGGCCCGTATATGCGCCTTCGCGATGGTAAATGGACGATGGACACAACGCCCGGAGCCGGCGGCAGTCACGGCGCGCAGCATGAATTCGTGATGGCCACCCGCTCGCCCGAACATCCCATCATGGCCGGACTCCCCGCAGCGTGGATGCACCGTCAGGACGAACTCTACAACCGCCTGCGCGGCCCCGCAAAAAACGTGACCGTGCTCGCGAGCGCCATGTCGCCGAAGGAAAAAGGCGGTTCGGGCGAGGAAGAGCCGCTGCTCATGGCTATCTCCTACGGCAAAGGACGCGTCTTTCACGACGCACTCGGACACGGGATGGAAGCGGTGCATTGCCAGGGCTTCGCAGTGACGCTGCAACGCGGCGTCGAGTGGGCCGCGACCGGCAAGGTGACACAAAAAGTTCCCGCCGATTTTCCCGACGACAAAGCAAGCAAGTCGCGCCCTTGAGCGCAAATTTTCCTACAGCAGATGCCCCATCTTGGTCCGCTTGGTTTCAAGATACTTTGCGTTGTGTTTGTTCGGCGTTGATTTGATGGGGACAACCTCAACGATCTTCAGGCCGTAGCCTTCGAGGCCGATGACTTTCTTCGGATTATTTGTGAGGAAGCGCATTTTTCGCACGCCGAGATCGTGGAGGATTTGTGCGCCGACGCCGTAGTCGCGCAGTTCGGCTGGGAAGCCGAGTTTGATGTTCGCCTCCACGGTATCGAGCCCCTCTTGCTGGAGTTTGTAGGCGTGGATTTTTGCTGCGAGGCCGATGCCGCGTCCCTCGTGCTGCCTCATGTATAAAAGGACGCCGTGTCCCGCGCGGTCGATCTGCCGCAGCGCGGAGTGGAGTTGGTTGCCGCAATCGCAGCGCATCGAGCCGAAGATGTCACCCGTCAGGCACTCGCTGTGAACGCGCACGAGCGTGGCTTTTGCGGACGTGAGTTTTCCACGCACGAGAGCGATGTGATGCGCGCCATCCACGAGTGAGCGGTAGAGATGCAGATCAAATTCTCCGTATTGCGTGGGCATCTTCACCACTTGCTCGCAGACGACGAGCTTCTCGCTCTTGCGCCGGTGCGCGATGAGCGCGGCGATGCTCACCATGCGGAGCTTGTGTTTCTTTTTGAAAGCGAGGAGCTGCGGCAGTCGCGCCATCGTGCCGTCGGCGTTCATGATTTCGCAGATGACCGCCGCCGGTTGCATCCCCGCAAGCCGCGCCAGATCCACGCCGGCCTCGGTGTGTCCGGCGCGTCGCAGCACGCCTCCGTCCTTGGCGCGAAGCGGAAAGACGTGGCCGGGCTGCACGAGGTCGCGCGGTTGCGATTTTACATCGGCGAGCACGGCGATGGTGCGCGCACGGTCGGCGGCGCTGATGCCCGTGCTGATGCCGCGCGCGGCATCCACCGCGACGGTGAAATCGGTTTTGTGCGATTCGCGGTTTTCGCGCGCCATGCGTTCGAGGCCGAGTGCAGTGGCCCGTTCCCCTGCGAGCGGCACGCAAATGAGGCCGCGCGCGTGCGTGGCCATGAAATTCACCGCGGCGGGCGTGATTTTTTCCGCTGCCATGATGAGATCGCCTTCGTTCTCGCGACCTTCGTCGTCGGTCACGATGACCATTTTCCCCGCGCGCAAATCGCGGAGGACATCTTCGATGGAATCAAACTGAACAGCTTTCGGCATGGAACAGACGATGCCGGATAGACCGGCAGGTTGCAAAGAGTGAATCCGCTTCGTTCGGGAAGACGCAGCCACCAATTAGTGCTTCGCACGTCGCACGATGATCTCCGTGCGGCGATGCCCTTGAAGTTGCTCGACTGTTCCGTCCAACGGCACGCCCTCGGCGGGGTGCGTGGAGCCGTAGCCCTTCGTCTGCACGTTTTCCGGCGGCAGGCCGAGATGGGTGATGAACCAATCGCGCACGGACGCCGCGCGTTGCTCGCTGAGTTTCTGGTTGTATTCGGCAGTGCCGGTGGGGTCGGTGTGGCCCTCGATGATGAAGGTCGCCTTTTTCAAATCCGCGCCGAGAAATTTGCGGAATGCCTCGGCGATTTTCGCCATCTCGGCCTGGCCCTCGGCGCTGAGTTCGAAGCTGTCGTAGGCGAAAGTAAGATTGCCCGGCAGCGAGAGGCGGCGTGCGTTTCCGGTGCCAGCTGAGAGGCCGTTGAGGATTTGTTCAGCGTCCTGCCCCGCGATATGCAGCGCCTTCGAGTAACCATCGCCATCCGGCCCGTAGTCGGTGGCCTTGCGCGCCGTCACCTTCGGCCCCGTGCGTTCGGTGAACATATCGTCCGGCAGCTTCGGCAGCAGCTCGTCGGGGTTCGTCTTCAACTGCGTATCGAGCTTCGTCATCTCGATGGGTGGCTTTTCGTTGGCGAAGAGCTTGTCCGTATCCACCGACTTGTGCTGCGGTGCGACGCTGATTTCGTCGGGCCTCGGCAACTCCGTCGGCAAAGTGAGATCCTTTTTCGGCGACTTCTTCGTCTCCGGCAACGTGGCCTTCAACTCATCGGGCTTCTTGATTTTCTCCTCGTAAATCTTCACGCGCTGCAGCGTCTCCTGCTTCACAACAGGCTGCTCTGTCGGGCCGAAATTCTCGATCTGCTTTTCGTAAAACCAAAGGAATAGACCAAGGTGAACGACCAGAGATCCCGTGAGTGCGGAGATGAACCAGCCCTTCGTCGGCGAAACGTTTGGCGTCTGCGCAGTGTAAGCGTCGTAGCGCGGCATGGGCGGGAAGTTAGCGCGGCGGGCGATAAGCGCAAGCATCCGCATCGAATCAAAACAACACCCTTGCACTTGCACTTCACTCTCTCTCCGCCCATCTTCCGCGCCCTTTTCACACTACTATGAGCCAGACCAAAGAAATCCCGTTGATGGAAAAAATCGTGAGCCTGTGCAAACGGCGCGGCTTCATCTTCCAATCGTCTGAAATCTACGGCGGCATCAACGGCTTCTGGGACTACGGCCCGCTCGGCGCGGAGCTGAAGCGCAACCTACGCGACACGTGGTGGCGCGCGATGACTCGCGACCGCGAGGATGTCGTCGGCCTCGACGCCACGATCATCATGCACCCGGCGATTTGGAAGGCGTCGGGCCACGTGGATACGTTCAGCGATCCGATGGCGGACTGCATGGTGACGAAGAAGCGCTTCCGTGCAGACCACGTCGAATCCCAATCTGGGACTGTTTACAGCTATTTGGGAGCGATAGCGAAGGAGGGACGAGAAGCTGCAGAACCGTTGCTAGCGGGTGAGAAACTCGGAGACGTTGTTCGGCATCTCGATTTCGATCAGCAAAAGCTGAACGAGGGCTTCTATGTCGCTCACGATGCTCTCAAGAAGAAATTAGAGCCTGCGGTTTATGACGCTGTGGAAAGCAAGGCTCATGGTGTGCGGTTTTCTGTTCTATTGCCCCCAGGAAAGCCGCCGGAATCTGCACGGAAAGTAGCGGTTCAATTTTATGAAGGCCGTGGCCTGAAAGAACCTACTCTTTTTGGCGAGACCACCGCGAAGATCGAAAACTCCCGCGCCTTCAACCCCGAGAACGGCGCGCAGCTCACGGAGCCGAAGCCGTTCAACCTAATGTTTCACACCTTCGTCGGCGCGACGGCTTCCGACGACGACAAGGCGTATCTCCGCCCCGAGACGGCGCAGGCGATCTTCGCGCAGTTCAAGAACGTCGTGGATTCCACGCGGCAGAAAGTCCCGTTCGGCATCTGCCAAATCGGCAAGGCGTTTCGCAACGAGGTCACGCCGCGCAATTTCACTTTCCGCTCGCGCGAGTTCGAGCAGATGGAGCTGGAGTTTTTCATCAAGCCCGACGAGGCCATCGAGGCCGTGTGCGGAAGCGTCGTGCAATGGAGCGAAAGCGCCGATCTTTCCACGCCGCAGCCAAACTGGGGTTGGGAAATGTGGCACCGCTACTGGGTCGCGCAGCGCACGGCCTACTACGCGGGCATCGGCCTCGGCGCCGATGTGCTCGATTACTATTGGCAGGGCAAGGCAGACCTCGCGCACTACGCGCGTGCCTGTGTGGACATCCTGTTTAAATTCCCGTTCGGCACCGAGGAGCTGGAAGGCATCGCCGCACGTGGCGACTTCGATCTCACCGCGCACCAAAACGCCAGCGGCAAACCGCAGGAGTTCTTCGATGACGAAGTGAAGCAAGCCTTCGCCAAGTGGAACGATGAGCAGCGCGCCGCGCTCGTCGCTCGCAAACAGGCCGAAAACGCCGCGAAGGAAAAAGGCGCACTACCCGCCGAGAAAGTCGCCGAGTGGTGCGAGCGTCTCTTCAAAGGCTTCTACGTCCCGCATGTCATCGAACCGTCCGCCGGTCTCGATCGTCTCGCACTCGCCGTCCTCGCGCTCGCCTACACCGAAGTCGAAAAGACCGATGCGAAGGGCGCGAAGGAAACTGTGACCGTCATGCGCTTTCACCCGCGCATCGCGCCGAAGAAAGTCGCCGTCTTCCCGCTGCTGAAAAACAAGCCCGAACTCGTCGCCAAAGCACGCAGTGTTTACGATCTGCTCAAGAAGCATCTCGCCGCCGACTACGACGAAGGCGGCAGCATCGGCAAACGCTACGCCCGTCAGGACGAAGCTGGCACGCCGTTCTGCGTCACCGTGGACTTCGACACGCTCGGCGAACGCGGCCCCGAACTGCTCGACACCGTCACCCTCCGCCACCGCGACGACGGCTCACAGGAGCGCGTGAAAATCAGCGACCTGCTCGGCAGGCTGCTGCCGCTGGTATCGTAGAAATGATTCCAAAATTTATCTGAGCGCGTCCGCCACGGCGCGGATGCATCGCTTTTCCATAATGAACGAAGGGTGCATCGCGGCCCAAATACGGATGTTGCGGGCTTGCGGCATCTCGGCACTGCGGGCGGGGACGACTACGGCGTCGAGCGGCGTGTAGAAACTTGTGAAATTGACGCGCCGCAGCGTGTCGGCGTCGGTCGCGAGGTCGCGAAGAAATTCGCTACCGGGGCGCATCTGCAAGTAGCCGGGAGCGCGATGCACATGCGCGAACAGAGTGCCGTTGTGCGGCGCGGCCATCGTGACGAAATTTCTGACACGCTCGACGCCACCGAGCCGCTGAACGTAATAGCGAGAGACAAGGCCGCCCATGCTGAAACCGACGAGATCAAAGCGACCGTCGGGAATGTTTTGCGCAACGTAATCGGCAAGCTTGGCTGCGAGGTCTTCGAGTTTTGCAGCGCCGCCAGCGGGTGTAAACGTAGGCGTAAAAACTACACGTCCATTGGCGCGAAGATGCCTGGCGAGTCGAGCCATGTCGGCTCCGCTCGAAAAAATACCGTGGACGAGAATGACGGGCGGGTGCGCAGGATTGGGCGGAACTGGCGGCGCATCGAAGTGCGCAAGTGCGGCTACAAGCCATGCGACAATTTGCATAGCGGGATGATTGAGGTGGACCCCGTTCTTCGGCCAGAGATGATAGAAATTAAGCTAGGGCGGAAAAGCGTGTGAGTGAGTGATGACGGGATGCTTTATTGTGGTCAAGGCGGAAGGGTGTGATTTGCGGAGGTGGCTCCGATAGTTTGGCTCTGGAACGGAGGGGTGACTGTGCTTTGGAGCGTAGCGGAAAAGCGCA
>CAIYUV010000060.1 GCA_903929475.1 uncultured Spartobacteria bacterium
CTTTCACCTCCAGAACCAAAGGCTGCCGGCAGTTCGGGCAGCCGCCGCGGTTCAGCGGCAGCAACAGGTTGCAGTGTTCGCAGATGTTGTGGTCCAGCATGGTGAAATGGTGACCGTGGAGCGCGACGGATCAATGCAAATATGGTCTTGGCCGATAATCCGACATTCAGTTCATCGGAAGCCGTTCCCGCGCGGCCATCCTGCACCGGTTGCGGCGTGTCTTTGCGCGGACCATCCGTGACTGATTGGGCGGCAGACCCGCGAGTTGACCCAAGTTCCGCAGTTCGCAGTCCGCGGGAAAAAACTTTTCTCTGACGGGCTTCGTCCGTGCGTGGGCGGCGTCTCTGTTGGTCTGCGGGTTTGGGCGTTGTAGTGAAGAAGACCCCATTGCGGAACGCGGCGCGTTGGTGGGATAGTCGGGTATGTTTTTACGCCGTCACAGGAAGGTGGTTGATGAAGTGAGTTACGATTATTGGACGCTGTGCGAATCGCATCGCACGGCGAACGGGCCGCGTCAGCGCGTGGTGGCGACGCTCGGGAAGCTTGACTCGACCGACCTCGCCGATGATGCGGGCTGGGACGATCTCGGCGCGTTGCTCGAAGGCCGGACGCGGGAGAAAAGAGCGCGTCAGTCGGAGTTGGGTGAGTCGCCCGCGGCGGCGACGCAGCGCGCCGCGCAGTGGGAAGTGGCCAATGTCGCCGCGTTGCGCGTGGAGCGGGTGCGCGATTTTGGCGAGGTGTGGCTGGGGCTTGCGTTGTGGCATCGGCTCGGGCTGGGCAAGCTCATCGACTCGCTGGTGGAGCCGGGGAAAGAGGAAGTGTCGTGGGCTGACATCGCTTCGGTGCTGACGGTGGGGCGGTTTTGCGCGCAGCGTTCGGAGCTGGGAATCGCGGAGCATTGGTATGAGTGGACGGCGCTGGAGGACATCACGGGCGTGCCTCTTTCCAAAATAAACGACGACCGGCTTTATCGCGGCCTCGATGTGCTCGGGGCGCATAAAGACAAGCTCTGCGGGCATCTCATGGAGCGGTATCGCGATTGGTTCGGGGTGCGGTTCGAGTTCATGATTTACGATGTGACGAGCACGTTTTTCGAGGGCCAGGCGGAGGGAAACGAGAAGGCCGCGCGCGGCTACAGCCGCGATCAGCGGAGCGATTGCAAACAGGTGTGCATCGGCCTGGTGTGCTCGCCGGAGGGCTTGCCGCTTTCATTTGAAGTGTTCGCGGGGAACCGCAACGACGTGACCACCGTCGAACAAATCGTCACCGACATGGAGCGCAAATACGGGCAGGCGCAACGCGTGTGGGTGATGGACCGCGGCATGGTGAGCGAGAAAAACATCGCCTTTCTGCGCGGGCGCAACGCCCGCTACCTCGTCGGCACGCCGAAGGCGCAACTGCGTGATTTTGAAAAAGCACTGCTCGACCACCAAGGCTGGCACAGCGTCCAGAGCGGACTCGAAGCGCGGCTCATCGCGCACCCCGACGGCAAAGGAGAAGAACAATACGTCCTTTGCCGCAGCACCGCGCGCGCCGAAAAAGAACGCGCCATGCTCGCGCGCCAGACGGAGAAACTCTGCGCCGAACTGCAAAAGATCGACGCCGCGTTGCGCGAAAAGCCGAGCGTGAAAACCGGCGAAGTCGAACGCCGGATCGGACGCTGGCTCGGCAAATATCCCGCAGCCGCAAAAGTCATCCAGGCAACAGTCGAGCGCGACCCGAGCGGAGCCGCGTGCGCTTTGACCATCACCAGCCACGTCGAAAAAGGCCGCTGGAAAGACCAAGCCCACGGAGCCTATCTCCTGCGCACCAACTGCACCGAAACCGACCCAGCCAAACTGTGGCGCTGGTATATCCAGCTCACGCAGGCCGAAGCCGCATTCCGCACCGCCAAAAGCGACCTCAAACTGCGCCCCATCTACCACCAAAAAACCGGGCGAGTCGAAGCGCACATTTTGGTGTGCTTCCTCGCGCTCGCGATGTGGCGAGTGCTCGAACAATGGATGAACGGCAAGGGCCTCGGCACCTGCGCGCGCAAACTCATCGCCGAAATCAGCACCATCAAAAGCATGGACATCGTGCTCCCCGTGCGCCGCGGTGAAACACAAACCGAACTGACCATCCGAACCGTAGCGCGCCCCGATCGGCACGTCGCCGAACTCCTCGCACGCCTCGACCTGGAACTGCCCATGCGCAACCGAATCCTAGCCGCCCCCACAGTATCAGGGACCGCCCAAACCGTGCAAATGTAGTGCAGAAAAACCGAGCCCGCCGCCTCGGAACCCGCATGAATGCGAGATCAGCCTCCGCGAACTGCGGAACTTGGGCTAGCCGGAGGCCAGAGCGTGGAGGAAGTCTGCAAGAAGCTGGAAGTCAGTCCGCCGACCTACCACCGATGGCGGCAGGAATACGGTGGGGCGAAGGAGGAGACGGTCAAACGGCTCAAGGAACTGGAGAAGGAGAACGTGCGGCTCAAGCGACTGGTGGCGGATCAGGCGTTGGACATTTCGATTCTCAA
>CAIYUV010000061.1 GCA_903929475.1 uncultured Spartobacteria bacterium
TCACAATGGCAAGCTGTTCCCTGAAACGATGAAGCGCGCCCAGCTTACCCACCATGAACTGAATGCTGCGCTGCGTCAGGCAGGTTGTGATTCTATAGATGATGTGCATTCGGCCCTGTTGGAAAACAATGGGGCAATCAGCGTCGTTCCGCGGAGTAAGGCTGCTTAGTGGTTAGAATCATCTAAAGTTCTCTCAATAGGACTGCGGATGTCCGTCTCTGCTGGTATCGTGCGGGAGAACAAAAGCAGCACTCGGAAATGATTGCTTGCACCCCCCCAGTAGTAGGCCATATTTAAGGCACTGAAATATTTGCCCCGCGCCCTCCTCATTTTTTAGCAATGTCGATCCAATACACTGATTTTATCCACCCAGCTGACAAGGCTGCAATCGAGCAGCTACAATCGATACCTGCATTTTCCTCGTGCGTGAAGATGTTTTTGAAGGTCAGGTTTGAACAAATACAGTATGGGATAAACCTCGCGGAGAAAATCCGATTGGGACCGGATCAACTGCCTCATATTTACAACCATATCCAAAAAATATGTGATTGTTTTGGAATTGGGGTGCCGGAAGTTTATCTGGAGCAGAATCTTGAGTTAAACGCTTATGCGTTTGGTGAAACTCGGCCATCTGTGACGATTCAATCTGGGCTTGTGGCCGCATTGGACGAGGATGAATTGGTCGCAGTGCTGGCGCATGAATGTGGTCATATTGTTTGCCACCATAATCTCTATAGAACAATGGCTGATTACCTAGCTTCTGCTGGCTCGGGATTTCTAGGGCCCCTTGCATCTTTAGCGACAGCGCCGGTGCAGATAGCGCTCCAGTATTGGATTCGACGGAGCGAACTCTCTGCGGATCGTGCTGCGGCAGTATTCCTGAGAGGACCTGATGCCGTCGTGAAAACAATGATTCGGCTTGCGGGGGGGCCGAAAGCGATCACTGAAAAAGTGGATGTGGATGTCTATCTCAAACAGGCTGATGATTACGACAAACTTCAGGAAGCAACGTGGGATAAGCTCCTGCAAACATGTGCGATAAGTAAAAGTGACCACCCATTTCTAGCAGTTCGCGCCAGAGAGATTCTCAAGTGGTGTCAGACCGACCAGTTTCGGCGGTTAGTTCAGGCTCTTGAAGAGAATGAGTTAAGCCCCAAGTGCCCTGTATGCGGGAGAACCCTGCACGGGCACTGGAAGTTTTGCTCTTCCTGCGGTGCCCCAAATCCCAATCTCAATGAACAAAAACAACCAACAATTGCGATATGAGTAAACCCTGGTTTGACGCCCACACTGGCCATTTGATTATTGATGAATACATCACTTCGATGGATTCATTTAAAAACATAATGGAGGACAATATCATCACGGACGATGAACTTCACTGCCAGGCAGAAAAAGTTGCACAATTGCTTAAGCAATTGGAAGAAGCACTGCCGACTAGTGTCAAAGAACTAGCCACAGAAGCCCTTTGCGAACTCGCCGTCCTCAACATTATACAACAAAAGAGCCGCGAAAACGTATTCCCACACAGAAACTAAAAATGAGCGCATTCAATTCCAAACGATATTATCCCTACCAGAACTTCGATTTATCACTGGTCGCTCAAGATGTGTCTGAGCACTTTAAAGCCCAAGAATTCGAGGTGGCAACTGTATCCTCCATAAGCGGGGGATGGCAAATAAGTATTCATAAAGGAGGCATGTTTAAGGCCGTGCTGGGAATGAAAACGGCCCTCAACATTGAGATTGAGCCATCAGGGACGGGTGTTACTGCAAATGCACATGTCGGGATTCTAGGTGCACAAGTGGTCCCATCGGTAATTATGTTTTTCGTTGCCTGGCCTGTTCTGCTGACACAGATTTTCGGATTAGTTAAGCAGTCGAAACTCGATGATGAGGTTCTGGACGTCATTGGAAACAGTCTTCAAACACGCACAATCACCAAAGTTGACGCTCCACGTAGTGCTGCGATGGTGGCTCCAGAGCCGGGCACAAATACTTGTTTTTGCACTAACTGCGGAACGCAGATAACACCTGAAGCGAGATTTTGTCCGGGGTGCGGCACCAAGATTAGATAGTGTAGTCACGAGAAGGCGAGTCAGAGTGTGAGTCAGAGTGTGAGTCAGAGTGTGAGTCAGCAGACATGGACAGATGCGAGTAAGGAGGCGGTGTAAACGGCGGTTGAAAAGTTCTGCGGACGCAAAAGCGAATTCCTTCCCATAAAAATCGCCCACAAAAACTGGTATAATAAGATGAAGCCTACGAGCTAACGCTCGGTGGTTTCGCAGAAAGGAGGATCAATGCTCAAACCACGGCATTACTCTCCGCAGCTCACTCGGTTCATGGTCTCCGTCCTTTATCACGAGGCCAAGGCGCGCAAGATCCCGATGACAAAACTCGCGGATACTTTGTTGCGTCAGTGCCTCGTTCATTCAAGCGGATGGCAGATCGCAGAATCGTTGAGAGTCGCGGAGCAAACACCCACGTCCCAATCGGCGGCGTAGGATCAACCACAACCGCATGAAAGCCGTCCATCACCGGGCGGCTTTTTCGTGCCCAACAACAAAGAAAGGAAACCCACATCATGGCCATCATTCTACAGATGACTTATCAGAAAAAACTAGGGCTACCAAACTACAGCTCCCACTCGTGCGCAGTCTCGCTGACCGTCGAAATACCCGATGTCAGTGTCGCTGCGCAGGAATCATCGAAGCTCTACGCCCTGCTCCAAACAGCAGTGGACAACGAAATCCAGCAGGTCGGCTTCATGCCCGATAGCACGACCTACGGGATGAACAACCGGCAACCCAACGGACACGCAGGCAATGGCAATGGACACTCCGGAAACGGCAACCATCGCACAGCCGCTTCTGCCTCAAACAACGATGACCGCTGGAACTGCACCGACGGTCAAAAAGGATTCATCCTGCGCATCATCAGCGAGAGCAAACTCAACAAGCAAGACGTTGAAGAACAGTCGCTGCAGCTCTTTGGAGTTGGCGTCAAAGCACTGGATAAAATGCAGGCCAGTCAACTCATCGAAGAACTGCTGGAAAAAACGGGCAAGAAAACCGGTCAACGTCGCTGGAGCCGTCAGCCAGCAAGCGCATGAGTGCCGTTCCAACGCACGCGGAAATCATCGGTCATTTGCAGAAGGAGGTTTCGCCGTCCCGGTTGAACCTCTTTTTGCAATGCCGGCTGAAATTCTGGTTCCGCTACATCGCCGGACTCATCAAACCCAAGACCGCTGCGTTGCATGTCGGTAGTGCCGTTCATTCGGTGCTGAAGGCATGGAACAAGGCTCGGTGGAAGTCGCATCCGCTCGCGCTCAAAGAACTCTATGACGAGTTTTCAAAAGTGTGGGCGGAAGACCCGGTGCAATGGGAGCCCGGTGAAGAAGACGATGAAAAGAAAACAGGCTGGCGGCTGGTGGAAACCTACATCCGCGAGTCCAAAATTCCTGAATCGCTGAAACCTGATGCCGTCGAGGTGTCGGTAGAAGCGGATTTGCACCAGCATGGACTGCCCAAACTTATCGGCATTCTGGATCTCGTGCAGTCAGGAACCATCGTTGACTACAAAACCAGCAGTCAGACGCCCAACGCAGAAAAGGTTGCGCACACCAACGAAGTGCAGACGAGCAGTTACGCGGTGCTTTATCGTGAAGCCACGGGCAAACGCGAGCAAGGCATCGAGCTGCATCACCTGGTCAAACTGAAGAACCCGAAGCTGGTCATCACCACGCTGGAACCCATGAGCGAGCAGCAGCAAACGCGGCTGTTTCATCTCATGGAAGCCTATGTGGACGGATTGGATCGCCGCGATTTCATCCCGTCACCAGGGCTTCAATGCATGAGCTGCGAATTCTTCAACGAGTGCCGGCAATGGAGCTGAAAACAACAACGAAAACAAAGGGGTCAGCGCATCAAAAACGCTGGCCCTTTTTCAACCTCAACAGAAAGGCAAAAACATGAAACTCATCAAAATCACACTTATCGCTGCCATGCTCATTTCCACCGCACACGCCGGATGGTGGAGCGACAGCGAAGACAAAGAGCGCATCAAACAGATCGAAACGGATCTCAACGAACAGCGCAGCAAAACAGGCTCATGGGAGATCATTGCAGGCGTCCTAGCGGTCGGCTGCGTCATGGTCTTTTCTATAGGAGCCGCAATGGGCTCAAAAGCACGGAAGGAGGCACGTCGGAATGAAATCATCGACTGACAAACCTACGTTCCGCGAATTCATCCGGCAGCAATGGAAACCCCGGCAAGTTCAACCACCAAAAGTGGACCCTGACCTTGTGCAGATGTGCCATGTCGAGCGTTCTGCCGAAGTCACCCGCTACTCGTTCCTGAGTTTTGAGTGGTGGCTATCGCCGAACGGGACACTGCGGGAATGGCTCCGGCTTCACAGCAAACTGGGCTGTCTGCTGCTCATTCCGGCGCTGCTCATTCTGCCGCTCATCACATTCGTCATTCAGCAAATCGCCGGCTGGGTAACGTTCCTTGGCGGCATTGCGATGCATCTGATTCTCATCCCGCTGGCTTTGTTGCTGGCTCTGGTGCTGGGCCTGTTTGCGTTCGCAGTCATCCGAACCATCACCGGCAAATAAGAAAGGAGAAACATGGAAACCATCACCCTCTATTTCAAACAGGGCTCGTCAGACAAAATCTACCAGACAGCCATTGAACCGAAGGACGGCAAATACATCGTCACGTTTGCCTACGGCCGCAGAGGCACCACACTCAACACCGGCACCAAAACACAGACACCGGTTGATTACGCCACAGCAAATGGCATCTACCAAAAACTCATCAAAGAGAAGGTCAGCAAAGGCTACACACCGGGTGAATCCGGCACGCCTTATCAACACAGCGAAAAGCAAAGCTCGGGCATTCTTCCTCAACTGCTCAATGCGGTGGACGAAGAAGAACTCGAAAGTCTCATCACCGATCCGAGTTACTGGATGCAGGAGAAACACGATGGACGCCGACTGCTGATCCAAAAGCAGGGCGACCAAATCACCGGCATCAACAAGCTCGGGCTTACCGTCGGAATATCTATCCCCATCTTGAAGAGCGCCAAGCAATGCACCCTCGACTTCATTCTCGATGGCGAAGCAGTCGGAGACATCCTGCATGTGTTCGACGTGTTGTTTGTCGGCGATGATGAGATTGGCGGCTTGCGATACACCGAACGCTATTTGCGGCTGATGAATCTACTGGCGTCATTCCAGCACCGGCACATTCAGCTCGTGAAAACCTACTTCACCGCACCGCAAAAGAAAAAGGCGTTGGATCAGCTCAAGGCCGACAATGCGGAAGGTGTCGTGTTCAAGCACACTGATGCCCCGTATATCGCTGGTCGTCCCAATTCAGGCGGTCCACAGCGCAAGTTCAAGTTCCACGCATCTGCCTCGTTCATCGTTGGCAAAATCAATGCAAAACGAAGCGTGACACTGCTGCTGGATCGTCAAGGTCTGCGTGTTCACACCGGCAATGTCACCATACCGCCCAACCACGAAATCCCTCAACCGGGCAGCGTGGTGGAGTGCCGGTATCTTTACGCATTTAGAGAGAGCGGCTGCATCTATCAGCCAGTCTATCTTGGCCAGCGTGACGACATCGAGCCGGGCGAATGCGTCGAGTCACAGATCAAATACAAAGCAGAACCAAGCGAGGTGGCAGCGTGAGCATTCCTACCGGTGATCCAAAGCCGATGACCCGCTATAAAAATGATTTCCGTTGGCGAGTCATGCCATCGGAAAAAGCAGTGAATGACGGCTACTTTGATCGTGGCTTCGGCAACAAAGTCAAAGCGCTCGCCTATCAAAAACTGATCAAGACCCTGTTCCCAGATGACGTATGCGGCCTGTGCGATACCGGCCGTTACTACGACGCATTTGGGCACATCTACAGCACCAAAAACTAATCAACAAAAACGAACGCTAAACAGCCTGCATGTCTTCACCGATGTGCAGGCTGTTTTCGTTCCAACCCAAAAGGAGAATACAATGAGCAAAATCGCCCTACCAATCGCGGAACTCAAACCCGCACTAACCGGACTCGGCAAAGTCATCAGCAAACGACCGACACTGCCAGTCCTCAACCACATCAAAATTGAACGCAGCAGAGAAGGCTGGATTGCCCTGACTGCCACCGATCTTGATGTCTTCGTCACCGTGCGTCTGGAACAACCCGCACACGGTGAACCGCTCGCAATGCTTGTCCCGTATGAGCAATTGCTGCGAACCGCCAAAGCCTGCTCCAAAAACGAGGACATCTTCGTTGGACTCGGAGCTGATAACACCGGCTCTATCCACGGCATCGGCACCCACATTAGCGAAGTCGAATTCAACGCACTGCCGGTATCGGAGTTTCCTGAAATGCCACGCATCCAAGGTGAATCGATCCCGCTGCCTGAAATCCTGCGCAGTTCCATCCGTGAAGCCCTGCAATGCGCCAGTAGCAATGAACAGCGTATGATTCTCAACGGAGTCTGCCTCGATGTCACAAAGCCCAAAGCGCATTACGTAGTGGCAACCGATGGCACTCACTTGTTCAGCAGCAATTCATTCAACCTGCCGCTCAAGGAATCACTCGTCATCCCGAACCACAAATTTCTGGGATGTCCGAGCTTCAACACCGACGGAGAATGGCAGTTGAAAGTCGGTGCCGCCACAAAGGACAAACGCGCCCCGTTCCAGATCACCAGCCGGCGTTGGACATTCACTGGCTGGCCCCGTGAAGGCGTTTTCCCGAACTGGAGACAAGTAGTGCCGGATGCCAAGTCTGCAAAGATCACGCTGACACTGGAAGGCCCGGAAGCA
>CAIYUV010000062.1 GCA_903929475.1 uncultured Spartobacteria bacterium
ACCGCCCGTCCACGACTGATGATGGCGTCCATCACGCGGCGCACGGTGTTCGCGGGAATCGCAAACGAGATGCCCTGAAATCCGCCGGTGCGAGTGTAGATGGAGGAATTGATGCCGACGATCTGCCCGCGAATGTTCACGAGCGGCCCGCCCGAGTTTCCGGGATTCACCGCTGCGTCGTGCTGGAGCACCTCCACGCCGCTGTCGTTCGCGGTGCGGCGGCCCTTCGCGCTCACGACACCGCGCGTCACCGTTTCATCAAGCCCGTAGGGATTGCCGATGGCGAAAATTTGCTGGCCAACGCGCAGATCATCGCTGTCACCGAGCGGCAGTGCCTCGATGTTTTTTTCCTCAATCTTCAGCACCGCGATATCCGTCGCAGGGTCGCTGCCGATGAGTCGCGCTGCGGTGTTACGTCCGTCGGGAAGTTGCACGCGGATTTCCGTCATGCCTGCGATGACGTGGTGGTTGGTGATGATGTGCCCCTCTTTCGACACGATAACACCGCTACCGAGCGAAGTGCTCTTCGCTTTCTGAGCGCGCTGGCGGCCCAGCAGCAAATCCTCGATGGTAAGCGGCACCTGCTGGAGCACGGTGCGCGATGAAGTGATGCTCACCACGCTCGGCACCACGCTTTCGATGAGCTTGGTGTATTCCGCATCAATCGCCGCGAGCACCTTCACGTCTTCGATGTTGATCTTCGGCGCTTCTGCAGGCGTGAATTTTTCAGGAGCTCGCGTCACGTCGCGGTGATCCAGTCGCCACCAAAAGTAGCCGACAAGGGCGCCCATGATTAAAAAAAGAAAGAGACGGCGCGGGTTATTCATCGAAGCTGCATGAGGTCTTTGCACAGAGAGTCACAAACATCGCGAAAATGTGGAGGGTATTTTTCTGGCCGCTTGCCGAAAGAGGTGCGGCTTGACCCACCCGCTCACGCTGATAACGCACTTCACGCCATGTCCGACTCCGCCGATCTTTCCGCCGACGCTTTGCAAATCCCGGGCGATCCCGCCGCCAGCCCGTTCAAGCTCGTGCTCGACCCGACGATGCGCGAACGACTGCGCAAGGCGCTGCTGGATTTGATCGAAAACCACGACCAAGAGCTGGCGAAATATGCAGCCGAGGGATTTCTGGAACTCGATAGCTGCAAGGAATACGTCGAGCTGTTCGCGCGCTATTTGCGCGACACGATGGGATCGAAAGACGGCGTCGCTTTTCTGCTCAACGCCTGCGGCTTTGCAGTCCCGGCGGAGGAAGTGGACCTCAATCGTCAGACGCGCTGGAAGGTGCAGCGGTAAGCATGAACGATGCACTTGATTTTAACTACAGAGGACACAGAGGACGCAGAGAATACAGATAGTGGCTCTATTTGATATCTTCTGTCTTCGTCATTCTCTTGCTCGGATGATGGTCATTTTCAGAGCATGAGCATGAGCAAGGCAAAGAGTGTGAAACTCACTCATTTTCCCTCCGTGCTCTCTGTGTCCTCTATAGTTCCATCTGCATCGTTCCGGCCAAGCGCGTTCACGGCCACGACCCAATCGGCGACAGGCTTTCCGCCGAGCAGATGTTCGCTCAGCACGCGCTCGAAACGCTCCACAGACATCGCGCCATACCACACGCCCTCGGGATACACCACGAGCCACGGCCCCCCCGTGCAAATACGAAAGCACTGCGCCTTCGTCCGCATCGCGCGCAGGCCGGTTTCGCGAACGCGGCGCTTGATGTGCTCCCAAACAACCTCCGCATCCGCAGGCGCGCAGCAGTCCGGCCCGATGCAAAGAAAAAAATGCCGCTCAGCGGTGGCGATGGTTGCTTTGGTGAGGCCTGCTTGGAGCGCGTCGGACATATGCGCGCAGCGTAGCGACAATAGCATCCACGCAAAACACAAAGACACACATTCCATCCATCACCTCTCCCCTTTGATTTCCGATTCAAGAGAATGAAATTTCCTGCATTCTCTTCGTAGTTTCCTTGGGATCGTCCGGCTTGTGCGTCATCCTTAGCGCAGTCCGATCGCCGCCCGCACACGCTCCATCGTGCGCACTGCCACAGCGCGCGCTCGCTGCGCACCGTCATGCAGCACTTTTTCCACGTGACCGGGATCCGCGGCGAGGGCGGCGCGTTTTTCGCGCATCGGGCGGAAAAATTCCCACACCGCCTCGAAAAGCCGCTTTTTGAAATCGCCGTAGCCGGTGCCGCCTGCGCGGAAATCCTCCTCCAATTTTGCCACCTCCGACTCGCTCGCGAAAAGACGATACAGCGCGACGATCGTGGAGCCGGCCGGGTCTTTCGGCGATTCGACGGGCGTCGAGTCCGTCACGATGCCCATGATTTTTTTACGCAGCGGCTTCTCGTCCTCGAACAGCGGGATCGTGTTATTGTAGCTCTTGCTCATCTTCTGCCCGTCGAGACCGATCACGGTCGCGACGTTTGGCAGGATGCTCGCCTCCGGCACGGTGAAAATCGGCGCGCTTTTGCCGTAAAGACGGTTCATCAGCGAGGCGATATCGCGCGTCACTTCGACGTGCTGTTTCTGGTCACGACCCACGGGCACGACGTTTGAATCGTAGAGCAAAATATCCGCAGCCATCAGCACCGGGTATGCGAACAGCCCGTGGTTCGGCGTCCTGTCCTTGGCGACATGATCTTTATACGCATGGCAATTTTCCAGCATCGGCATCGGCGTCACGCATGAGAGAATCCACGCCAGTTCCGTATGCTCCGGCACGTCGCTCTGGCGAAAAAGCACGGCCCTTGTAGGGTCGAGCCCGCACGCGAGGAAATCGAGCGCAACGCCGTGCGTGTATGTGCGCAAGTTGGCGGCTTCACGCACCGACGTGAGCGCGTGGTAATCCGCGATGAAATAGAACGCTTCGCCCTGCTCCTGCAAAGCGATGCACGGGCGCATCATCCCGAAATAATTACCAAGATGCGGCGCGCCAGTCGGCTTGATGCCGGAGAGAATGCGTTTCATTTCCGCAGAAAATGCGAGGACCAGGCGCACGCTGTCGAGTGCCGAGTGAAGTTGCGCGCTTGTGAAATTCTCCGCAGAACGATTGAACAACTGGCGGCCAAGGCGCGTCCTTTGCTAAAGCAAACTCATGAAAGCGATCCTGATCCGACTGCTGTGCCTGCTGCTCTGCCTTTCGGCCAGCGCGTTCGCGAAACCGGTCATCGTGATAGATGCAGGCCACGGCGGACAGGATCGCGGAGGGATGCCCGGCCAGCGCGTCCCGGAAAAAGGATACGCACTCGACACCGCCAAACGCCTCGACGGCGCGCTCCGGCGCGCGGGTTTTCAGACAGTGATGACGCGCCGCAGCGATGTGTTCATCCCGCTCGGCGACCGCAGCGCCATCGCCAATCAATACCGCAGCTCCATATTCGTGAGCATTCATTTCAACGGCGCGCCTAACGACGACGCACACGGTATCGAAACCTACTATCACCACGGACGCGATAGCGCCGCGCTCGCCAGCGCCATTCATCGCAGTGTGCTCGCCGCGACCGGCGAAGAAGACCGCCGCATCCGCACCCGCAGTCTCCACGTTTTGCGACATACGAGCGGCACCGCCGTCCTGTGCGAACTCGGCTTTCTCACCAACCGCGCTGAGTCGCGGCGAATAGATACCGGTAGTTACAGGCAGCGACTGGCGGAGTCCGTCGCACGAGCGATCATCGCGCGCTATCGCTGAAATTTGCACCTGATGAATGTGCCTTCGACTTTCGTCAAAAAATGCGGCATCCTTTCACCGGTAAATAAAGCCATGATACTTTCCTGCGCAGCAATGAAGGCCCTTGAGGAAAAAGCGTTCGCCGCTGGCGTATCGCCGGAGCTGCTCATGGAGCAGGCGGGACAGCAGATGGCGCTCGCAGTCCGCCAGTTTTTTCCACAGCCCGGCGTGTGCCTCGCCGTTTTTGGAAAAGGAAACAATGGGGGCGATGCGCTCGTCGCCGCACGTCATCTCGCCGCGCTCGGCTGGGAGGTGCGTCTCATTCCCGCCTTCGCGGAAAATGATTGGGGCCCGCTGCCGCGGCAGAAATTCAAGGAGGCCGCAGGCTGCCACGCGGACAAGCCCGACGCCCTGCAAAGTGCCAGCGGGCGACCGCTCATCGTGCTCGACGGCCTGCTCGGCATCGGCGCGAAAGGAGCGTTGCAAGAACCCGTCAGTTCGCTGACCCGCGCAATCAACCAGCTCCGCGCCACCGGCAACGCCCACGTTTTTGCACTCGATCTACCGACGGGCCTCGATGGCGACACAGGCGCGCCCGACCCCGCGTGCATCGTCGCCGACACCACGCTCACCATCGGCTTTGCCAAGCAGGGACTCGTCGCCGACCACGCTGCGAATTTCGTCGGGCGCATTTGCGTGCTGACGCTGAATGAATTCAGCAGCCGTATCATCACTGCGGGCACTGACACACTCCTCACTACTCCTGCGAACATCGGACCGCTGATGCCGCGCCGGAATTTCGACACGCACAAGGGCGACTACGGACGCATCGGGATCGTCGCCGGATCGCCGGGTTTTCTGGGCGCGGCGGTCATCTGCGCGAGCGCGTGTGTGCGCGCTGGTGCAGGGCTCGTCACACTTTACGCCACCCCCGACACCGCCGACTCCCTCGCCCGCATGGCTCCGCCCGAAGTGATGGTGCAGAGCATTCCATCGCTACTCGACCTGCTCTCCAAGCGCCACGATGTCTTCGCCATCGGCCCCGGCCTCGGCACTTCCCGCGCTGCCGAAATTGCACAACTCGTGGAAAAAATCCCGCAGCCAACCATTGTGGACGCCGACGCACTCAACGCCCTCGCGGGCCGCACGGAAATACTCTCCTCAGTCGGCGGAGAGCGCGTGCTCACGCCGCACCCCGGCGAAATGGAACGCCTCGATCCCGATACGAAAAATCACCCGCGCTCCGAAGTAGTGCGCGCTTTTGCGCAACGATACCCGCGCTGCACCCTCCTGCTGAAGGGCGCACGCACCATCGTCGGCAAATCCGGCGAGCCACTTTGCATCAACACCACCGGCACGCCCGGCATGGCCGTCGGCGGAATGGGCGACGCCCTCACCGGTGTGATCGCCGCTCTCATCGGACAACGCATCCGTCCGTTCGACGCCGCGCGCATCGGCGCATGGCTCTGCGGACGCGCCAGTGAGAACGCGATCTACGAAGGCGGCGAAACCGAGGAAACGCTCACACCTACCCGGATGCTTGATTTTCTCTCCCACGCATTCCGTGACTTGAGAGCAAGGGCTTTTTAGAAACGCACGATTCCCATCGGGAAAGCCTTGGCGAAGCTAGGAGGGCGCGGCTAGCCTGCGGGCTCAATTTTTCATACGATGCCCTCAGCCAAGAAATCCGCAAAAATCCCCGCTGCCAAATCGAAGAAACCCGCGCTGCCTGCGCGACCCGTGGCGAAGCCTGCGAAAATCGCGGATGTCGCCGAACTGGCTGTGGAGCCGATGCCGAAATTCAAGCCGCAACCGGGCTGCAAGGTCGTCGTGCGCGGAAAGACTTCGGCGGGTTATGCGGAAATCGCCAGCGTGTCCGGCTCGAAGGCAAAGCTGCGCTTTTGCACGGACACGGTAAATGCGGTGGAGGTGGAAGTGCCGATCGAATCACTCGCGCATGCTCCACTGCCAAATCAAACGCGCGTCTTTCACACGGCGAAGGGCCTCGTGCGCTACGGGCGCATCATCGCGGCGAAGCAGCTCACCAGCGCGATGCGCACTTATCTCGTGCATTTCCCCGGCGCTGCGTCGCTCACGGAGATGAAAGAGGACGACTTTTCAGTGCGCTCGTATTTGCCGGGAGATGATCCGTCAGTTGTGCTCGGGGAGCTGGCTCAGGAGACGCCGTTCTTTTTCCAGCAGCGTGCGGATTTGCTGCGCGAACTATTGCGACAGAACCAGCTCGCCCACGGTCTGCCCGCACTGCTTTCGTCGAAGGTGGAAGTGCTCCAGCATCAGGCCGAGGTCGCGAACCGCGTTTTGCACGACCCGGTCATCCGTTACCTACTGGCGGACGAGGTGGGACTCGGCAAAACGATCGAAGCCGGAATCGTCCTCCGCCAAATCCAGCTTGATGCACCGGACTCTCGCATCGCCGTTGTCGCGCCGGACGCGCTGACGCGGCAATGGCGCGAAGAACTGGATTCGCGTTTCGGGCTCGATGACGTGGAGGTCTTCGCGCACTCGGCTCTGCTGAAAGACAAGGAACTGCTCGACGAAGACTGGGATGTTCTCGTCATGGATGAGGCACACCGCATCGTCGCACGCGAAGGAGTAGCGGTTTCAGCTACGACAAAAAATGCGCTGAAGCTCGCGCACGCCGCGAAACATTTACTGCTGCTCTCCGCAACGCCTGTGCTTCATCACGACGCTGATCTGCTCGCGCTTTTGGAGCTGCTCGATCCGGAAAATTACTCCGCTGCCAAGCTCGCTGATTTCAAGGAGCGCACGGCGAAGCGCGTCGAGCTGGGCCGCGCATTTCTCGCCCTGCGCAGCGCGACGGTTCCCGCGTTGGTGAAATTGCACGCCGGAAAACTCGCCGCGCTTTTACCAAACGACGCGACGGTGAAAGAACTCGCATCCGCGCTTAGTAAGCCGGGTGCGGATGCAATGGTAATTCAGGGCGAGTTGCATCTTCACATCAGCGAGACCTACCGCATCCACCGCCGGATGCTGCGCACGCGCCGCCGCTGGCTGGCCGGTTCACAAAAACGTTTTGTGCGCGACGTGCAGGAGAGCGTGGAGGTGGAGCTCGATGAAGAGCCGCACGCCGCGCTATGGACGGCGTTGGAAGCGTGGCGCGCCGCCGCGAGCAAACGCATCGGCAGCGAAGACAAACTGCGCGCAACCGCCGCTGCGGAATACATCCGCCTCGCCGAAGCCATCGCTGCAGAGCCGGAAAAACTCGGAGACTTGGTGAAGGAGGTCGCGAAAGCGACGAAGGCCACGCCTGCGGAGGAAAAACTTCTCGCCGCGCTCGTGGACGAAAAGACCGCGTGGCAGATGTCCGAGGCACGGCTCGACTTGCTTGCCGAGTCGCTGCGCCGCCGCGCCACGAAGGACGGTGCCAGCGCGAAGTATGTGGTCTTTTGCCCAAGCGCACGGCTCAGCGCGGATCTAGCGAAGCGACTGCAAGGTTTCTTTTCACCCATCGGCGTGAAGGTGGCGACGGCGAGCAAACTCGGCTCACAGGTCGGCGAATTGTTTTCCGACTTCGCAGGCGATGCGCTCGCCCGTGTGCTCGTGACCGATGCGACTGGCGAAGAGGGCTTCAATCTACAATTCGCCCGCGCTGTGTTTTTCTACGACCTGCCATGGTCGCCGATGCGGCTCGAGCAACGTCTCGGTCGTCTGGATCGTATTGATCGAACAGGCGCGATTCCGTGCGTCGTCTGCACGACCGGCGAGGATGACACGCAGGCGCTTGATGAAACATGGCGGCGTGTGCTCGCCGAGGGATTCGGCCTCTACGCCGCGAGCATCTCCGACCTTCAACATCTCGTGGACACCGAGCTGCCGCGCCTGCGCGAACAGGCGTTCGCGGGCGGCGCGCAGGCATTGCTCGATGCGGTCCCCGCGCTCGCAGAGGCTGTGAAAAAGGAGCGCACGAGCATCGAAGAACAGGACGTAATTGACGGGATGCACAGCCTCTCGCCCGAGAGCGCGCTCGCACGCGACCTCGCCGCCGCCGATGCCGCAGCGGAAAAATTCGGCACGGCGTTCAGCGCGTATTTGCAGCGCAATCTCGGCCTCGAAGAGCGTTGGGACGAAGAAACAAACTCTCTGAAGTTCCGCATGAAACGCGACAGCAATCCGCTCATACCGGCGGACAAGCTGGATTCGCTGGCTGGAATGTTCGCTACGAAATTCACCGTCCATCGCAGCGTTGTCATCGAGGATTTGTCGCTCGATTTTCTCCGCCCCGGCCACTCCGCCGTAGACGGCTGCCGTGAGTTGCTCGCGTGGGACGACCGCGGTCGCGCTTGGGCCATGTGGCGCAGCGTGCCGGGGATGAAATCGCCCAAACTCGTTTTCCGCGCGCTCGTGCGCGTCGGCGTGGATTTGCGCAGCGTTGAAAAGGCGCTCGCATCCATCGAGTGGGACGAAATTCGTCGCGGCGGACTGCTGCGGCTAGTGCGCAGTTGGTTCCCGGAATTCATCACCGAGCTGTGGTTCGACGAAGCCGGCGAGGTTGCCGCCGATAAACTGATCGAGCCATGCCGCCGCCCGTATCACTTCAAAATGGATCGCAATCTCGGCAAGGAACGCGCCGAGCATGTGCGCGCCAAGTTTGGCGAAAAGGAATGGCGCAAGTCGTGCGAGACCGTCGCGAAGAAAGCGCTCTCCGCAGTGCAAAAAGGCGATGCGCTCAAGCAGGCACGCGACGGTGCTCAGAAGCAGGCGGCGGATCATTTCGCGATGATGCGCGCAAGGCTCAAGGCGCGTCAGCAGGCGGGGATTGATTCCGGCGCGCAGGCGAAGGCGGAGGCAAAACTCGAAGACACGCTCGACACTTTGGTCGGAGAAATTTTAGCCGCGCCCATCGTGACGCTCGACACGCTCGGCACCTACGCACTCAGCGAAAAGCCGTGGTGGCCGGAGCCAGACTGGCAGCCCGAACTCGCATGGCGCTCGAAACGATAGTGACGCCGGATAATTCAGGCTTAGGAAACTGCGCTTTCGTAGTTTATCCTACCCAGCGATGAACCGTGTCATTTTTCACCTGACTTTCCTTTCTGCAGCCGCGCTCAATGCAGCGCCGTTGCCGGCGGATCACGCTGAGCGGATGATTCGCGGGCTGGCGCTTTTTCAAAAGGGAGTCCGTCCCCTTCTCACGGAGCATTGTCTGAATTGCCACGGCGGCAAAAAGACGAAGGGGGATTTCGATCTGGCGACTCGCGAAGGTCTATTAAAAGGCGGCAAAGAGAGCGTTGGTGTGGTGCCGTTCGATGTGAAGGCGAGCGGGCTGCTCAAACTTGTGCGACACGAAGTGGAGCCGAACATGCCGGACGACAAACCGAAGCTTCCGGACGAAGCCATCGCGAAAATCACCGAGTGGATCGAGAACGGCGCGCCCTACGACAAGCCGCTCATCGAAGGCAAAAAGCCCGCACGTGACCGCTCGGTGGTGACTGCGGAGGATAAGCAGTGGTGGGCCTTCCAACCGCTCGCAAAGGTGACGCCGCCCGCAGGAATGGCGCACCCGGTGGATGCGTTTCTTTCCGCCAGTGCGACGAAGAAGGGTCTGAAGTTTGCACCTGCCTCAGCGCCCCGCGTGCTGGTTCGACGCGTGTATCTCGATTTGATCGGTCTGCCGCCGACGCCGGAGGAAGTAGAGCGTTTCGTCGAAGCATCTGCCAGTAATCCACAATCGGCGCTCGCTGCACTCGTGGACGAATTGCTCGCGCGCCCCCAACACGGTGAGCGCTGGGCGCGGCACTGGCTGGATGTCGCGCGCTTCGCGGAAAGCAGCGGCTTTGAACACGACTACGACCGTCAGGGCGCGTTCCACTACCGCGACTTTGTGATCAAGGCGCTGAACTCGGACATGCCTTTTGATCAGTTCGTGCGCTGGCAGATCGCGGGCGATGAATATGAGCCGGGCGACATGCTCGCGATGTCGGCCACGGGATTTCTCGGCGCGGGTGTTTTTCCTACACAAATCACAGCCAACGAAGTCGAGCGCACGCGCTACGATGCGATGGACGATATGCTCTCGACGACGGCGAGCGCGTTCCTCGGACTAACTGTCGGCTGTGCGCGCTGCCACGATCACAAATACGATCCAATCCCGACGCGGGACTATTACCGGATGCTCAGCACGTTCACCACGACTGTGCGCAGCGTGCTCGATTTACAAACCGAGACGACCGACACGCCGGAAGGGAAAAAGCCCGCAGGGCCGAAAACAAAGGTGCTCGTCTGCGCGGAGGGACACGCCCCGCTGCGGATGCACACGCAAGGCGCGGACTTTTTTCCCGAAACGCATATTTTGAAACGAGGAAGCGCAGACATGAAAGAGGACGTCGCCACGCAAAGCTTCCTGCAAGTGCTGATGCCTGCCGCGGATGCTGAGAAGCAATGGCAGTGGTCTCCGCCGAACGGTGTGAAGTATTCAGGGCGTCGGCGTTCACTCACCAACTGGCTCACGGATGTGGAGCGCGGCGCGGGTGCGCTCACAGCACGAGTGATCGTGAACCGACTCTGGCAACATCATTTCGGCACAGGGATCCTTGCCACGCCGAATGACTTTGGCCGGACGGGCGCGCTGCCGACGCAGCCAGAGCTTCTCGATTTCCTCGCGGGCGAATTAATTCGTGGTGGATGGAAATTGAGGCCGATCCATCGTTTGATCATGACGAGCGCCGCTTACGCGCAGAACAGCGCGCCGGATCACGCGAAGGAATCCGCCGACCCGGCCAATGCTACTTTCACCCGACGCATACCGCAGCGGCTCGAAGGCGAGGCAATTCGTGACAGCATTCTCGCCGTGAGCGGCGCACTGGATGAGCGGATGTTTGGCAACGGGACGAAGGACGAACGCAGCAAGCGCAGGAGCATTTATTTCACGATGAAACGCAGCCAGCTCATCGGCTCGATGGTGGCGTTTGATCAGCCGGAGCCGCTGGTCAGCCAGGGCTTGCGCCCGACGACGACCGTCGCGCCGCAGGCGCTGATGCTGATGAACGGCCCGCAGGTGCGCGAATGGGCGGATGCCTTCGCCACGCGCATCGGGAAGGGCGAGCCTTCCGCACAAATCACCCGCGCCTACGCACTGGCGCTGGGCCGCGCGCCGACGAGTGAAGAGATGAGCGACGCTCTCGCTTTCGTTGCAGCCCAAACGAAGAGCTACGAAGCGGAGAAAATGGCACCCGGCCTCGCGCTGATGGACTTTTGCCAGGTGCTCTTCGGCCTCAACGAATTCAGCTACGTATTTTAACATGACACGCCGCCTCATCCTCGCCCTCGCGATTCCATTCAGCGCACATGCGGCGGAAAAGATTTCCTTCAACCGCGACATCCGCCCGATCCTTTCGGAAAACTGTTTCTATTGCCACGGCCCCGATGCGCAGAAGCAGAAGGCTGAACTGCGACTGGATCTGCGTGATGCTGCGCTGAAAGGCGGCGAGTCTGGAAAGGCTGCGATACAACCCGGAAAGCCAACAGAGAGCGAAGTGATCAAGCACATCCTCTCCACCGATCCCGAAGAACACATGCCGCCGAAGAAAAGCGGAAAGACGCTAAAGCCGGAGCAAATCGAATTGCTGAAACAGTGGATCGCGGATGGTGCCGAGTATCAAGGGCACTGGGCATTTCTAAAACCACAGAGACCGGATGTGCCTGAAAGCGGAAAGCGGAAAGCGGAAAGCGGAAATGCAATTGATGCGTTTGTTTATGCGCGACTGGAGAAGGAAAAACTCGCACCCGCACCGGAGGCATCGCGTGAAACTTTGATCCGCCGCGCTTCGCTCGACCTCACGGGAATCCCGCCGACGCCGGAAGAAGTGGATGCCTTCCTCAACGACCGCGCTCCAAACGCCTACGAAAAAGTCGTGGACCGCCTGCTCGGGTCTCCGCGCTACGGAGAGCGCATGGCTGCGCAGTGGCTCGATTTTGCACGCTACGCGGACAGCAACGGCTTTCAGGAGGATTCTTCGCGGCAGATGTTCGGCTGGCGCGATTGGGTGATTGGCGCGTTCAACCGCAACATGCCGTTTGATCAATTCACCATTGAGCAGCTCGCCGGCGATATTCTGCCGAACGCCGCGACCGATCAAATCGTTGCGACGGGTTTTAATCGAAACCACCGACTTAACGGCGAGGGTGGACGGATTGTCGAAGAGTGGTTCACCGAGACGGTAATCGATCGCGTGGAGACGACAGGCCAGACATGGATGGCGCTCACGCTCGGCTGCTGCCGCTGCCACGACCACAAGTTTGATCCGGTTTCGCAGAAGGAATTTTACCAGCTCTTCGCGTTCTTCAATTCCAACGAGGAAAGCGGCGTGCTCGAAGCCCGCAATCGCGGCAACACGATGCCGTTCATCAATGTGCCAACGCCGGAGCAGGTCGCGCAGATCGCGAAGCTGGAAAAGGAAATCGCCGACGCGGAGGCGCGGAAAATCGAGGCTGCGAAGGAACTGCCAAAGTTGCAGGCTGCGTGGGAGGAGACTCAACTCGCCCAAATCAAAAAGGCAGAGGAGGCCGCCGCACTGCAGCCGCCCCCGGCGACGAAACCCGCCGCTCCAAAACTCCCGGAGTCTGCGGTGCTCGCGCTCAAGACGGAAACTGCGAAGCGCACGGATGCGCAGAAGGCAGAGCTGACGAAGATTTTCAACGACACCAACGACACGCCCGTGAAGCAGGCGGAGAAAATCGTTGTGGCTAAAAAGAAGGAGCGCGACGGCATCAAGTCAAACGCACCCACAACGATGGTGATGAAAGAAATCGCGCAGCCACGCACGGCGCATATTTTGAAACGCGGTGAATACGACAAAAAAGG
>CAIYUV010000063.1 GCA_903929475.1 uncultured Spartobacteria bacterium
GATGAAAGGTTCACCACTTACATCATCGGATGTAAATGAATCTCATTCAGGGTTTTAAAAATCGCACTGCCTCATGGTGTAATGGTAGCACAGCAGATTCTGAATCTGCTTGTCTAGGTTCGAGTCCTAGTGAGGCAACCATTTTCAAAATCTGAAAATGACTCTGGAATGCTGATAAACACAAGGTTTCAGGCCGATTCTACTACCACACATGAGGACGCAATAAACACGCAAAACAGCGCATATTTTTGGCAGTTTTTGGCAGTTTGTTGGCAGTTACTTTCGAGAGCGGGCCGTCCAAGGACTAACAAACCAACTCCACCGACAAGGCGTGTCCCCTGCTTCCGTATGCGTAGCTGAGAAAAAATACGTTTTCCCAACATTTATTGAGAGCGATCTTTTTGCCTCGTTTCTATCGGGTCGAATGACGCGCCCCCTCGAAATAGCTAAAGCTATAACCCCTTGCTTGACGCCGCCCCATACGAAGCAGTGGACGAAACGTGAGACGGCTTCACCTATGTCTGCGGCTCAACACACCCACTGCAACATCTGGACGCGGCGCGGGATCAGGTTTGGCACAGTGGAAATGGAGTTCGTGGATGCGGCGACTATCATCAACAGTCGGCGGAGCAACACCACCCCTGCCGCCGCTGCCGAGTTAAAAAAGTCACGGAGGCGGAGGGCGCATCCCCCACACGGAGCGCGTTGGATCATTCAACTGAGCCGCTTTGATGCGCGGAGTGTTTCCGTGCGAGGGGGCTTTGGTTGCGTGTTTTCACATCTGTCGTTCATACGTATTTTGATCGCGCCATCACGGGGTATCAGGTAAGCTGGTTGCTAAAAAATAATCATTATGGAACCCCACTCGCAAATCGCCCAACCCGACTGTAGATGCGTAGGCTGCGAATTGCTGCGCTCAGAGGCCCATTGGGAATCAGCCGAGCGCGAGGGGCGTATCTATTCGCAGCGTCTCGGCCTTGCGATCCGCAATGAGCGCGAGGCGGCGGGAAAGACTCTGCGCTCAGTGGCGCGGAGGCTGGAAATCTCGCCCACCTACCTTTCCGACATCGAGATCGGAAGGGTGACGTTACCGAAACGCACACTGATTAACCGAATCAGGGCTGCAATCAAAACCGCCGTGAACAAAAAGAAAAAAACAGAAACCCAAAACCCGCTGCTCCAGTTGTCGGAATTGGTGGCGGATTACCTATTTCAGATGCCGGAGCACGAGAGGGAGGATGAGACAAAGGATTGGTGGAGCAAGGGGCTTCCGCCGATGGCGAACTGCAAAAGCCACCAACAAGCGGAGGCAAGGATACTGGGTTTCTTGGAGGCGGCACTGCTAAAGGATGAGGCAGCGGAGAACTTACAGGAGATCCAAGCGGGAAGCGATGAGAGGGAGGATCAGCAGGAGTTGGCGTTTAACCTACTCCTACGACTAGGCCAGAAGTTCAATCAGCGATAGAGCACGAATACGACACCGAGTTCGCAACGCAGGCTGAATACGTTCCGTGCGTGTCGCTTTGCTTGCTGCTGGCTTTTTCTGTGGGGTGTCAGTTAGCATGGCGTTTCGTAGAGATTGACGGTTCCGACTTTTCACCACCCATGCTCCATCACGCATTCAAGAACATCTGCGAATTTGGCTCTCGTTCGCAGACCGACTTCCGAACCAACTTCCTAATCGCCAACCCGCAGATCAATACGCCCGACACATATCCAAAACCATGAACGACACCGCCAAATTCAATTCCGTTGTCAGCTTCCTGTGGGCGATTGCCGATCTGCTGAACGGCGCGTTTAAAAAGAGCGAGTTCCAGAAAATCATCCTGCCCTTCGTGGTCCTTCGCCGTCTCGATTACGCGCTGGTGGCGACGAAGGCGAAGGTGCTGGAGACTGAGCATACACTGAAAGAAAAAGGGCTTGAAAATCGACACGGGCAGTTGTGCCGCGCCGCAGGTTACGCCTTCTACAATACCTCGAAATTCACCTACGAAAGCCTCCTGCACGACGACGCAAGTCTGGCCCTGAACCTGCGCCAGTATGTGTTGGGATTCTCGTCCAATGTCCGCGATATCTTCGCCGCCTTTAACTTCGACGACACCATCCGCGACCTCGAAAGGGTCAACCTGCTCTACCTGCTCATGGAGCGGTTCAACGAAAAGAGCAAAGTGGACTTGCGCCCCGCGTCCATGTCCAACCACGAAATGGGCTATGTCTTCGAGCACCTGCTCCGCAAGTTCAACGAAGCCCTCAACGAAAATCCCGGCGAACATTTTACGCCCCGCGAGATCATCCGGCTGATGGTCGATATGGTGCTGATGTTCGACACCGAGTTGGCCAGTGGCGAGGGCGTGGCCCGAACCGTCAATGACTGTTGCTGCGGCACTGGGGGTATGCTCACCATCAGCAAAGAGCACATCCTTCAGATCAACCCCGAGGCCAAAGTTCATCTCTACGGGCAGGAGCTGAACCCCCATACTTGGGCCATCGCCCGCTCCGACATGCTGATGCTTGAACCCGAAGGCAAGGACGCTGAAAACATTAAAAAGGGCAGCACGCTCTCCGACGATCAGTTGGCGAAAATGCGCTTCGACTATCAGTTTGTGAACCCTCCCTACGGCTACGAGTGGAGCAAGGACGAAGCTGCTGTCACCACCGAGGCCGCAAGTGGTTTTCAGGGCCGCTTCGGGGCTGGCCTGCCGCGCAAGTCCGATGGCCAGATGCTCTTCTTGCAGCACTTCATTGCGCGGATGAATGATCCCGAGGAATCCCAGAGCTACATCGGGATCATCATGAACGGCTCGCCGCTCTTCACGGGCGGGGCGGGTTCGGGTGAATCGGAGATCCGCCGCTGGATCATGGAAAACGACTGGCTCGAAGCCATCATCGCCCTGCCGCAGCAGATTTTTTACAACACTGGCATCGGCACCTACATTTGGCTGTTGAGCAACCGCAAACCCGCCGCCCACAAGGGCAAGGTCATGCTGGTGGACGCCTCGGGCGAGGAGTTCTGGTCGAGCATGTCCAAGAGCCTCGGCAGCAAACGCCGCCAGATCACCGAGACCCACAAGCAGGCGATCCTCAAGCTGGTCAAGGAGCGCAAGGAAGGCCCGCATGTGAAGATTTTTGACACCACCGATTTCGGCTACCGCGAGATCAAGGTGCTCCGTCCGCTCAAGCTGCGCTTTACGGTCAACGCCGAGTCACTCGCTCGTCTCGATGCGCTGGCGGCCTTCAAGAATCTGGCCGTGAGCAAGAAAAAAGACGCCGCCGAGAAGAAGCAGGACGAGGAAGAAGGCCGTGCCCTGCAAGCTGCCATCCGCGCCGCCCTGCAAACTCTCGCGGGCAAAACTTACATGCAACGGGACGAGTTCACCACCGCGCTGGAGGCCGCGCTCAAGATCAAAGCCCCCGTGCTCAAAGCCATTCTGGGTGGCATCGGCGAGCGGGATGACACCGCCGAGATCTGCCGCGACAGCAGTGGCAACCCCGAACCCGACACCGACCTGAACGACACCGAGAATGTGCCGCTCAAGGAAAACGTGCAGACCTACTTCGCCCGCGAGGTCACCCCGCATGTCCCCGATGCGTGGATTGATGAAACTTACTGCGACAAAAAGGACGGCAAGGTGGGCAAGGTCGGCTATGAAATCCCGTTCAACCGTCACTTCTATGTCTTCCAACCTCCGCGCCCCCTGAGCGCGATTGATGCCGACCTGAAAGCTTGCACCGACAGCATCCTCTCCATGATCGGAGGGCTGACGAAGTGAGCTTCCCGCGTTATCCGAAATACAAGGCCAGCGGCGTGGAATGGCTGGGGGATGTGCCGGAGGGGTGGGAGGTGAAGCCTTTGAAATACTCAACTCTCGTCTATACGGGGAATAGCCTAAACGAGACGGAAAAGAAGTTATATGAAAGCACCGATCCCGAAGCGTTGCCTTACATATCTTCAAAGGACATAGATTTGGAAACCCACGAGGTTCAGTATGAAAATGGACTCCGCATTCCTAAAGAACAATGCGACTTGAAAGTTGCTCAGAGTGGCACCTTTCTATTGTGTGTCGAAGGAGGAAGCGCAGGGCGGAAGGTGGCGTTGCTTCGCCACGATGTTTGCTTCGTTAATAAACTGTGCTGTTTTTCATCGAGGCAGAACAACAAATTCCGATTCTATTTTGCTCAGTCTCAGCACTTCAAAGACAAATTTGGGCTCTCGTTAACGGGTTTGATCGGTGGTGTTTCAACTTCTCTACTTAAGAACTTTCAAATCCCTACTCCAGCAGACCCCGAGCAAACCGCCATTGCGGAGTTTCTGGACCGGGAGACGGGGAAGATTGATGGGCTGGTGGCGGAGCAGCGGCGGCTGATGGAACTGCTGAAAGAAAAACGTCAGGCCGTCATCTCCCACGCCGTCACCAAAGGCCTCAACCCCCACGCACCCATGAAGCCTTCCGGCATCGAATGGCTCGGCGATGTGCCGGAGGGGTGGGCGGTGAAACGACTCAAAAACATTGTTGAGGAACCACTGAAATACGGTGCCAATGAATCAGCGGAACTTGATGACCGGACTCTGCCAAGATTTGTCCGTATCACAGATATTGATGAATCAGGTGCCCTACGTGATGAAACTTTTAAGTCGCTGCCTGTTGACGTTGCTCAGTCGTTTCTCTTACGCGAAGGCGACGTTCTGCTTGCTCGAAGTGGCGCAACTGTTGGGAAGAGCTTTATTTACTCGAACCAATGGGGGCCTGCCTGCTTTGCGGGTTATCTAATTCGTGCCCGGTTAAGGCAGAAAGAGTGCATTGCGCAGTGGCTCTACTACTTTTGCCAAACCAACGGCTATTGGGGCTACGTGGTCGGAAGTCAGATCCAAGCGACAATTCAGAATGTCAGCGCAGAGAAGTATGCAAATCTCTATCTGCCCGTGCCATCAATCTCTGAGCAGAAAACCATCATCAAGTTCCTCGAAACCGAACTCGCCAAATTCGACACCCTCACCGCCGAAGCGCAACGCGCCATCGTTCTCCTGCAAGAACGCCGCACCGCGCTCATCTCCGCCGCCGTCACCGGCCAGATTGATGTGCGACAGCAAACTCGGAACTGACCATTGTGAACAACAGAAAGACCAAGAAAGTCGGCGCGAAAAACACGGGGCCACAATCCGTGGTCGCCCAAACTAGAAGAGTGCTTTACACCAAAGTCATCGCTCGGGTTAGTGACGCAATGGTGCACGGGTATCCTCTGGAAGCCATTGCCCTACTGGAAAGCATGATCGCGGACCGACTGGAAGCACGCAGAGATTGCATTTCCGCACAAGATACCAACAAGCGCGTATTTGATACGGCTTACGAAACAGCCGAGTTCCTAGCGGGTAAAAAGCAGCAGGAGAGCGACGCAGCAAAAGAGATATACGAAGCCGTAAAAGCGTGGGCCCCCCGCCGAAACGAGCTGCTCCATCAAATGGTCAAGCTGGCTGAAAACGAAACCAAAGCATGGGACGCACGGCTTCAAGAGGCCCAATCCACTGCCATGGACGGGCTAGATATCTTCCGTAAACTCGACGCTCTAGTCAAAAAGTTGAACAAGCCAAAGCCTGATTCCGCCTCGAAGAAACCAAAGAACTAACCATGGCCAAAATCACCTCGGAATTTGCGTTTGAAGAACACATCGAAGATGTGCTGCTGAATACGCACGGCTTCATCTCCGCCAAGCAGGGGGATTACGACAAGGCCCTGTGCCTGCGTCCCGAGACGGTCATCTCGTTTATCCGCGCCACGCAAACCAAGAAATGGGCGGACTACTGCGAGCTGATCGGCGACAAGGACCAAGCCGCCCGCAACATTCTCAAGCGCATCAAAGAAGTGGTGGACAAGGAAGGCACGCTGCACGCCCTGCGCAAAGGCTTCGACATCATCGGCAGCGGGCATTTTGATCTCTGCTACTTCGAGCCGACCAATCCCGTGGCCGAGGAGAGCCGTCGGCTTTACAAAGAAAACCTCCTGCACCTTCAGCGGCAGGTGAAGTTCTCGGAAGCTGACGAGAAGTCGCTCGATATGGGCATCTTCCTGAACGGCCTGCCCATTTTCACCATCGAGCTGAAGAACCAGATCTCGGGCCAAAATATCGCCCACGCGATGAAGCAATACAAGGACACACGCGATCCCAAGGAGCCGCTGTTTCGCTTCAAGCGTTGCCTCGCCCACTTTGCCGTGGACAATGACCTCGTCTATGTGGCCACCGAACTCGCTGGGGCGAAGACCCAGTTTCTCCCTTTCAATCAGGGCTCAGACGGCGGTGCTGGGAATCCGCCGTGCAAGGTCGGCTATGCCAGCAGCTACTTGTGGCAGGAGGTCTGGCAGAAAGCTCGCATCCTCGACCTGATCCAACGGTTCATCCGCGTGATCGATGTGCTGGATGACAAGGGCAAGAAGACGGACAAGCAGCGGCAGATTTTTCCGCGCTTTCATCAACTGACCTGCGTGCGCGAACTGGGTGCGGATGCCCAGAAGCACGGGGCGGGCAGGCGTTACCTCAACCAGCACAGCGCAGGCAGCGGCAAAACCAACTGCATCGCGTGGCTGGCCAACAGTCTCGCCACCCTGCACACGAAGGACGGCAAGCCGGTGTTCAGCTCGGTGATCGTGATCTCTGACCGCCGCGTGATTGACCGACAGTTGCAACGCACGCTGACGCAAGTAATCGAGACCAAGGGCATGCTGGTCAACATCGCCTCCGATGACGGCATGACCTCGAAGGATCTCAAGACGGCACTCGAAGACGGCAAGCGCATCATCGTCACCACGCTGCAAAAGTTTGGCGTGATCATGGACAGCATGGGCGAGCTGCCGGGCGAACGCTTTGCGGTAATCGTGGACGAGGCGCACTCTTCTCAAGCTGGCGACAGTGCTAAGGCGGTGCAGAAGGTGTTGTCCTATGCCTCCGAAGACGAAAAGAAAGACGAGGAAGAGAAGACGGTTGAGGATCGTATCTTGGAGGAGCTAAAGCATCGCGGCCCGCAGAAGAATGTGAGCCACTTTGCGTTCACGGCGACGCCCAAGCCCGAGACCTTGCAGCAGTTTGGCACCAAGCACGCGGATGGCACTTACAAGCCTTTCAGCCTTTACACCATGCGGCAGGCCATCGAGGAGGGCTTCATTCTCGATGTGCTGAAAAATTACACGACCTACGACCAATACTGGGCGTTGCTCAAGAAGGTGAAGGATGATCCCGAGTTTGAAGGGTCGAAGGCCAAGTCGCTGCTCAAACAGTTCGTCAGCCGCCATGAGCGCACGATTGCCAAGAAAGTCGCCATCATGTTGGAGCACTTTCAAGCGTCGGTCTGCGACGAGTTGGGAGGCAAGGCCAAAGCGATGATCGTCACTTCGTCACGGCTGCACGCGGTGCGCTACCGGCTGGCGGTGGATGCGCATTTGAAAAAGATTGGCAGCCCGTTCAAGGCACTGGTGGCGTTCACCGATGTGGTGAAGGATTCCAAGGACGGCAAAGAATACAGCGAAGCCAAGATGAACGGTTTCCCCGAGACGGCGACGGCGGATCGTTTTGAAGGGGATGAATACCGTTTCCTGATCGTGGCGAGCAAGTTTCAGACAGGCTTTGACCAACCCAAGCTGGTGGCCATGTATGTGGACAAGAAACTCAGCGGCGTGGCGTGCGTGCAAACGCTCTCGCGCCTGAACCGCACTATGGCGGGCAAGGAGGAGACTTTCGTATTGGATTTTGAGAACACCGCCGAGGACATCGAAAAGGGTTTTCAGCCGTTCTACGATCGCGTCACGCTTTCCAAGGAGACCGACCCCAACCAGCTCTACAACATCCGCATCGATCTCGATAAATTCGGAATCCACGAAGCTGCGGACGTGGATGCGTTCGCAAACCAGTGGTTTGCTGAGAAGCCGAAGCTACCGCTGCTACAGGGTGTCGCCAATCCCGTGGCCAAGAAGTGGCTTGCGGAAGCCGAAGAAGAACAGGTGGACTACAAATCCAAGGCGCGGGACTTTGTGAAGCTCTACTCGTTCATCTCCCACCTCTTCCCGCTGCGGGATGCTGGGCTGGAAAAGCTGTTTGTGTTTCTGCGCTTCCTGCTGCCGCTACTGCCCGCCAAGAAAGGCGAAAACCCGCTGGAAGTGCAGCGCATGGTGGATATGGAAAAGCTCGCCGTGCGCAAGAAGGGCGAGAAGGACATCGGGCTGAAGCGCGGCGAAACCAAGGTCGATCCCCTGAACTACGGCGGCGGGGCCACCGTGACGGAAGAAGAGCGCGAGGTGCTCTCGAAGATCATCGAAGACCTCAACACACGCTTCAAGACCTCGTTCACCGAAGACGAGATCATGGTGATCAAGCAGCTCGAAAAGAAAATCGGGGAAGACGAGGCACTCCGGCAGCAACTCAAGAACGGCTCACGACACGCAGTCGAGGCCACCTTCCAGCAAGTCGCTAAAGATGCTTTCGAGGACTTGGTGAACGACAATTACAAGTTCTACAAAAAGGTCAGCGAGGACGATGAGGTATCGAAAGAGTTCTTCGCCCGCCTGTTTGATTGGTATGTCGATGGGCGTAAGAAAAAATAAAACGGAGCCATCCGTCCCCTTCAGCCCAACGTCACAAACAAGCATCATTGCGAGCAATCGGGGGTTTGAGGATGAGGACTTGCGGGATGCGGTGTGTGGGCTTTCCGCGCTTGCCCGCTGATACTTCAACGACTACACGAAAGTCATGCGAAACACTCCATCGCGCCAGTATTCGCAACAGCCAAAAAAATGACCGAGATCATCACCATGGTCATTATTGCGTTCATCGTTTTGGCCGCTGTGCGCTCCCGCTGAAAGCGATGCGGGCGAAGGGAGGACTCACTTCGCAAACCGCCACGCTCCCCGCTTGAATAGCTTCGCCTTCGCCTCCAACTCCGCCAGCTTCGCCAGATACTTCTGCGAATCCCTTCCATCGTAGAGTGCGGTGCGGGTTCTCTCGCCCATCGAAGCCAAATCGAGGTCGAGAAGTTCCTTTCCAGCGATAGGATTATGTATGTCCTCGTCGATTTTAGTCTCGACGACCAGAATCTTGGATGAGTCGTTACAAACATCAATCGTAGTGTGACATTGCAAATGGAAGCGGCTATATTTTCGGAAATGAACGACCAAAAACCAGTCCCTTCGACATCATCAGAAAAACCACGAACACCAAGGGTGCCGAGAACGGCGAACTCTTTGTTGAGGGAGGCAGCAGCAAAACTAAAGATCCCCCTCACGCCGCCGAGGAAGTAGAGCCGCCAGCGTAACGCCGCTTGCAGTGCTTCGGGGTGACGCTTGGCGACGGCGAGCAGGCGGAGGGCGGCACCGCTGGTTTTGCGTGTGCCGTTTTCCCACGAGTTCGCGGTGACTTTGGGCGCGTTGAACAGAGCGGCGAACTACGGTTGCGCATCTTCTCACATCCGTGCCGCCAATGTCTGCCATGGCAGCGCGGATTTCTTTGCCGCGTTCAATCGCTCCAGCATGGTGTCAATCGCAGGGTGTGATCCGGCGTGTTTCCGCAGACCGATGGCGCACGACTCGACTTCTGTTCTGGTGAATGCCACGCGGCCTTTTTCGTCACGTTGCTCCAGCACTTTGTTGATCATCGCCAATCGCTCACTCATGTCGGGGTCGAGATCATCTTCGTCTGGAATTATCCTGCCGTTGAATATGCGGAGGGCGTCGGCAACAATGCCCGTCGTGGCCTCGGGCATCTTTGCGGCGATGATCTCCATCAGTTCGGGTTTGGCGGCACGCAGCCTATCCGCGAGAGCAGGGATGCGGGCGCGAGCCCAATCCACGATGAGCTTCGCACCGTCCATTCGCAGTCTCCCCCCTGCCCGGCGCAGTTCGGCAAGAGCGGAATGAGCTTCGTTGATGGCGTTCATAGTTCCTCGCTTTCCCCTTCGGGTGCCTGCGAAACTGGGGTGCCAAAGGTGCCATTGGCTCCGTCCGTGTCCG
This sequence comes from uncultured Spartobacteria bacterium, assembly GCA_903929475.1. Lineage (GTDB taxonomy): Bacteria > Verrucomicrobiota > Verrucomicrobiia > Chthoniobacterales > Chthoniobacteraceae > SXWH01. Next base: position 9,987 of record CAIYUV010000063.1, read on the forward strand.
CTTTGCCCCCTATGGCACCTTTGGCACTGCCTCTTTCTGTGCGCGCTTGTGGGGAAATCTTCGGGTTGATGTGGTAGCGGACGATCTGTGATCCGCCCGTCTGTGTGATAACCTCCCGCAGATAGTTGGCGGCAGTCAGCACCTCGATTCCCGCCTCCACCGTCTCCTTGTCGTCAATTCCTGAAAGGTGCCGCCGATATATTTCACGCGCCGTGAAGCCGTCCTTGATGTCGCCTTCGCGGATTCGCCGCAGTAGCTCGCGGGCTGGTAAGGCACCACCATTTCGGATGCCGCCATAGACCTTTGCCGCGTGAGTTTTGAGGTATTCATGCCAGCGCAGTGCCTTCTCCAATGGCTCCAGCCCCACCGCGCCCGTGCCCCCAACGCAAAGATGAATCACCAGTGCCAGCACAGGGACGGCTTTGCGGTGTTTTGTCAGGTGCGAGATGAGCGCAGGATGCTCGTCCGATGTGCGTAGGCTGTTCTCAAATTCCTCTCGCCATTGGTCGAAACGTTCCTGCGCATCATCACTAAAGCGGAGCGCGGGGATGGTGCTGTAATCAGTCGTGGCGTCCATGTCGGCGAGGTCAAGCTTGTGCAATCGCTCAAACACCGCCATCACAGCTTCCTTGGCCTCCTTGTTCGGGTAGCGGTCAACATTGATGAACATCGGAGTTATCTCCGGCCAGACGATGAGATTGAACCGTTGAAGGAGCCCGTCACTGCCCCCCGCGCTGCCGCTGGCCTCGCGGATGTATTTCGCCAGCACGCCCGGCTGGATGCCGCCAAGGACGCCCACAATCGCCGCCTCGATGTGCTGCGTTCCGCGCTCCACCCGATCAGACGTGTATGACCCTTTCCCGTTCCAGCATTCGAGAAGAAATGCGCGGTCATTTTCGTGTCCGTCCTTGTCCATGCACCTCAACCATCCGACCAGCTCGTCACGGAATTGCAGCAAGCCGTTGGGATTCTCGTTTAAGAGCATCCCCAGCTTTTCTATCGTGACATCATTCACCGTGAAACGCTCGCAAATGGGCTCGTCCTTCGCCTCAGTCCGCTGCTTTTTCGCCATGTCGAGCGCGGCAGCTTCACCAAGTTCTTTCAGTGCCTTGGTGAGTGCGGTTTTTCGCGCTTCTTTGCCAGCAGCGCGAACCTCCTTGGCATCGGCGAAGGCCGCGCAATCTTCTTTGTGTCGCTCAATCGCGTCGGCGACGAGCTTGTTGAGCGGGAGCATCGCATCCGACAACGCCGGAGATTTCATGATGCTCGGCGGGCCGACAACGGCACCCCATAGGTTGCAGACCTCCAGCCAGTCATCCTTTCGCTTCGGATGGATGCCAACTTTTCTACCGACAAGACTGCCGACAGAACACATCAGTCCAACCGCGACGTAATCCGGCGGGCATTGCATCCGCTCTGCGACATCGCGGGCATACGGGATAAAGGTGGAGGGGAGGAGCCCGTAGTCGAATGGTGCCACAGGCGGATGCTCTGGAGGCAGTGGTTGGATTTCCGGCCAGTCCGTCCATCCATTCGCTTTCGCAAGATGGATGAGTGTTCCGATATGCACCTGATCCATGCCCGAATGAAGTTTTTCTAGATATTCGCCGGGATGCTCCTCTGGGCTCCATGCGCTCAGGACTTCAATGGCGTCATCATCATCCAGTGCATCACCGACAGCGGCAACGATCCGCAACCAGTCGGTATAATCGGGACGCTTCGGGGTGGCTGCCAGCATGGACGCAACAGCCGCTTTGTCCGGCTTGTTCTCTCTGCTGCCACTGCTTCCTGCGACACTGCGCGTCAATTCTTCCTCAACAATCCTTGCGGCAGGCTCAGGCCATGCGCGCCAGTCCAGAGCGACAGCGTTCTCGTTGATGAATATCTCAGGATCGCTCGATAGGAAACACAGACGGGAAACGTCCTTGCAGGCGTCATCGGGCAGGATGCCGTAGGTGCTCTCAAAATAACGCTGCATCGCCAGAAATGCCTCGGTGTGATCTTCGGGGCCGGTTGCGACGGGAATCCCTATCTTGAAGCCATCACCGCCCGGCGAAACAAAACAAAAGAGAACGTGCGGATCGAGCGAGAGACGCTTTTTGAGTTCGCAAATATCAACGCCCTCCCTATGAAGGTGATCGAGGTCTGCTTGGATGATCCCGCTGTATGTTTCCAGTCCAGCGATGCCGCGTTTGGTGAACGTGCCGCTCAACGTAACCGCCGACAGTTTCTTTTTCGCCGCGTCGTATTCCGACTTGGCCTCCTGATAGGCTGCCTTGGCTGCCTCGTCGGTTTGTTTCAGGCATAGCTCCTCGGCTCGTTGGTATAGCGGGCGCAATGCCTCAACGAGTGCCGCCTGTTTTTCGTTGTCGCGTATAAAGGCGAGGCACTGGGCGATGGTTCGCGGCACCCCTGTTGTCTCGGTGACGCTTGTGTATTTCGTCACATTTCTTTCCAAATAAGAACGTGCGTTCTTGGTGCTGTTTTGCTCCTCTACGGAGGGGAGATTGTTTTGAGTATTGGACATAATGGGTGTTGCCCCTTGCCCTTATTTGCGTAGTGTCTCGGCAGTTACGAATTGCCAAAAGCTCCGCTCTGAAAAGGTGCGGGGCTTTTGTTTTTAGACTTCGTGGATTTCTCGTTTCGCCAACGCCTGCTGAACTCGTGCCCAGCTAAAGCGAACGGTGCGGTGACCAAGTTTGATCACGGGGATTTTGCGACTGCGGACGAGGCATTCTACGCCGCGCTTTGTTAGTCCGAGCATGTTGGCAAGCTGCTCGTAATCGAGCAGCGAGTCAGGCAGCCTATCGAGACTACCTGCCGTGGTCGGTGCTTTAATGGAGAAGCCAATTTCACCCGGCTTGGTAGGTGTCGCGGTATGTTTCGCTTCAGCGATAGCGTTAGTTTTTTGATGCATTGCGGCGGGAACTTCGCAAAAGCCGATAGCCACAGTGTTGGAGCGCAATGCCGCAGATAAGATCGCGAAAGAAACGCCACTCCAACTGGGGACGGCTACTGCTCCAGTCGTTCACTCGACAGTCGCAGCACCGCAAATCCGCACAAAAAAATCGCAAACCCGCAAAATCTAAATCCCTATAGCGATCAAACCTTTTTTTGATTATTTTTCTCTCCTTTTTTAAGGACGCCTTTGTTTAGATTCCCCTTCGTGCGAACCTTGTTCCGGCTTACGCGCTCGGCACGCCAGCAAGCGAAATCAGTAGCCTTGGAAACGATATCGCTCGCTTCACTCCAACCTTTGCGCTGATAGAATCCGAGGGCCCTATCAACCATTTTCTCAATGACGGCGTCACGGGTTTCAATCTCTGGAAATATTCCATGCGCTGTTCTTACAAACGATCCATGAAATATTGCCACCGCCTCTGGTAGATAATCGCGCATAAAGGCACGAAAGAGGTCGTCTCCCGTTAGTTCCTTACCATGTATTTTGACTCCGTCGCGGCACTTCCTATTGAGTAGAGCAATAAATTTTTTGTGGCTTATAGGTAATTTCACTTTTTTAATATCAAAGCCAATTAGCTCCACCAGTTCGTCATGCTTCTTTTTCTTTTCCACACTTTCTAGATCAAATCTGAGGAGATCGCTATTTTGTTCTGAGATCACGAGCGCGCATTCCCAAATTAACACCAGAGCTTCGCTTGCCCCTTGTCGCGTTTTAGGGAGATCGAGTGCGCCTATTAAGGCGGCGAGGGCTTCGGGAGTTGGCTTGGGGCGTTCGCCTTTCTGAAGATTATATAATGCTCGATAATCTGTATGACACACCCCCCTGCTTGGGGTGATGAAATGATCGGGGTCGGGCAACAACCGGCCTTTGCTGCGTGTCGTTTTTGTTTTCATTTTTTTCATAGGAACAAGCGGCGTAAAAGCAGCGCATCGTGGACGAAAGCTCTCTGGTTTTTAAGGGAGACTAGCATCGCATTACCCCAGCGCAGAGGCATGGCGTATTAAGGGATTATCCGATATTTTTGCTGGCTTGGCATCAGCATTATGCCGCGTCGTCATAGGCACGATGTTCGCCCCAGAGGTCGGGGTAATTTGCCAGTATCGTTTCGCTTCGGCTGGCTTCACAAGCTCGCGGTAGCTCTGAAAAAGCTGGTTCGGATTGTCGTGCCCCATTTCGAGCGAGGTTTGAGGGGCGTTGCGATGAAAAGCAACGTGGTAGGATGCGAAGCTGTGCCGAAGTGCGTTCTTTGGCCATGTCTGGAAGCCTGCTTCCTTGCGAAGCGTCCCCCACATACATTTGGATGGTGGAGCGATCCTCCCCTCTACCCTGCGGTGTGGGGCAAGCCACGCGGCAAGGTTGTCGCTCATCGTGACGATTCGCCGCGCACGACTTTTTGCGACACGGGCTTTGACTTCGATGGTTCTCTCTTCCAACGAAACATCTCTCCAGTCGAGCCCCACCAACTCCGATGCGCGCAGCCCCGCGAACAGCCCAATGGCAACGTAAGGCAGTAGGAGGCCACTATGCCAAAGGCTCGCGGCGGCAAGCAGTCGCGCAGATTCGGACACGGTGAGGATGCCGGGCGGCGTATCGTCGAGCGTGGCCCGCTCCATTCGGGACATGGGGTTCTTCGCGCAGTAGCCGTGCCGCATGGCAAAACCGAAGAGGTTGGAAAGGTCGCGGCGGTAATTCTCCCGCGTGCGTAGCTTCCAAGGCTGCGCGTTCATCCAGCCGGATATGTCCTCATGGCTGATCGTGTGGATCTCGCTTGATCCGAAGGCGGCGGCAAAATTCCCGAGAACGTATTTCTGCACGCTGAGGTATTGCGGGCGGCGTCCGGCACGCTCCTTATCAGCAAGCAAAGCAGAAACAACATCAGCGAGTGACTTCGCTCCCGCCTCGGGCCGTGCGTGAAGAATGAAAAAGTCGGTGGCCTCGCTCAGTGATGCCCCTACCCTTTTGAGACGCTCGGCGCACTCAGCGGCTTCAATTCGTAGCTTGGCTGGTATAGCGAGAGCAGTCGTGCCGTTGTTCCGGCGTTCGATGCGGAGCGCGTCGGCCTTGGCGTCGGCTTCGAGTTTCGTGTCGAAAAACAGGCGTTCGCCTTTCCCGTTCGTTCGTCCGTCAACCATCCAAGCGATCCGCCCGCCAGTTTTGTATTTGATACGCCGAACCTGCGGCCAAGGCTTGCGTTGCTTTGCCAGACTGCGTGCGCGTGCTTTCGTTCTCATGCGCGCTTATTGGCAGTTATTTGGCAGTTTGGCAATGAAATAAGAGATAAAGAGTAGGTTCGAGTCCTAGTGAGGCAACCACCTCTGATATACCTACGTAAAATGAGATTTTACGAGTAAAGGATAACGCATTTGGAAATCCGAAATTGCCTAGCATATCCCGCTACACTGAA
>CAIYUV010000064.1 GCA_903929475.1 uncultured Spartobacteria bacterium
AAAGCCGCCCCGCCAGCCGCTACAGCATCCGGCATCCCTCGGGGCTGTGAGGGTAGGCGCTACGCTTCATTCAAGCGGCGCGATTGGTAAAAGTGGCTCTTGCTGCCTCGCGCGGTTCCAGTCGTTCCGTAGCTCTTCCAGATGAATGGCTCGCCAGCGATTGACGAGGTCATACGCAGTTCCGGGTAAGTAGCCTTCGTAAATCGCGCCGGTCTCGATCTCGATGAGTGCCTCGTGCTCGCCGTAGATGGCGTGGAAGTGAGTGGGCGGGTGATCGCGGTAATAGAAGCGAACGATGATGCCGTAAAAGCGGCTGACCTCAGGCATGGGCCGGCACCGTTGCGTGGACGATCTCTTGATAAGCGGCGTCGGGGCAAATTTCGATGTCCTCGGACCACGCGATCTGGCCGAACTGCCCGATGTGCACAGTGCGGAAGAAGGCATCGTCCGCCAGCGGCGTGAAAACACCACGCCCAACGTCGGCGGAAAGGTCAATCACACCCTCAACGCCGTCGGGATACGCGACGCGAAGGCGAAACCCTGAAAGTGCTTCGATTCTGATGGGCCTCTTCATGCGGAAAGGATGCTCTGTTTTTTTCTCAGGGCAAGACGCGAGTGGGCTGACGGCCAAAAGCCGCTACAGCATCCGGCATCCGGCGGGGCTGTGAGGGGTCGCTGCGCTCCGTGACTGGTGACTGGTGAATGGTGAATAGTTGGGAACCCGCGAACTGAAATTTTCAGGCGCTTTGCTCCGATTGGAGAAATGCGCCGAGGCGCTGGAGCAAACGCGCGTGGCGCTCGGATGAGATGGAGCCAAGAACTCCGAGCAAACGGTCGGCAGGAAGGACGACGAGGTAGCCGAGCCGGATGAGTGAAGGAGCCTTGAGTCCGCTGTGAGGAAAATCGGGGTGCGCTGGCTCAATGGTCTCGTCGAAGCCGACGACCTCATGGTGGAGTTGGGTGCTGACGCCGCAGACGAGCCAGTCGCCGAATGGAGGCATCTGGCGGAGTAAAATCACTGGTCTCGGCTTGGTGCGTCCGTCCGCCTGCGGGAGTGGCGTGAGAGCAACATCGCCCTCGGTCATGGCCGGAGATCGGCCACCGTGTATTCGGGTTCGTCGTCGCCGTATGCTCTGGCGAGACTCTGAGCGCTGAGGGCCGCCCACTCTGCGCGCTCGCTGCCATTTTCGAGAGTGGCCGTAGAAAGCACGGTCACAGCCAGAGGAGCGTTCGGTGGAAGCACGAATGGCTCGTCGAGCACGATGTGCTCACCGTCGTAGTGGGCTTTGAGAATGACAGATGGCATGGCAGACGGATACTCCGTCGCGTCGTTTTGGGCAAGAGCGCAGAAGCGACACGCTTCACTCTGGCATGGAAGTGAGTGGGCGGATGATCGCGGTAATCAGAGGTGGTCGCTGCGCTCCTGTGACTGGTGATTGGTGACTGGTTGGGAAGGCAACGCGTTTCCTGAAAACAGCCCAGCGTTTCAACGCTAGGAAAACCGCCCGCCGCACCAACTTCAGCGCTTCTCATCCCCACCCAGTTCATCCGACAATTTTGTTGCTCGTTTCTCCCATCTCCGCAAATACGCATGCCTATGAACATTTTCAGAAGCTTGTTCGGACGGGGAAAGGATAAAGGAGGTGAGACACCCGAGTTCAAGGCGTTCATAGAAGGTAGTATGGAGGGATTGCGTCTCCAGACCGAAGTGCATCAGGGGATGTGGAGTTATGGAAACGAGGAGCGTTGGGATTTTTCACAAGACACTTCTGAGCTGGTTTTTAGTTTTCCAGACATGATTGTTCGAGCAGCGGCTCAGATTATTGGCACATTTGACCGCCATGAGAGCACTTGGATGTGGAGTTGGGCGAATTCCTCTATTTCGGATTCTCTCAAGAGCGATTCGGCCCGAGTTCGGGAGTATGGCGAACGGCACTGTATTCATCGGCTCACTGCGCCAACTTGGCCTGCTCAGGAGATGGACGGGTGGCACATGGCGGCAATCGCGAACCGGCTATGTGAGCGCAACGGTGTTTATCGTGGGCCTGCTGGAAAAACTTTTGTCTTCTTCACTTTTGGTGAGAGTCAGATGAGCAAGAGGGAGTGATCCGCGTCTTTTCCGCGCGGAGCATTCCGCAGCCGGCGGCGACGTCTATGCCGCGGCGCTGGCGGATGGTGCTGGGGATGCCTGCGGCTTTGAGCGTGCGCTGGAATTCGATGGCGGCTGCGGCGGCGGTGGCGGTGCCGCTGAATCCGTTCGTGGGGTTGAGCGGGATGAGGTTGACGTGGGAGCGGATGCCGGTGAGCAGCGCGGCGAGGCGCGCGGCGGTGGCGGGGGAGTCGTTGGCTCCGGCGATGAGCGTCCACTCGAAAAAGATTTTGCGTCCGGTCTGCCCGGAATAGGTGCGGCAGGCGGCGATGAGTTCGGCGAGCGGCCAGCTGCGACTGGCGGGGACGAGTGCAGAGCGTTCCTCCTCGCTCGCTCCGTGGAGGCTCACCGCGAGATGGTAGCCGCGCTTTTCCTCCGCGAGGCGGAGGATGCCGGGGACGACGCCCACGGTGCTGATGCTGATGCGCGACGGCCCGAGCCCGATGCCGCGTGAATCGGTGATGATGTCGAGCGCGGTCATCACGGCGTCGTAGTTGTGCAGCGGCTCGCCCATGCCCATGAGGACGAGGTTGCGAAGCGCCGCGCCGTTTGCGCGCAGGGTGCGCTGGGCGAGGAGGACCTGGGCGACGATTTCGCCGGGGCGCAAATGACGGACGAATCCCATCTGCCCCGTGGCGCAAAACACGCAGCCCATCGCGCAACCAGCCTGCGTGCTCACGCACGCGGTGTGGCGGCCGGTGTAGCCCATGACGACGGTTTCGATGGTCTGCGCGTCGTCGAGGCGGAGGAGAAATTTGCGCGTGAGTCCATCGGAACTCGCGGTGTCGGCGACGACTGCGGGCGAGTCGGTGAAAAGGCGCGCGTCGTTTCCGACATTCGTATCCACCCAACGGCGGAGCGGCGGGAGAAAGTCGGCGCGCTGGGAGAAATCACACGTCGCTTCGCGGTGCAGCGCACGCCAGAGCGCACGGGTATGCGAGGGACGCAGGCCATCGCCAACGAGTTCGCGCTCCAATTCAGCGAAGGTGAAATCGTGGAGCGAACGCGGCTTTGTGGATGTTTGAGTGTCGAGCACGTGTGGTGAATAGCGGAAGACCGCGCATTTTAAACCGCAGATTTACGCGGATGTGCGCAGATGGGTGATGCGGATTAATCACGAAGGGATTTTCATTTTTTGCTAAGGAAGGCAGGAAGGCAGGAAAGGCAGGTCCGCTTTCCTCTCTTCCTGCTTTCCTAAGCCATCCCATTCCTTCGTGTGTTTTTTAAATCCCCTTGTCTTTGCATCTGCGTATATCTGCGGTTCCTGTCTTCGCTCACTTTGAATCCCGTCGCCACATTTGATCAATTTTTCTCCGCGCCCGCGCCGGTGCTCGCGCTTGCGCCGATGCAGGAGGTGACGGATTTGCCGTTCTGGCGGCTGATGAAGGACTACGGCGGGGCGGATGTTTATTTTACGGAATACTTCCGCGTCCACGACGACTCGCGGCTGGACAAGCCGATCCTCCGCTCGATCACCGAAAATCCCACGGGCCGCCCGGTTGTCGCGCAGATGATCGGCAACGACATCCCCGCGCTCGTGCGCACGGCGAAGGAATTGCAAAAGCACGACATCGCGGCGGTGGATCTGAATCTCGGCTGTCCCGCGCCCATCGTTTATCGCAAATGCGCGGGCGGCGGTTTGCTGCGCGAGCCTGCGCGGGTGGATGCAATCCTCGGCGCGCTCCGCGATGCAGTGCAGGTGAAGTTCACGGTGAAGACGCGTCTCGGCTTCGGCGATGCGGAGGGCTTTGACGAACTGCTCGCGATTTTTGCGAAGCACTCGCTCGATTTGCTGACGGTGCATGGACGCACGGTCGCGGGCGGCTATCGCAGCGAAGTGGACTACACGGCCATCGCGCGCGCGGCATGCGCGATGAAATGTCCGGTGCTGGCGAATGGAAACGTCAGCTCCGCCGCGAAAGCTGCGCACATTTTGCGTGAGACAGGTGCGCGCGGGCTGATGATAGGGCGCGGGGCGATTCGCAATCCGTGGATCTTCCGGCAAATCCGCGAACACCTCGCAGGCGAACCGCTGTTTCTCCCGCAAGGGCGCGATGTGCTCAGCTATATCGAGGCGCTCTACGAAGCGGTTTCGTCGCCGGAGTATCCCGAGGCTGCGCAAGTCCAGAAGATGAAAAAGTATCTGAACTTCATCGGTCTCGGAGTGGAGCCGACCGGGGATTTCCTCCACGCAATCCGGCGGGCGCGCACTCGCGAAGAGTTTTTCACTGTCTGCGCGCGCTTCCTTTCGCACGACGAACTGCTGCCGCTGGAGCCTTTCACGCTGCCGCTAAAAGACCACGATGTCCTCGCTGGTTGCGTGGATTAATTCAAAAGTTCGCACTTTTTGCTTCACGTGTTCGATAGGTTGCGCATCTTCCGCGCGCTCATGCGTGCTGTTCTTGCTCTCGAAGATGGTCGGTTTTTCATCGGTGAATCCTTTGGTGCCACTGGCACCAAGGTCGGCGAGGCGTGTTTTAATACCTCGATGTCCGGGTATCAGGAAGTGCTCACGGACCCTTCCTATCGCGGGCAAATCGTGGCGATGACCGTGCCGCAGGTCGGCAACTACGGCGTGAACCCACTCGACGATGAAAGCACCGCCGTCCACGTGCGCGGTTTCGTCATCGAGGAACTTTCGCCCGTCGTCAGCAACTGGCGAGCGACCGGCGGACTCGACGAGTATTTGAAAAAATGGGGAGTGCCCGGAATTCAGGGCATCGACACTCGTGCGCTCACCAAGCACCTCCGCACGCGCGGAGCCATGCAGGCGTGCATCAGCAGCGAACTCACACCCGAGGAAGCCGTCGCCCGCGCAAAGAGCGCGCCGCCGATGGCAGGCAGCGATTTCGTGAAAGAAGTCACGCCCGCTGCGGCTTTCGATTGGGACCCCGACAGCACGCAATCGCACGAGTGGACGCTCGTAAAAGGCGACGGCAGCAAAGTCGAGGTGCGCGAGGGCAACGAAGTTTTCAGAAAACTGCCCGCCGTGCGTCACCGCATCGTCGCGTATGATTTCGGCATGAAGCGCAACATCCTCCGCCGACTCCGGCAGGAAGGCTTCGCCGTGCGCGTCGTCCCCGCCGATTTCCCCGCCGAAGATGTGCTCGCGATGAAAGCCGACGGCGTATTCCTCTCCAACGGCCCCGGCGATCCCGCCGCGCTCACCTACGTCCACGCGAACATCCGCAAGCTCATGGGTCGCACGCCCATCTTCGGCATTTGCCTCGGCCACCAGATGCTCGGCTACGCCGTCGGCGGAAAGACCTTCAAACTCAAGTTCGGCCATCGCGGCGGCAATCAGCCCGTGCAGGATGTCCGCACGGGGAAAGTCAGCATCACTTCACAAAATCACGGTTTCGCCGTGGATGCCGTCTCGCTGCCGAGCGACGTGGAAGTCTCGCACATCAACCTCAACGACCACACCGTCGAGGGCCTCGCGCATAAGTCGCTCCCGATTTTTTCCGTGCAATACCACCCCGAAGCCGCCCCCGGCCCGAACGACGCGACCTACTTCTTCCGCCAGTTCGCCGAGATGATCGAGAAGGCCAGATAAACAAAACCGCCGCACCCTTTCGAGATGCGGCGGTTTGTTTGAATGGTTACCGGTCGCTTAGTTGCTCGCTGGAGCAGGGGCGGGGGCTCCGCCTGCGGCTGCTTGCGCGGCTTCGTCGCGATCTTTCATTGCGGCTTTGCGGGAGAGTTTCACTTTTCCACGCTCGTCCACGCCGATGCATTTCACCCAGATGCGTTCGCCGACTTTGACGACGTCTTCGGTGCGGTTGACGCGGCGGTCTGCAAGTTCGCTGATGTGAACGAGGCCGTCTTTTCCAGGCATGAATTCGACGAAGGCGCCGAATTCTTTGATGGTGACGACGGTGCCTTCATACACTTCGCCAATGGAGATCTCCTTGGTCATGCCATTGATGATCTGTTTGGCGCGGTGCAGGCCGTCGGGGTTGTTCGAGTAGATGTGGACGCTGCCGTCGTCTTCGATGTTAATTTCGCAACCCGTTTCGGCGACGATGCCTTTGATGGTTTTGCCGCCGGGCCCGATGAGGAGACCGATTTTGTCGGGGTTGATTTTGAGGGTCTCGATACGCGGGGCGTAGGGCGACATTTCGGTCTTCGGCGCGGCGATGACGCTCTGCATCACGTCGAGGACTTTCATGCGAAGCTCGCGGGCCTGATTGACGGCCTCGAACATGATTTTGTGCGAGACGCCGGGGAGTTTGAGGTCGAGCTGGAAGCCGGTGACGCCTTCGCGGGTGCCGCAAAGTTTGAAGTCCATGTCGCCGAAGTGATCCTCGCTGCCGATGATGTCGGCGAGCGTGGTGTAGCGCTTGAGGACGTCGCCCTCAAACTCGGTGACGAGGCCGACGCTGATGCCAGCGACGGGTGTTTTAATCGGAACGCCTGCATCCATGAGGGCGAGGACGCCGCCACAGACGGAGGCCATCGAGGTGGAGCCGTTGGATTCGCAGACTTCGCTGCTGATGCGGATGGCGTATGGGAAGTCGGCGGCATCGGGAATGACGGGCGCGATGGAGCGCTCGGCAAGTGCACCGTGGCCGATTTCGCGGCGGTTCATTCCGCCCATGCGGCCGGTTTCGCCGACGCTGAATGGCGGGAAGTTGTAGTGAAGGATGAAACGCTTGCTGGTCTCGCCGCCGGTGTAGCCATCGAGATCCTGTGCTTCGTCGCTCGGTGCGAGCGTGGCGAGGCAGAGTGCCTGTGTTTCGCCGCGTGCGAAGAGTGCGCTGCCGTGGGAGCGGGGCAGGAGGCCGACTTCGCCGCTGAGCGGACGGATGTCGCCGAAGCCACGACCATCGCAGCGTTGCTTACGGTCGAGGATGGCGACGCGGAATGCTTTCTTTTGCAGGTAGTCAAATGCCTGACTGACCTCGAAGGGCGTGGCCTCCGGAAACTTCGCTTTGATGGCGAGCGTGACTTCGTCCTTGAGCGCGCCGACGGCTTTGCCGCGGGCGACCTTGCTCTTTTGGTAAAGCGCTGCCTCGATGCGGCTGCCTGCGACTTCGTAGGCGACTTCCATGAGTTCGTCCTTCACGACGAAAAGCGGCATCTCGCGTTTGGTGGGGTTGACCTTGGCGGCGAGTTCCTTCTGCGCAGCGATGATTTTCTTCGCCTCGGCGTGGCCGAATTCCATGGCCTTGATGAAGTCAGCCTCGGGGATCTGGTTGCCTTCGCCTTCGATCATGATGACGTCGTTTTCGGTGCCGACATAGACGAGGTCGAGGTCGCTGTGCGCGCGCTCGGACCACGTGGGATTGGCGATGAACTGGCCGTTCACACGACCGACGCGCACGGCGCCGACAGGACCCGCGAACGGGATGTCGGAAACCATAAGTGCGGCGCTTGCTCCGTTGATGGAGAGCATGTCGGGATCATTCTGACCGTCCGCGCTCATGAGCGTGCCGACGATCTGTGTGTCGTAGAGGTAGCCCTTCGGGAAGAGCGGGCGCAGCGGGCGATCTGTCATGCGTGCGGTGAGGACTTCCTTTTCCGAGGGACGTCCTTCGCGTTTGAAGTAGCCGCCGGGGAATTTGCCCACGGCTGCCGCTTTTTCGCGGTATTCGACGGAAAGCGGGAACCAGTCCTGCCCGTCTTTGATTTTGGTGGCGGAGACTGCGGTGACGAGGACGATGGTTTCGCCACAGCGGACTGTGACTGCGCCGTCGGCGAGTTTGGCGAGTTTGCCGGTTTCGATGGTGATGGAGGTCGCGCCGATTTGCGCGGTTGCGTTGTATATGTTGCTCATTTTTGAGAATGCCAACTAGCGCGCCTGTTCGATCCTTCTGCTCCCGCCCCTGCTTCCTTGTGCCTTTCTCTTTTGCGCTCCACACGGAAGGGCAAAAGACAAAGGACAAAGGAGAAGTCGCGGAAGACAGCCGATGTCGCCGGCGTGCCTTTGGCTTGTGTTGTTGTTGTTTGCCGCGCCTCCTACCGCCCGGTTTCGGCAGTGGCGCAGCTCGTTTGTCTAACGAACCGGGTAAAGCAAATCGCCCCGGTTCATCACCGGGGCGACGCGAAGTAGTTATTTGCGCAGGCTCAGCTTTTCAACGATCGCCTTGTAGCGATCCGGCGCGGTGCGCTTGAGGTAATCAAGCAGACTGCGGCGGCGTGCGACCATCTGAAGAAGGCCGCGACGCGAGGAGTTATCCTTGGTGTGCATCTTGAAATGGTCAGTGAGGTAATTAATACGCTCGGTAAGGAGCGCGATTTGAACGTCGGAGCTGCCTGTGTCTTTTTCGTGCAGGCGAAGTGTGTTGACGGATTCGGTGGTTGCCATGTCTTAAAAAATAATTGGTTAGGCTGCTGGTGTTTGATCGGCTTTCGCTTGGAGCACGCGGGCAAGCTGGCTGGCCGGCTCGTTGAGCAGGCGGACGAGTTTGCTGGCGGGTGCGTTGAGCACGCCGAGGAGTTGAGAGAGCAGGACATCGCGCGAAGGAAGATCGGCGATGGCATTGATTTGCTCGGACGAAATGACGAGGCGGTCAAGCACGCCGGTCTTCAGCGTGGGTTTCTTGAACTCGGCGGTGAACGTCTTGAGCACCTTCGCGGCTGCCGCTGCGTCCTTGTCGCCGACGACGACCGCAGTCTGGCCGGTGAGTGTGCCGAGGTCCGGCAGTCCCGCTTCCTTCACCGCGAGGCGGAGGAAGCTGTTTTTCACAACGATGCAGCGCGCACCGGCCTTGTGCAGGCGGTTGCGCAGTTCGCTGAATTGAAGAACGTCGAGACCTGCGTAATCGGTGACGAAAAGGAACGGCGAAGCGTTGAGCTTGCTGTTCAGGTCGGAAACTAGAGTTGCTTTTGCTGGATGCATGGTAGGTGTCCTCGGTTAGGCGAGTTTCAAGAATGGTGAAGCGTCCACGGTGACGCCGGGCGTCATGGTCGCACTGAGTGTGATGTTGTCCACGAAGCGGCCCTTTGCCGTCGAGGGGCGGGCTTTGACGACTGCGTCAATAACCGCCTTGCCGTTGTCGAGAAGCTGATCCGCGCCGAAGCTGAACTTGCCGACTGGAACCGCGATGTTCGCGTTCTTATCGAGCTTGAATTCCACACGGCCCGCCTTCACTTCGCGAACCGCCTTCGCAGTGTCGTCGGTGACGGTGCCGGTCTTCGGGTTCGGCATGAGTCCACGAGGTCCGAGGACTTTACCGAGCTTGCGAACTTCAGCCATCGCGGCGGGCGTCGCCACTGCGATGTCGAAATCCTGAAAGCCGCCGTTGCATTTTTCGATCATGTCCTTGTAGCCGACGAACTCCGCGCCAGCAGCGCGTGCTGCCTCGGCAGCCTGTCCTTCGGCGAAAACGAGAACGCGGACATTTTTTCCCGAGCCATGAGGCAGCGGGCAGGTGCCGCGAACCATCTGGTCGGATTGCTTGGGATCCACGCCGAGCCGGAATGCGAGAGTGACCGTCTGGTCAAACTTTGGTTGGGGCATCGCCTTGAGTGCGGCGATCGCCTCGGCGAGGTGATATACTTTATTGCCGTCGCGTTTCTCCGCGGCGGCACGGTAACGTTTTGAACGATATTGAGCCATGTATTGTTGCAGTGCTGGCGGGTTTTCGCGACCCTCCTGCGGTTGCTGTTTAGTGTAAAACACCCAGCCTGCATATGCGGGAAGGGTGGCGAAAGGGCGCGCAAACTAGCGGCCAACTCCCCCTTGTCAACTTTGTTTTCCGGGAACTGGCGAGCGACATATCGCTGTCTCCGCACTCTCGCTCAGAAGTGCTCTTGTGCGCGAGGTGGCGTTTTTTTGGGAGCATCAATTTATTTAGAGCCTGTTTTGACGGTTGTGTCCAAAATAAGTCTGAATGGATATTCGTTCATTGGACTTAGCTCTTCGTATGTGCAGGCGACAGGTTTTCCTCGGTAGAGTTCCTGCAAGCGCCCGTGGATAGTCGGCTCATAGACCCATGGAATCACCCACTCATAGTGACCCTCCATTCCGACAAGTTGATGGCTTTGCTTGCCGTCGTATGCGCCATACCACTCCTCGAATGTTGGAAGACGCGATCCGAGTTTGGTGGCTATTTCGGCTGCTTGCAGCCAATTTTTCGGCAAGCGAGGATGAGTCTCCATGGAAAAGGTTCCACAAGCTACTAGCGTGTCCAGCGCCGTATCATTGGTGTCGGCACGAGTGACTGCCTTTGCTGCAATGAGGGCATTTTTAATGTATTCCTCGCGGTTTTCGGGTGAAATCTGCTTTTCGAGTGACGACGCCACATAGGCAAGACTTGCGATTTGTTTTCTCGGTGAAAACTCCACGTCTTCGTGCCATATCGAAAGAAATCGGAACGGTGTATTAAACGCCTCGTCTGGAAGCC
Organism: uncultured Spartobacteria bacterium; assembly: GCA_903929475.1. Classification (GTDB taxonomy): domain Bacteria; phylum Verrucomicrobiota; class Verrucomicrobiia; order Chthoniobacterales; family Chthoniobacteraceae; genus SXWH01. The sequence goes on from CAIYUV010000064.1 coordinate 10,501, forward strand.
GCGCGACTTCGCCAAGATCAACTTTTACCCAACCGTCCTTTCCGACATTCACTTTTCTTGTTTCCGTCCAGAATGGCGTGCCGCCCGCCGGTGAGCGGTAAAGTTCAAATTTCAACTTCACTTCTCCGCCCCAAAAATCCTTGTGAAGTAGAGGCATTGCACCACGGTATTGAATTATCCTGCTGACGTTGGGTTTTCCTTCTTCCGCCTGAATGACCGTTGTGCATATGCCAGCAATAAGCGAGAATGTTAGCAGCAAAATGACGATGCGCATAACGAATCGCATGGGATTGCCCGGATAGCTGAGAAATATGATACTTTTCTTCATGATTCGATTTATGGCTCGTTGGTTTCGTGATGCAATCTATCGTTCTTTTGCCCTTCGTCGTAATTCGGCTGCTTGGTTTTGGATGTAGGTAAGATCTTTTTTTAGGTGCAGGAATCCCTCGTTGTGAGTGAACATGGGATTTTGATGATACGCACCCTTGAATGTAGATGCGTGATGTAGCTTGAACATTTCATAAAAGCGTTGCTCAATTTCACTGAGACCGTCGTAAACTTGGTCCGCCCCCAACACGAGACTCGCCTTGGCGACGGGTTCCGGCTTCCTGCCGTGCGCCATGTCCGCAGGGGTTGTTTTTCTTTGCAGAAGACCTTCGCTTTCCAACTGAGTGATGATTTTCACAGCTTCGCCCAAAACGGCGTCCGCCTCTTTTTTGATAGCGTCGGCTTTCTCCAGGTTTTCAGTTGCGAAGCGTGAGGAATGGCAGGGCAGGCATGTCTGGATCATGAGTTTGCGCTGCCGCTCTGCCTCTTGCGCGGTGATGATGCGCATTTTGACCACCGGCTTTTCAGGCTCAATTACGGAGCCATTACCAACATTTCCGAGCGTGAGCCCTAACCCTGTATCGTGCGTGCCTGACGGCATGTGGCATGTGACGCACGTAGGAGCCTGTTCCTTCGTCTGAGCCGAGGCGAAGAGTTGTCCATGTTTGCTGCTTTGCCACATCTCCATTTGAGGGTGGTCGTTGCCAGAGTGACATGGTGCGCATGACTCAGGGCGTCTGGCCTCGGCGACGGAAAAAATATGTCCACTATGACATGAGTTACATTTACCGCGGCTTTCATCCGCGAATTTGGTTCCGATTTGGTGGCAGCCATTGCAGCCTAATTCAGCCATCGCAGGCGAAAGTCGGGCAAACTTTGGATCTGCTTTCATTATATCCACGGCGGACGCATGCAGGCTGCGATCAAACTCCTTTACTTCCTTGGCGTGGCAGGAACCGCAAATGGCAGCACTTACCTGGCCTTTCAGCGCAAAGATGCTGCTGTGATCCTTGCCGTGGCAGTCGGCGCAACCCACGCCCTTGGCAGCGTGGCGGCTATTCTGCCAAGCCGTGACGAGCATCGGCTCGGATTTATTGTGGCAATCAAGGCAGGCGTCAGGCGCAGGCGCGGCATTTGCCTCGCCGATGACAGCAATGCAAAAAAACAGAAGCAGCACCCGTGCATTCATTAGCACGTTTGAAATTTGCAAACCGAAAAGCCGGATTTTTTGTTAGTTTGGAAAGAGACCATCGTAACGGTAAAAACCAAGGTAGCCCAAAGACAAATACCGTGACTTCATTCGATAACGGTTATTTTGGAATCCACCTAGTAAAAATTCTTTGGGTGCAAAGCTGACCTACCGGAGGCCTCTCAAGCCATCCTTCAGTGCTTGGAGGGCGACACTGCTGCTCCTCGGCACGAACGTTGTCCGAAAAAATTCATGGATTGGAAGTTTGAAATGCCGGGATATGCACGTCAAACACCTCAGTTTGAAAAATGGATGCCACTTTACGAACGAAAGACAGCGAACGACAGATGAGTCCCACAGAAAGCACGCAACATGTGCATGGCGTGGTGAAAAATTCCGTCCTCCAGACGCTGCTGGATTACTCGTTATGGCCGCTGATCTTTTTTGGCGCATTGATTCCGACCGGCGTCGGCATTGCACACGGGCATGGGCCGCTGGCGTTCAACATTGTCTTCTTCAGCCTCGCGGGGTTGCTGTTTGTGATCGAGCGATTGTATCCGCATGAAAAAAGCTGGCTGCATTCCGACGGGCAGGAAATCCCGGACCTTGCGCATACCGCGTTCACGAAGGCTGTCGTGCAACTCCTCATCGTTTCGCTGACGTGGCTGGGGCTTGCCACTGTGGTGGGCGGGGAAAGGGGGGCGGGGTTCTGGCCGAACGAATGGCCGATGTTTTTTCAGGTGCTGCTTGCCCTGGTCGTGGCAGAGTTCGGTCTTTATTGGGCGCATCGCGTGGCTCATGAGTGGACGCCGCTTTGGTGGTTCCATGCTGTGCATCACAGCTCGAAAAAATTGTGGTTCTTCAACACGGGCCGCTTTCACATCGTTGACACGCTGAAAAGCGTTGTTTTTTCCGCGCCGCTGCTCGCATTGGCCGGAACGCCGAAGGATGTGGTTCTGTGGTTCGGCGCGATTACGGCCTACATCGGTTTTTTGACGCACTGCAACATCCGCATGAAATTCGGAGTGCTGAGCTACATTTTCAACACACCCGCTCTCCATCGCTGGCATCACTCGATGGACCTGCGCGAGGGAAACAAAAACTACGGCGAGAACCTGATGATTTGGGATTTGGTTTTTGGCACTTACTTCGACGACACCAAACGCCGCCCTCCTGTGGAAATCGGCATCAAGGACGCCATGCCGAAAAGTTTCTTCGGCCAGTTGGCGGAGCCGTTCCGGTGGAAAAAATTCCAAGCCGCCGCCAGAGAGGGTAAGGCGACCAAAGAATTATTGTAATCGGAAAATGAACCGCTTTCTCCATGTTCTTCCGGCGGCTTTCGGCCTGATGCTCTCAACTCATATCGCGGCAGCCGAAGCGGAGAGGTCGAACGTGCTTCTCATTTGTGTGGACGATCTCAAGCCGTTGCTCGGCTGCTACGGCGACAAGCACATCCATTCTCCAAATCTCGACAAACTCGCCGCGCGCGGACTCCTCTTTGAGCAGGCATATTGCAATCAAGCGGTTTGTGCGCCTTCGCGAAATGCACTCTTGGTCGGGGCGCGCTCGACAACGCTCGGCATCTACGACCTCGGCACAAATTTCCGCCGCTCGGTGCCGGATGCGATCACTCTGCCGCAATACTTCATGCAGCACGGCTATCGCGCCGAGGCGATGGGGAAGATTTTTCACGTGGGGCACGGCAATCACGAAGACCCGGCGTCGTGGAGCGTTCCGCATTTTTTTGCGAAATCCATCGCCTACGCTTTGCCGCAGGGTCGGGCAAATCAGAGTCTCACGCGCGAGGAAGCGCTATTTGCCAATCAATCGAATGCGGGACTCCATCGTGGCGCTGCGTATGAGGCGGCGGACGTGCCCGACAACGCCTACCCTGATGGCCTTCTCGCCGAGGAAGCCATCCGCCGCCTGCAATCCGCGAAGGAAAAACCTGCCAAGCCGTTCTTCATCGCCGTCGGTTTCTTAAAACCGCACCTGCCTTTCTGTGCCCCGAAGAAATATTGGGATCTCTACGAGCGCGCTTCTTTCAAAGTGCCAGAACTGCGTAGCCCGCCCGAGGGTGCTCCGAAATACGCGCCGGGCAATTGGGGCGAACTCCGCCAATACAGCGACATCCCGGAAACCGGCCCGCTGACCGATGAGCAGGCACGCACGATGATCCACGGCTACCACGCAGCGGTGAGTTTCGTGGATGCGCAGATCGGAAAAGTTGTGGACGAACTGGAACGCCTCGACTTCGCAAAAAACACCATCGTTGTGCTGTGGGGCGACCACGGCTGGCACCTTGGCGACCACGGGTTGTGGTGCAAGCACACCAACTACGAACAAGCCGCGCACATCCCGCTGTTCATCATCGCCCCCGGCGTGACAAAGCCCGGCACGCGCACCCGGTCGCTTGCCGAGTCCGTGGATTTATATCCCACGCTCTGCGAACTCGCCGGTCTCCCGCAGCCAAAACCGCCACAGTCGCTTGATGGAAAAAGTCTCGTCCCCGTGCTCGGCGATCCATCGCACACAAGCAAGGAAGCCATTTTTCATGCATACCCCCGCAATCGTCCGCCGGAAGGCGCAATCGTAGGCCGCGCAGTGCGGACGGAGCGCTACCGATTGGTGGAATGGAAGAAACCCGGAGCAGGAAATGAAACCGCAGAGTTTGAACTCTACGATTACCAGACCGACCCGCTGGAAATAAAAAACCACGCCAGCGAGCAACCCGAAGTCCTCGCCAGACTCCGTGCCATCCTGGCCAAGGAACCCGAGGCTAAGCCGCAGATCACTGGCAAGCGCTGAAGTCCGCCAGAACTCCATCAATTGAAGCAGCACGCCATCAGGTGCTGCGAAGTGCCGTAAGCGCCTCTTTCACAACCGGAAAGTGAACTATTTATGGAAAAACAATTTCTGGATATTCTGTCCCAACATCGGCGAAAACGACTTTTGATCGGGTGCGATTTTCAGCAATCACGGAACACTTTTATTGGTGAGGTCTGCGCTCTCCGTTCACTGTGTGGTGAAAATCGGGGCATCGTCCCGGCTAAGACTTCCCTCCGCGGCGGCTTTGTGATTTCTCCACGCGCCGTCATTTTTTCCAAAACATGAAAACCATCATCCTCGCCTCGCTCGTCACGCTGCCGCTTTTCGCCGGTGAGCCTTTTCCAAAGGAGGCCGAGTGGCTCAAGGACGTGAAGGTGGCCGAGGGATTTGAGGCGACGCTTTTCTCCGCGCCGCCGCAATCGAACTACCCGGTCTTCATCTCCGCTACGCCGGACGGCACGCTCTTCGTGAGCAGCGACGGCAATGGCTCGCTCGACCGCAAACCGAATCGCGGTCGCATCCTGCGCCTGCGCGATACGGACGGCGACGGGCGCGCGGACGAGGTGAAGGAGTTTGTGAAGAACGTGGATTCGCCGCGCGGCATCGTGGTAGACGGTAACACAGTTTATTGCGTGCATCCGCCGAATCTCAGCGCGTTCATTGATGATGATGGCGACGGTGTGAGCGACCGCGAGGTGGTGCTGGTAAAAAACATCGCGTTCACTTTCAAGGATCGCCCTGCCGATCACACGACGAACGGAATGGAGATGGGCATTGACGGCTGGCTTTACATCGCCGGCGGCGACTTTGGTTTCATGGAGGCGGAGGGGACGGACGGACGGAAATTGCAGCTTCGCGGCGGTGGCATCATCCGCGTGCGGCCCGACGGCACGGGCCTGCAACTCTACTCGCGCGGGACTCGCAACATCCTCGAAGCTGCCGTCTCGCCGTTGATGGATATTTTCTCCCGCGACAACACGAACGACGGCGGCGGCTGGGACATTCGCTTTCACCACTTCACGGGTTTCGAGGATCACGGCTACCCGCGCCTTTTCCAGCACTTCGGTGATGAGATCATCAAGCCGCTCGCAGACTACGGCGGCGGCGCGGGAACCGGCGCGTGCTGGATTGATGAACCCGGCTGGCCGGCCGAGTGGAATAATCTACCCTACACGAGTGACTGGGGACGCGGCCCGATTTTCCGCCACACGGTGAAGGCGAAGGGCGCGACATTTGAGGAGACGGAAGCACCGAAGACGTTCGTGAGCATGACGCGCTCGACGGACATTGACGTGGACGCGCGCGGCTTCGCTTACGTTTCAAGTTGGAAAGGCCCGGCGACATTTAATTGGGGCGGCCCGGAGCATGGCTACATCGTGCGCATCGCGCCGAAGGGACACGTCGCGCCGAAGGCGACGGATTTTGCGAAGGCGACGGATGCGGAACTGGTGAAGCTGCTGGAGTCGCCCAGCTATCGCACGCGCTTGGAGGCGCAGAGGACGCTCATTGGTCGCGGGCTGAAGCAGGATTCCATCGCGGGCATTCAGGCCATCGCGAAGAATGCAAAGGCTCCGGCTGCTGTGCGCGTCGCCGCGCTCTACACGCTCAAGCAAGGGCTCGGCGCGAAGGCGAATGAGACCATCGCCGCGCTCGTGAGTGACGCTACGATGGGCGCGTTCGCATTGCGCGCGCTCACGGATCGCGAGGATCAGGAAGCGAACGTTCCCGCAGCACCGCTCGTCGCCGCACTGAAAAGCGAAGACGCGCGGACTCGCAAGGAGGCCGTCATTTCCCTCGCACGCCTGCATGGTCTGACAGGAATCTGGGCCGACAACGAGACACCCGTTCCGCAAAAAGTGGACACTGCCAATCTCACGCAGCATATCGCAGCCATAGCTCCATTACTCGGCGATAACGACGCCGTGATCGCGCACACTGTGATGCAAGTGCTGCGTCAACTCAGCGCAAGCGATGCGTGCTTCGCTATCCTCGACAACGCACAATCTTCCACACCTCTGCGCAACGGCGCGCTGATGACGCTTCGCGGCATCCACGATAAAGTCACCGTCGCCGGACTCATCGAGCGGCTAAACAAAACGAAGGACGTCACGCAGCGTCAGGGATTCCTCACCGCGCTATGTCGTTTGTATTTCATCGAGGGAAAATGGAAGGGCAACTCGTGGGGCACGCGCCCGGATACACGCGGGCCATTTTACCAGCCCGAGGAATGGGCCGAGACGCAGGCCATCGCCGATGCGCTCAAGAAAGTTTTTACCGAGGCGGACGGGCAGGAAACGGCGTTTCTTACGAAGGAATTCGAGCGCCACCGCATCAAACTCGGCGACAGCATTGCCAAGATGATTTCGCTCGCCGAGAAAGACGCCGCGCTGTTACCGAATCTTGTCAAACAACTCGCCCAAGCGGAGAGCATCCCCGCGAACGCAGTGTCGTTGCTCGTCAAGGCAACCGCTGACGCGAACGACGAAATCTCCACCACCGCCGCGCTCGCTCTGTGCAAGACGGATGACCGCAGCGCAAGCACAGCCATCCTCGCTACGCTCGCGCGCATCACGGCGAAGAAGCAGGACGCTGGAAAATTGCGCGCAGCATTCTTCTCATCGCGACTGATCGAAAATCAGCATCAAGCATTCGAGCAAACAGCGGCCACACTCGATGGCGCAGGCAGCGTCTGGGCCGATGCCGCTCTGCTGCATCTCGCCGCGCGCAAAGTCGGTTCGCCCGAGCCTCGTGCCCAGGCGGCCAAGGCGCTTGATGCCGGTTGGGCAGAGCCAAAGCGCCGCGCACAAATCATCACCGCCGCAGCCCTCGCCAACGACAAATCGCGCGCTGTGCAAATCGTGACCGCTTTGAACGACGCTGACAAAACCGTGGCCGAAGCCGCCGCCGCTGCGGTGAAAACGCTCAAGCTCGATCCCGCTGTCGTCAACGCCCAGCCATCCGGCCCGCTCATTTCTACGCTGAAAGTGGACGACGTGCTCGCACAAGTGATGACCACGAAAGGGGACGTCGCGCGCGGCGAACAGCTTTTCACAGCGCAAGGCTGCGTCGCATGCCACACTGTGAAGGCCAGCGAGCCGCCAAAGGGTCCGTTCCTCGGTAACATCGCCACGACCTACAAACGCCATGACCTCGCGGAGAACATCCTGAATCCCAACAAGACCATCGCGCAGGGCTTCGCGACGAATATTTTCACGATGAAGGACGGTAGCGTGCAAATGGGATTCGTCACCACCGAGGCGTCGGATAAGGTCGTTATCCGAAACATCGCCGCGCAGGAAATCACCATTGATCCGAAACTCATCACGAAACGGGAAAAGAGTGAAAAGAGCATGATGCCCGAGGGCCTCGTCTCCTCACTCAGCGTGAAAGATTTCGCCAGTCTCCTCGACTACCTCGAAGCCCTCGCTGCGAATAAATAATCTCAGCGTGCTCTGGCGTTCTCGCTTACTCCAGCCGCTTGAGCGTCGGGATGCGGTATTGCATTTGCACCATGCGCTCGATTTTTTCGGACTCGGCGGCGTCGAGGTAGATGGTGCCGGGATCGTCGTCGAATTCGATTTTGTGCAGACCCTTCTCGGCTTTTTCGAGGGCCTTGGGCACATCGTCGAGGCTCTGGAGTTCTACGCCGTTGATTTTGGTGACGCGCAGGCTGCTGAGGTCTTCGTAGCCGACGGTGGTGGGCGTGGGGAGGACGCGCGTGAGGAAGACGACTTTGAGCGGGCTGTCGGGGAAGAGGTCAAATTGGTAGCGGTCCTGGTAGATGGC
>CAIYUV010000065.1 GCA_903929475.1 uncultured Spartobacteria bacterium
CGAAACGAGTGCCCGAGTGATGAAATCTCCAACGTGCTTGCCGACGCGTAGGGCGGCTGAAAGGATGTGCGCATGACGGCGATGGATGCGTTTGAACAAATCACCCACGGAGGCGGCAACGATTTTGCCGACGTGGTGCAGGTGCTCGCGGCACACGGCCCATGGTGCCTCATCGGCGGCCTCGCCGTGAATGCCTACGTCGAGCCCGTCTATACGCTCGATGCCGACATCGTCGTGGTGGTTCATGCCCTGCCCGCCATCCGCGCCGATTTGGAGCGGCTCGGTTTTAAAACAGAGACCTTCCCGCATTCTCTCAATGCACGAAGAGGTGCGAGCGATCTGAGCATTCAGTTCAGCACCGACACGCGCTATCAGGATTTCATCGCAAAGACCGAACGCCGTTCCGTGCTCGGAATCGAAGTGCCGGTCGCCACGCTCGAAAATCTCGTGCGCGGAAAAGTCTGGGCGTGGAGCGATCCGAATCGCCGCGCGACAAAACGAAAAAAGGATGAGCTGGATCTTCTGCGCATTGCCGAGGTCCATCCATCCATGCGCGGGGTCATCCCCGCGGAAATCATCGCGCAGCTTTAATGAGCAAAAAACGCATCGTCGTCATGGGGTTCATGGGTGGCTGCCCCATCGCGGGAGTCATCTGGCAGCACATCCATTACATCGTCGGCCTCCAGCGACTCGGCCACGACGTGTATTACATCGAGGACTCAGCCCGCTACCCCTACAACCCTGTCACCTACGAGGAAAACGAGAATTACACCTACGCCGCCGAAGTGCTCGGAAAACTCGCCGCGCAATTCGGCTTCGAGGGACGCTGGAGCTACTGCGCCCGTTTTCTCCCCGACGAGCCCACCGCCGGACTCTCGCTTACCAAAGTGCGCGAACTTTACCGCACCGCCGACGCCATCCTCAACGTCTGCGGCGCGCAGGAATTCAACGCCGACCTGCTCGTCTCGCAAAACATCCTCTACGTCGAGAGCGACCCCGGCGTGGAGCAGATCAAAGTGGACAAGGGCGACGAGAAAACGCGCGAGTATCTCGGGCGTCATCGCGCTCTTTTCACCTTTGGCGAAAACGTCGGCACCGAGCTTTTCCCCGTGCCCGTCCACGGCGCACGCTGGCTGCCCACACGCCAGCCGGTCGTCACCGATTTTTGGAAAATAGACGCGCCCTCAGCGAGCGACGCCGTTTTCACCACCGTCGCAAACTGGAACACCAGCGGACGAAAAGACATCGAGTGGCGTGGCGAGAAATACCATTGGAGCAAGTCGCTGGAATTCCTGAAATTCGTCGAAGCTCCCGCGCGCTGCGGCGAAACATTTGAAATGGCGACCAACATCGGCGATCCCGCCACACGCTCACGCTTCGAGCAAAACGGTTGGCGTCTCGTCGAGCCCGACCAGCCGAGCATCCAGTGGGATTTGTATCGCTCCTATCTGCAAAATTCGCGAGGCGAATTCACCGCGGCCAAGGATCAATACGTCCGGCTGAACACCGGGTGGTTTAGCGACCGCACCGCCTGCTACCTCGCCTGCGGACGCCCCGCCATTACGCAACAGACCGGCTTCACGCGCCTCTACGGCGGCGACAAAGGCCTGCTCGCATTCACCACGATGGAGGAAATCGTCGAGCACACCCGCGCCATCCGTGCCGACTACGCCGCCCACTGCCGCGCCGCCTACGAAATCGCCGCCGAATATTTCGAAGCCACCAAAGTCCTCGCCGACCTTCTCGATCGCGCGGGCATTTAAATCACACCGTCTCGGCGAGAGTGAGCCAGAAGTTGGGGCCGAATTCGTTCGCGACGCGTTCTGCGAGAGCGGGGCCTTGGGTTTTTTCGTGGAGAACGGCGAAGACGGTTGCGCCGCTGCCGGACATGAGTGCGCCTCCGGTTTCGGGCTGGGAGAGGAACCATTGTTTTAGTTCGGCAAGCTGTAGGTATTTTTCAAAAACGGGGTGCTCAAGATCATTCACGAGTTCGCCCCAGGCGAAGGGCTGCGGTGCGTAGCGAACGCCGGAGATTTCCAGCGAGTCGCGCCAGTTTTTGTAAGCCCATGGAGTCGGCACGCCGAAGGGTGGTTTGATGAGCAGTAGCGGGAGCGAGGGCATCGCGCACGGCTCGACGATTTCGCCACGACCACGGCACCAAGCGGCGCTTTGCTGGATGAAGAACGGAACGTCGCTCCCCAATTCTGCGGCAAGCTCTAACAGTTCTTTGCGCGGGAGATGGGTTCCAAAAAGTTGATCGAGCGCGAGCAGCACCGTCGCGGCATCGCTGCTGCCGCCGCCGAGGCCAGCGCCGTGGGGGATTTCTTTTTTTAACGCGATGCTTACGTGTGGCTCGTAACCAAACTTCCCGCAGAAAAGTCGGGCGGCGCGCACGGCGAGATTTTTATCGCCCGTTGGCAACGCGGCATCGCTGCATGTGAATTGCAAACCTCCGCCCGAATGTCGTTCGATCTCCAGCGTGTCGAAAATCGAAATCGGCACCATCAGCGTCTCAATGTCGTGAAAGCCGTCGTCCCTCCGTCGTAGCACGCGGAGCGAAAGATTCACCTTGGCTGGCGCGAGGAATTTCACGGCTACGGTGCACGGTGTGCGGCTTTGAGCAGATACGTGTATTTGGAATTCCCCGGGTTCACTTTCCCTGAGCCTCCTTCGATGGCGCGTCCTTCATTTGCCCACAAAAAAATTCCACCTTCCAAAATTTGCACCTCTTTATACCCGCGCTGAGTCAAACTGGATGCGACTGACGCCGAATCAAATCCCACGCTGCAATACAGCACGAAGCGCGTCTTTTCTTTGTCATCGAAGCCGATGTCCGCAGGTGTTTTGTCCGCACTGAGTCGTCGTGCTCCGGGCAAATGACCGGCGTCGTATTCCGCCTGCGAACGCACATCGAGCAAAACCGGCTGAGGTCTGTCTTTTGCAGGAATCCATTCCTGAAGCCTTGCGGCATCAATGGACACCACGCCGGGCGAACTTGCACGCACGGCGTCCTTCACTTTTCCCCAGCGCCACGGCTCGTAGGCCATGCACAGTGCGGCAATCACAGCCGCCGCCATGAGGATCTGCGTGATGCCGAAGGGCGAAAGAAACCGCGTGCCCTTCTTCATCGCCTAGCGGATGTCGTAGGCGGCTGGGTTGCGCATCGAATGTGCTTTTGTGTCCTCGACGAGACGTATGACGCTGCCGTCGAGCTTCACGCGCAACCCGACTTCCCGCTGGCCCTCCGAGCCGAGCGGCGCGGACCAGCGCACCACCCACGATTGTTTCACGTTCAACACGGTGCCGCTGTCGAGCGTGATGCTCACAATTTGCGGAGCGCCCGCGCCTTGTTTGGCGAGATAGTCCGTGGCGATTTTTGCAACGCGCAGCGCGTCCACTTTATCCGCCGCGTGCATCGGCGCGGCGGTGAAAGTGAACATCGCCAGCGCGGCGAGGAGGATTGGTGATTTGGTTTCGAGGTTTTTCATGGTCATAGGGATTTGCGAATCTCAGCGAGCGTTCCTGCGCTGCCGAGCTTCTGGTTTTTGTGTGCGATGAATTTCGCGTATTCAGTCTGGAAAGTCGTTCCCGGCGGGCGGAAATCGAATTCGGACGGCTTGTCGCGGAAGAACTCGCGGTGAACGCGCGTCCACACGAGGCGGCCGTCGGTATCAATGTTCACCTTCGTCACGCCCAGCTTCGCGGCGGGCAGATACTCTTCTTCGTTCACACCGCAGGCGCTCGGGTCGAGCGTGCCGCCGGCTGCGTTGATGCGAGCAACCTCTTCCTTCGGCACCGACGAGGAGCCGTGCATCACGATCGGGATCGGCGCATGGCCCGCTGCTTTCAGCTTGTCGCGAATGCCCTCGATCACCTCGAAATGCAGCGACTGCTGGCCGCGAAATTTATACGCCCCGTGCGAAGTGCCGATGGCCGCCGCGAGCGCATCGCAGCCCGTGCGCTCGATGAATTCCACCGCTTCGTCGGGATTCGTCAGGCACGCATTGCCTTCGTCCACCGCGATGTCCTCCTCCACGCCGCCTAGCATTCCGAGTTCCGCCTCGACTGTGATGCCCTTCGCATGAGCGCGATCCACCACGCGCTTGGTGATGGCCACATTTTCCTCAAACGGATCGTGCGACGCATCAATCATCACCGAGGAATAAAAACCGGAATCAATGCAGTCGTAGCAAGTCGCCTCATCGCCGTGATCGAGATGCACTGCAAAAATCGCATCGGGAAAAATCTCCGACGCACTGCGGATAATCGCCTCCAGCATCCGCTTGTCCGTGTATTTGCGCGCCCCTTTGGAAATCTGGATGATGAACGGCGCCTGGCTGTCCATGCAGCCCCGGAAAAGCCCCATCGTCTGCTCGGCGTTATTGATGTTGTAAGCGCCGACGGCGAATTTTCCGTAGGCGACTTTGTATAGTTGTGCGGTCGTGACAATCATTGCACGCAGAGTGGAAGAGCAACAACCGCCCCACGGCAAGCGCAGAGTCA
>CAIYUV010000066.1 GCA_903929475.1 uncultured Spartobacteria bacterium
CATTCCCAACAGCGCCATACAATGGTCAAAACGAGAAAATGGTGCGCGCTGCAGGGTTCGAACCTGCGACTTCTTGCGTGTGAAGCAAGCGCTCTACCACTGAGCTAAGCGCGCATTTTCTCGTTGCGGGCGCGCATGAAAGCAAGTTTCCCCAATGACGCCAGCGCAAATTTTTACGCACGAATGGGAAAACTCCGCTTTCAAAGAGAAGGTGACAGTGCTTCATTGCGCGCCCTCATTTATCCATGAAACCACACCGTCAGCACCGTGCATTCACCTTGATTGAGATCATAGTCGTGCTGGGCATCATTGTTTTGTTTCTCGCGCTCGTCGTGCCGTTCGTGATGCGCTGGAGGCAAGGCGGAAACTCGGCGGTTTGCGTAAGAAACATGCAACTCATCGGCAAGGCCATCGCCGCCTACGCTGCAGATCACGACGAGCAACTGCCGGGACCGCTTTCGCAGGACCAATACACGCTGGATGCCGCAGGGAAGCCGCCTCGCGACGGCCAGTTGCTGAAATACATTGAACGCTATCTCGAACAACCTGCGAATTCAGGAAGCGGCGCTGGTGGAGCAAGAACGATTTTCACCTTCCCGGCATGGGAAAATGGGGAACACGCCACGGACGCACCTGTTTTTCTCGTGAACACGCAGGTGCTGCCCGCCTTCTCGCAACCGGCATGGGGTGCAGGCGAAAATCATCCGCTAAAGCTCTCGCAACTCAAAAAATGGACGCGTGTCATTGGTGAAAGACAATTCCCAGTTGAGCTTTCTAAAATGTGGGCGCTGACGGAAGCGGATCAGGTGCTGGCAAAGCTGATGGGCATTAACGAAAAAACTGAGAAGTGGGTGCAGCGAATGTCATCCAGGCCGGTTCACAATAATCACCGAAACGCTTTGTATTTCGACTGGCACGTGGAACCGCTCGTCCTTCCAAAGGCTGCCGAACAACATTTTGTTGAATAGGGGCGACAGCTAGTCTCCGGAGGCGGTGATGTTTGCCACGGCGTAATGCTCGCTGTGGCTGAGGCTGATGAGGATTTGGGAAATGCCGAGGCGCTTTGCGGTTTCTGCGCCGGTGCCGTGGAGGACGATGAAAGGCTCGCCGCTCGCCTTGCGGCGAATCTCAATGTCGAGCAGTGCAAGTTGCGCACCGATGCCGGTTCCGAGGGCTTTTGCCACCGCTTCTTTGGCGGCGAAGCGCGCTGCGTAGCAACGCGCGGGCTCGCGATGAGTGTCGCAGTAGGCCTGTTCGTTAGGGAGAAAACAGCGATCTATAAATGCGCGCCCCTGCCGCTGGATGGCAGCGTCAAGGCGCGCGATTTCCACGATGTCCACGCCGATGCCGATGATCCTCATGGCCTTTGCATCGCTGCGAGTATGTCGCGCACGGCTTGTCCGAGACCGGCGGTCAGCGCGCGGGCGACGATGCTGTGGCCGATGTTCAACTCCACGATGTGCGGCAGTTCGCGGATGAGGGCGATGTTGGTGTAGTTGATGCCGTGGCCTGCATTGACTTGCAGGCCGAGTGAGTGGGCGAATACTGCCGCGTCGCGGAGCCTTGCAAGTTCGGCGAGTTGCGCGTCGCCCTGTGAGTTGGCAAATGCGCCGGTATGCAATTCGATCATCTCTACACGAAGCGCGTGCGATGCAGTAATTTGCTCGAACGATGGCTCGATGAACATGCTCACACGCACTCCGGCGGCGCGCAGACGTGAGACTGTCGGGCGCAGTGCTTCGAGTTGCCCGGCGACGTCGAGTCCTCCCTCGGTGGTGACTTCGCGGCGATTCTCCGGCACGAGGCACACGTCCTCCGGCTTCACGCGCAGTGCAATCTCCAAAATCTCCTGCGTGTTTCCCATTTCGAGATTGAGCTTCGTTGTGATGCGTTCGCGCAGGCGGAAAACATCCGCATCCTGAATATGGCGGCGGTCAGCGCGCAGATGCACGGTGATGCCTTCCGCCCCTGCCCTCTCGCAAATCGCAGCCGCACCGAGCACGTCCGGCTCGGCATTGTGCGCATCAATGTCCCCAACGTAACGTGCCTGACGCAGCGTGGCGATGTGGTCAATGTTGACGCCCAGTTTCATGGCACAGCGGGCAGACTAATGACGGAAGTGCCGTGCGCCAGTGAACAGCATGGCGACTCCGTGCTCGTTGGCAGCAGCGACGACCTCCGCATCACGCGCAGAACCACCCGGCTGAATGGCACAGGTCGCACCCGCCTCGGCTGCGGCGACGAGGCCGTCAGCGAAGGGGAAAAATGCGTCCGAGCAGACTGCGCTGCCTTTGAGTGAAAGCCCCGCGTCCTTCGCCTTGCTCACCGCGATGCGCGAACTGTCCACGCGGCTCATCTGCCCGGCGCCGACACCGAGCGTGCGATCCTTCGCAGCATACACGATGGCGTTGGACTTCACGTGTTTGACTACTTTCCAGCCAAACTCCATCGCCGCAAGCTCATCGGAAGTCGGTTTGCGCGCCGTCGCCACATCACGTTTTTCGTCAGCGTAGTTGTCACGGTTCTGGACCAGCACCCCTCCGGCGATGCTGCGAATGACGAGGTCGTCCTTCCCTTCCGGCTCCGAGACGCGACGAAGTTGACGCATGAGGCGCAGGTTCTTCTTCCGCTGCAAAAGTGCTCTGGCATCCGGCTCGAAGTCCGGCGCGATGATCACTTCGCTGAAAATTTCGCTGATTGCCTCCGCGAGCGCGAGCGTGAGCGGGCGGTTTGTCACGATGATGCCACCGAACGGCGCCTGCCTATCCGTGGCAAACGCCTTGTCCCACGCAGCACGCAAATCCGCATCGCTACCAACACCGCATGGATTCGTGTGCTTGAGAATCGCTACGGTCGGCTCCGTGAATTCGTCCATCAACTCCGCCGCCGCTGTGATATCCAGGATGTTGTTATACGACAATTCCTTGCCATGGAGCTTTTCAAAATACTCATCCCAGCGTCCGTAGAGCGCGGCGCTTTGATGGGAGTTTTCGCCGTAGCGAAGTTGCGCCAGGCGTGGCAGACACAGGCTGAAGCCGCTTCCGCATTCCTTTTCCTTGTTGAGGAAGTTGGCGATCGCGCCGTCGTATTTCGAAGTGGTCACAAAAACTTTGATCCCGAGCCGCTCTCGTAGTTGCAGCGTCGTGCCTCCTTTGTTGGCCTTCATGGTCTCGATGACTTCGGCGTAGTCTGCGGGATCAACAACGACCGTCACGCTGCGGTAGTTCTTCGCTGCGCTACGCAGCATCGAGGGGCCGCCGATGTCTATGTTTTCGATGGCGTCCTCCAGCGTCACGCCCGGCTTCGCGACCGTCGCTTCAAACGGATAGAGGTTCACGACCACGAGGTCTATGGCTTCGATGCCGTGTGCTTTTGCCTGCGCCACATGCTCGGCGTTGTCGCGCAGATGCAGGAGGCCACCGTGGACCTTCGGGTGCAACGTCTTCACGCGTCCATCCATCATCTCGGGAAAGCCTGTGTATTGCGAAATCTCGATCACCTTCAGCCCCTCGGCCGCCAGGAGTTTTGCAGTGCCGCCGGTGGAGATGATCTCCACCCCCATACCCGCCAGTTCTTTTACAAAGGGCACAAGCCCCGCCTTGTCCGAAACAGAAATTAGTGCGCGTTGAATCTTCATCGAAAGGCCGCGAAGCGTGCCCGGCAACGCGTGAAGTGCAAGCGTCAAGAGTGCAGTCTCGTCTTCGTAAAATGTGGGTATTGACATGACTCCACCGACCCCCAGTGGTAGTGTTTTCTGCGATGACAGAGGATTATCCACGCACGCTGCTGGAACTGGAACGGCGCTTCAGTGACGAAGCGGGTTGCCGCGCCTATCTGTTTGCCTTGAG
>CAIYUV010000067.1 GCA_903929475.1 uncultured Spartobacteria bacterium
CTCAAGGCAAACAGATAGGCGCGGCAACCCGCTTCGTCACTGAAGCGCCGTTCCAGTTCCAGCAGCGTGCGTGGATAATCCTCTGTCATCGCAGAAAACACTACCACTGGGGGTCGGTGGAGTCATGTCAATACCCACATTAGCCTATGAACTCCAAAGAAACCCTCATCCATCCATGCACGAGCGCTCCGCTAACAATCCGGGTTGCTTACGAATGGGATAAGAAAAAAGCTCCAAACCGAGACCCACGCTGGCAATTTATCAAAGGGGTAGCCGTCAAAGTAGCCAAAGAGGTCACAGAACAGTCAAAAAAAAGAAAATCACCGGCTTCTTTTAAGTGTCGTATCTCAAGAATGCGCGCAATGCATGGAACGATGCTCCTAAATAACCTAATAAAACGTTGTATGGATACCGATATCCTCATTTTCGACATCACGGAAAACAATACTAATGTCCTATTTGAGCTTGGCGTGGCGCTTGCACTCAAAGGCTCAGAATCCGGGAGGGTGTTTATTTTTCAAGAAGTAAACCCTAAAACCAAAAATCCTATCAATTCCACTCCCTCCGATCTTCAAGGTTACTTTTTCACGCGATACGCTAGAATGCGAACGGTCGGTGCTTATGAACTTATAGACAAAATTGGATTTCGCGCCGCATTTCGTTCCAGACTAATAGAAATAGCTAGGGAAAGGGGAATGTGGAGCGATGCCGCTGGAGTCTCGGTTAGTATCTGAATTGTAGCGCGGGAGGGGCTAAATGATGGATTGTGCAGGCTGTTGCCAAGAGACTATTGCTGCATGATCCCGATGAACCGCAATTCACGATGTGGTAGGCATACGCCACACGCTGCGCTGACTCACTAGATGCCACACGGTTTATGTTGGTGAATACAGCGAAGCGGTGACATAAAACTCAGATCTCGCTATTTTTGTTGATGCCTTTTCGCCCGGTGAAAAACTCCCAGAGCCGGACCATCGCCAGCGTGTCCATGCGGCAATAGGCGAGGAGTTGCTTTTCGATTTCGCGTTTGCGCTCCGGCGTGGTGCCGGGCTGGATTGCCTCGCAATATGCGTTCATGGCCGTGCCGCCATCCACAACGCCATCCAGTGTGCCGTAGCTCAGCTCGGGGACTGCGGCGGGCAACACGGCTTTGATGCTCCAGCTTCCCTGCTGGCTGTGGTGGTAGTAGCGGTTGCGGGCGATGGGCAGGAGATCCACCACTCTTTCGTTGATGGCCAGCAGCGGCTTGGACAGTTCGGGAAAACGCTCGGCAAGCTCGCGGATGCGGGCCGTTTCAAATCCTGCATGATAAACAAACACCGGCCCTTTCTTGCCGCAGACTTTGATCAATTCCCTCGCGATTGCTTCGGAAGGATCTTCGCCGGAGAGATTGAGACAGCCGATTTGGATGAGGTCTCCGGACTTATCGAGTTTGTGCAGGCTGAATTGAAAAACGATCTGCTGGTATGGGCGCGTGCCTTTCCAAATCGGCACGGCGAACTGCACGCTCTCGAAGTCGAGGAAGTATGCGGGCAATCCGTAGGGAGCGAGATCCTCTGCGGCTCCGGCGGCATCAAAGCGCACCGTCCCGGCCAGCGTGTGCTCCTTCACCATCATCTGCGTGTCGCCGAGCAGTTCATCGGGCACATGGCGCAAATCGTTGACGCCTTGTTCGGCGAGTTGCGTGCGTTGGGAAGGTGAAAGTCGCGGCAGCCAGTCAACCGGGTATTCCGGCTGCGGGATGTCCTTGTTGCAGTAGGTGCAAAAGCCGCAATCAAACGGATCATGACATTGCGGGCCGACGGCCACCGTTGGTTCATCGGGCAGGGCCACAATCTTCTGCGCGTCTGCAATCCACTCCCTGACTTCCCCCAATCGCGCAAAGGCATCTGCGGTGAGATCCGCCTCGGTCAGCAATCCGCGGTAATCTCCATCGCCAGGATAAACCCATGAACTGTCAATGTGGGCGAGCGCGACGGACTTCAAAGCCACACCCGCCTCTTTCGCCACGAAAGTCTGCACCGCAATGTCGTCACGATGATAATCACGAACATCCGTTGAGGATTTCACCTCGACCATCCGCCAGACGGGCTGTCCGTTTTCAGACGCGGGCATCAACACATCCGCAAAAGCCAGCGCACCCGCCGCCTTGAATCCAGCCTCAAACACAGGCTGGCGGAAATTTGCCACCAGCACCTTCGTGCGTTCAAATGCACCTTTGAATCCTTCGGTTTTGAAATCAATGACCGCGCCGATTCCCTCCGGGTCATAGATGCGTTTGGCGATGTCACCCACCTGATAGCCGACTTCAAATCGCGCCTGAGTCTGGGGAGAATCCTCGCGCAGGTCCGGCCGATGCACTTCTAGCCACAGACGCTTGGGGCACTGGCGA
Organism: uncultured Spartobacteria bacterium; assembly: GCA_903929475.1. Lineage (GTDB taxonomy): Bacteria > Verrucomicrobiota > Verrucomicrobiia > Chthoniobacterales > Chthoniobacteraceae > SXWH01. Next base: position 2,393 of record CAIYUV010000067.1, read on the forward strand.
AATGCGATGAGTTTGGATTTGGAAAGCGTGGGCATGAAGTTTTGAGACATGGCGGTGTTGGCCGCCAATGATATGGCCCGAGACAGACAAAGACTGTCCTACATAAATATTTCGGCCCAACAATGCTTTCGTCTGCCAACCACTTTCTGTGCAAGGAGCGATTCCAACAAGGCCACGGCGGAGAATACGAACCTCACAATCTCGTGGGAGTTACTCCGCTAGATCCATTCAGTTCATAGCCAGAGCGGGAATTTTACGGTAACGCGCATGCTTTACTAGTTGCGAACCGTCACGATATTTTGAGCTTGTCGGCGTTATCCACTAAGGAAACGCTGATTTAATCGCTCCGTGCTGCAGAAAAAGCGAGTCATTGGAGGGTGAGTTTGGTAGAGAGGGATGCATGAAACACCAAATGAGTTTCGCGCAGGGAGAGTATGCTGGGAAAAAGAAGGTGACGAGGC